>JARGOZ010000147.1:8458-19032 GCA_029213025.1 Verrucomicrobiales bacterium
GATCGCAATCGTACTCCTCGTGATCGGCCTGGTGACCGGTAGAAAAACCGTTTAATCCTCGAAGCACAACTAATTCCTCCTACAATTCCCCCCTCCTCCAATCCGGCCGGACTCAGTTCCGGCCGGATTTTTTTTGTAACAAAACCTCATGCGCCTTGCATGAAACATTGCTGCGAAATGCAAGAAAACCTGCCAAAATAAAGGTATAAATTTCGCTGTATCCCTTTAAAACATTGGGTTCAGGGCAATCGGCACGATTCGAGCACATACAAAGTCGTATGAATACACTAACCGAATCCGATACCGCCCAATGCGTTGAAATGTGTAACAAGATGCTGCGCGGTGAACGCTCTGCTGTTGAAGCTTACGATCTGGCAATCGAGAGGTTCGAAACGGAACCCGCCGTCAGCCAACTCCGTCGAATCCGCGATGAACACATCCGGTCCGTCCTGGAGCTGGAAGCGAACATTGTCGAAATGGGAGGCGAGCCGGACGAAGATGCCGGGGCCTGGGGTATCTTTACCAAAGCAGTGCAAATCACAGCCAACTTTCTGGGAGAAGAATCAGCCATCGAAGCACTCGCACAAGGTGAGAAAAAAGGACTCTATGACTACCAGGAAGCCACCGGAGAAGAGTGGTTGATGCCCTACTGCCGAATTCTATACAACCGGAGTCTGATCCCCCGAATCGAGAGCCATCTTCGCACTCTCGACATGATCGAAGAAACTGTTACCCAATCGTGATTGATGAAAAAACTCGCTATTATTTTATTATGCCTCGCGATCATTTCCGGAATACTCGGATATTCCAGACTCATGGGTGTGGCAGTGTATTTCGGCTGGATACTCGGTGTAGTCGCAGTGGTTTTATTTCTTTATCAGGCAGCAACGGGCAAAAAGGTCGTATGACCGCCGCCAGGCAATAGAAAATCCGCCTCACCAACCAGGTGGGGCGGATTTTCCGCATGTATAACACCGAACTGAAAACCGAAAAGGACGCGCGCTCCGGGAGAACCGCTTCAAACCGAAGCATGCAACCCAATACGGAAAAGTTGCCTTTGCGTAGTAGATTACACTTCCGGGAAATTCGTTCAAGCTCAGCGGGGCCGTTCCGGGATACAGACAAGTTATTCCGAAGCAGAAGCCAATTCAATCATCCATACCGACTGCCTCAGCATACACCGTGTCATCAACCTCACTCAACCAGCACTGGATCACCATAGGTCGGCAACAGATTTCACAATCGTAATCCAGCTCGCAGGGAACTTCTCCCGAACCCGGAAGTACGACCTGAAACGTCTCAAAACACGTCGGGCAAGTTACCAATGCGGTATCCATTCGAAAATCTGCCGGTTTCACAGCAAGACGCAACGTTTTTACGCAGCAAATAGGGCTCTTCAATCGTTTGAGACTCGACTTTATTTTCAAAATTCGTATGAATCGTGGTCCTTTTCACGACTTATATTCATGTCGTAACTTTCCGATCACGTGACAAACCTTCATATGCGCCTTTTCCGATTTCTTCTTTTTTTCACTGCCGTGGCAATCCAGATCGCTGCAGCAGACAGCCGTCTCTTAAAGTCGGAAAAGCTGAATCCGAAATCCAGTTGGAACGGCAGCACTCTTTTCGAGGCAATCCCGGGGCCGAAGATCGGGGTTGATATCCCGTACCCACTCGATCTCAAACATCCACTCAAGCGCCTCTACGCTCAGGGTTGGGCCACCGGCAACTGCGCGATCGGAGATGTAGACGGCGACGGAAAACTGGACCTGTTTTTTCCCGGAACCACCACAGAGCATAAATTGTACCTGCAAACCGACGACTTTCAGTTCGTTGATCAAACGGCCGAATCGAAAGTCGGCGGAAAACCGGAAATCTGGGGCTCCACGGCCATCATGGGAGATGTCGACCGGGACGGCGACCTGGATATTTTTGTGGCAAACTTTGGCAGTCCCAATCAGCTTTTCATCAACCTGAGTCGACAGGGCAAAATTCAATTTGTCGACATGGCGGCAGAATACGGCGTTAATCTAAATGGCGGATCTCTCGGCGCGAGCTTTGTCGACTTTAACGGCGACGGTTGGCTCGATCTGTTTGTGCAAACCTACCACTACGAACCGGAAAGCGGCCGCCCGGACAAAATAGAAGTGGTCGATCAAAACGGCGTGGCCCGGATCAAAGATCCTCTGCTGGAGCGGTCCTACCTCGCCTACTACGACAAAGACAAAAAACCGCAGTGGGTCGAAGCCGGGCTTTCGGATGTTCTGTTTATCAATAACCGCAAAGGCAAACTGGTGGTTCCGGACACAGGTATCGCTTTGGGCCGCTCCTACGGGACGGCGCATATCTGGTGGGATCTCGACAGCGACCTGAGGGCGGATCTCTATACCGGCAATGACAGTCACGGTCCCGATCTTTTTTACCGGCAGACAAGCGGCAGTCGCCTCGCCGAAGTTGGCCGAACCAGCATCCCCTGTTCGCCCTGGTTTTCGCGGGGAGCCGCCGCTGCGGATTTCAATAACGACCTGCTGATAGATTTTTTCGCTACCAGTTACGCCCCTCTAACTCACGAAGCCCGCCTCAACTACGGCGAACCCTTTCCCGGCGATATAGTAAAAAACCTGACCAGTGGCGGCACCCGTCAGGTCGCCAGAAATGTACTGTTGGCCAATACAGGGACGACACGCTTTGAAGAAGTCGCAAGAATGGCCGGGCTCAGCTATACCGGTGCAACCTGGGCGGTGAAATCCGGAGATTACGACTGTGATGGAAAAATCGATATATTCCTCGCAACCGGCGAAGCCCGCGCCGTGACATCACTGCCGGGCCGGGAGCTCACCGGGGAAAATCTGAAAGGCAAAACACGCTGGGACATCCTCGCGCAACAACCGGCCAACCCCCAGCCGGACAAAGCGTTTCGCAACAGGGGCGGCTGGGAGTTTGAAGACGCAGGCAAACAATGGGGACTCGATCACAACGGAATGAGCTATTGCGCCAGTCAGGGTGATCTCGATGGCGACGGCGACCTCGACCTCGTTGTAAACCGGCTCAACGAAGGAGTTACTATATATAGAAATCATTCTCAGGAACCGAGAGTGGTGTTTGATTTCGACGGGGATAAATCCAATCGTGACGGAGTCGGAGTTCAGATGTTGGCTTTAATTGGACGCCAGGGTCTGCTGCAGCAACTCTATCCAACAGGTAGTTTTAAATCCGCCGATCCTGAAGCGATTCATGTCGGGATCGGCAAAGCAAGCGGTATCAACCGGGTTTCTTTCCGCTGGCCCGGTACCCGCACTACCGGCACATTCAAAAACCTCAAGCCCGGTTTTCGATACACTGTGAAGGAAGGTTCCACCTCAGACATTCCGGTCTCAAACGCAGGCAGAGCCCCTCTGTTTCGCGGGATCGGTTCACTGAAGAATACCGGCTACACCGAAACGCCTTTTTCCACCAGCCTCGCCCAACCCATGCTGCCGCAAAGCCTCGCCAATGCCGGTCCGGGAATCGCTGCAGCCGATCTCGACCGGGACGGGCTGTCGGAAATCTATATTACCGGCTCAACCAACATCAAAGCCCGCTTTATCTCCCCCACTCCCGCTATTCTGCGCTTCAAACAGCCTTTTATGATTGCAGATATCACAGAGGAAACTTTTCCGCTGTTTTTCGACGCCGACAACGACGGTGATCTGGACCTGTTTCTCGGAGACGGAGGGCTGGAATATGGTAAAAGCGACTTCGTTCTCTGGGACCGCCTGTGTTTGAATCTCGGCAACGGCCAGTATGCACTCGCTCCGAAAGGCTACCTGCCCCCCGTCAAAGAGATCACCAGTGCGGTAGCAGCTGCCGACTACGACAAAGACGGGGATGTGGATCTTTACGTCGGGTGCAGGATGAGAAAATCAAACTACCCGCAGGCCGGTCAAAATTTGTTACTGCAGAACCAGGGCAAAGCGAAGTTCGTTGACGCCGCCGATTCAGTCGCCAAAGGCCTCGCCGGCTCCGGAATGGTTACCGGTGCAATCTGGACCGACACCAATAATGACGGCTGGCTCGATCTGTTACTCACCCACGACTGGGGAACCCCGCAGCTGTGGCTCAATGAAAAAGGCACTCTAACCAACGCCACCCAAAAATCAGGTCTGGCAAACCTGAAAGGTCGGTGGAACGGAATCACCGGTAGAGATATCGATAACGACGGCGACATCGACTATCTGCTTTCCAACATGGGTACCAATTCCGGAAACGACGCCACTCACGTCTATACCAAAAACTTCCCGGATGTAACCGCCCCGGCCATAGTCTTTGCGAAGAAGGAAAATGGCAAAATGCTACCTACCGAAGGATGGTCAAAATGGGCCGGCATCCCCTCCATCGGCAAAAAATACAAAACGCCGAAAAACTTCGCGGCACAGGCGAAATCTCTATTTGGCTTTGATACAGAATCGAAGCCTGTCGCAACCGTTACCGAGATGCGCACCGGTATTCTGATCAACGACGGTGCCGCCAGGTTTACCTTCCGTCCTCTGCCGCAGGGAGCCCAGGTGGCACCGGCTTACGGCATCGTTCTCACTGATTTTAATTTCGACGGGAGATGCGACGCCTTTGTCCTGCACAATGATGCCGAACCGACAATTGGAACTCCGGACCCCGGCAACGGTGGCGTTTCCCGTTTGTTCCTCGGCACCGGATCGACAGCGTCCCCTTTCTTTCCACTATCCCCCGATCAGAGCGGTCTGGTGATGTTTGGCAGCGGCAGAGCCGCCATCGTGACCGACCTCAATGCGGACCACCGCGCGGACCTGATCTGCACCATGAACAACTCGGATCCCGTTCCCTACATCAACTACGAACCCAAAAGGCGGTTCCAACCACTGAAGGTGCAGCTCGATTTTACCGGCAAACCGGTCCCCGGAGCCCGGGTCTCGGTTGAGATTCCCGGTTTCCCCACCCAGACGGCGGAATACTATGCCGGGAACGGCTACCTGAGCCAATCGTCGTCCGACCTGTTTTTTGGTGCTCCCGCCAATCCCAAAGGTCCCGCCAAAATCTCTATCAAGTGGTCGGACGGCTCAACAACCCGCAGAACCTACTACTTCGAAACCGATCTGAACTAGAGGTTTAGCAGAATGGTGCAAATGCCCTTTCCACGCGCCTCACTGGTGACAGGTCAAAATGGCAGTAGAGAAAGAGGTAAATATCGTAAACAGGGCCAACGGTCGTAACAGGTCATCCGAGGTCAAAAGGAGCGTTCAGCGACTGTCGACCCAGGTAGGATTTCCGAACACAAGTGGGGCCTGAAGGGCACCGACAACCGTTATCTCACCCTTACAGGGCTTATTTCGTATATCGCATTATCCCCGGGGTGTCTCTCGCTTACTCGCTTTAACCCGGGCTGACATGTCCAGACCCGTTGGGTCTTTGATCCTCCGAAGCAGCCTTATCCCTCTGCCGTTCGATTCAGGACAAATGTTGATTCCCATTCGTGCATCCGGCTCATTCATGCTCTCGATCACATTGACTGTACCTATTTATTATTTTGGTCATGGGAATCAATTCGCTGATTTACGACTATACAAAACAATCGCAAAACCTCGTCGTAGGATTCATAACGGTGCCCGTCGAATATTCGTGTAAGCCTTTCCAGAGAAAACATATCCCGTGCACATCAACATTCGCGCCACCGTTGTGCCGGGTTCCTGGAAAAACACTTTAGGAGTGACCTTGACTTTCAACTCAAAGGTCCATAATAGTTTAAGGATGAATGGATTCAAAACCAAATTATTCTCCCTTCTTTCCCCCTGTCCAGTCCGAAGACCGCAGGCCGATTAATGTCAGGGCTTGAATATGCATTTTCTACCAATCCGTTCATTCACGAACTCATGATAAACAGGCTGTTTTTGTATAGTTTGATTCGCCTGTTGAGCCTTGTCCTCTTCCTTTCAACCGGCATCTCGCAGGATGCCGCGTTATCGTCGCCAAAGCCCCGCAATTGGACCAATACCCAGGGCAAGACCATCGAGGGAACCTTGCTTGCCGTTGAAGGGGATAAGGTTCGACTTTTAGTAAACGGGGAAAAGTTTGTTTTCCCTCTGGCCGGGTTGTCTGTTGCGGACAATAGTTTTCGGTCGTACTTCCCGGCAGGGTGACGATTTTGCATAGTGAGGGATCCTTTGAAATTGTGGGGAGAAACGGAGAGGTGATCGAACGGTTTTCCGGAGAGCCATCAATCAGCGAAGTTGGTGTTTCCGGATCGGGCAAAAAGAACGTGCTGCCAAACCAAAGGAAGCAGATTTCAGGCGGTCAATCGATTCTTACAAAAACAGGAGCGAGCGTCGATTTGTATTCTCCGGCCGGTGCAGTCATCCAGGTTCAAGCGGAAACTGAGTTACACTTTCCCGAGCAGAATGACCAAATCCCCACGTCCAGCCTCGAATTGTTAAAAGGCAGGCTTTTTCTGAATATCGATTCCAAACAGCTTCAATCAGAGCGGAAAGAATTTCGCCTGAAAACCCCCACTGCCATACTTGCGGTCAAAGGGACGAAATTCTTTGCCGAAGTGAAACCCGGCGTGACGATTTCCGGAGTGTACGAAGGTAAGGTGGCAGGGATCATTGCCGGAGGACAAACCGAAGACATCGCCCCGGGATGGGTCGGCCGTTTTTTCAAAGACAATACCGAAACGGGAAAGATGTCTCAAGAGGAGCGGGAAGATCGAAAAATCTTTGACGTGATCTCCCTCAGGAAGTCTTCACTCGCTGAACGGGCCTGGGACTGGAATACCTTTGATTGGGAAGTTCATACTCTCCTGAAAAAAGACGGGCCTACTGGAAAACAGGAGGTATCAAACTCGAATATCAGACGAGGTCGAAATAAGGCAGGAAATTTAGCGGTTCAATTTCGTCCCGTAGCGAAGAGTTACAAATACGGGGAGTTTCGCATCGATTCTGTGGTTCCGGAATTTGGAGATGGATTTCTCGGTGCAGAATTCCGAATCAGGGTGAATCGGGAGCTGCCATTGATTATTACTACAATCGGAGCCGATCAGAAAGAACTGGAAAAGAAAAAAGGAAGGCTACTCGACGATAAGGGCTTTGATTATTTGGTACAATTCCACGATTTGGCGACCATTCAGGAGCACAAGAACCGGTATTGGCGAAACTATGAACTCAAGGAAGACGAGGTCAGATTACAAAAAGACCAATGGTCGACGCATTTTGTTCCCTTCTCGCGGAATGACTATACGAAAGGCTACGAGGTAAAATCCTGGTTTATCTTTCTCTGTTTCGGACCGGAAGTGGTTGCGAATCGCGAGATGATCGAGTTGGAAGTGGCACCTCCGACGTTGGTGTTTCGAGACGGGGAAGTCACCGGTAGATGAATCGCAACCGCTATCAGATTTGTCGCACCGTTGTCATTTTAAGCCTTCTCGGAACGCTTTTTGGTGCTTTCCATCTCATTGAGCCTGCGTCAGAGTGGGAGGAAGCTTCTGTCGATCTCCGGCTGCGCCATCGAAAGAAAGTGAGCTTTTCGAAAGAGGTCGGTCTTGTGGTGGTTGACGATGATGATGTGGCCAACCCTCAGTTCGGAGCCTGGCCGTTCCCCCGGTCGGTTCACGCAGATGTGATCCGAATTCTCCGGGCGATGGAGGCAAAGCAAATTATATTCGATATCCTCTTTGTTGACCCGACTGAGGAAGCACACGACACTGCGCTTGCGGCAGCGATTCTGGAAAGGAAAGATATCACTCTTCCTTATCACTTCGAGGATCTGCAATGGGTGGAAGGAACCCCGGAGGGCGATCCTGTTTCTCACTTTTTCCCGGGTCACCGCCTCGGAGTTGATGTGCGTTCATCTCCGGCCTTGAAAGGAGTCCGCCCGATCCCGCTTTATCAATCGTTTCCCGGAAGCTACGGCGCGGTCAACGTGAAACCCGATGCCGGCAACAGCGTGATCCGCCGTGTTCCGATGTTGATTCAGCACAATGGTAAACTCTATCCGGGGCTCGCCCTCCAGACCGTGATCGAAACATTGGACCTCGATCCCGATCAGATTCGGGTGCTTCCGGGAAAGGAAATCCAGTTAGTGGATACCCCGCAGGGAAACCTCCGCATTCCGATTGATAATCAAATGCAGTATCGAATCAATTTCACCAGCGGAGCCGATGAGTTTCGACCTGTGTTTCAATATCTCGATCTCTACCGGGCGGTCGAGGATCCGGAACAAGCGGCGGTGGTGAACCGTGCGCTTTCGAATCGGCCTGTCATTATCGGAAACGTTAGCACCGGGACATCCGATGTTGTGACAACTCCGATCGGCAGATTGCCCGGAGTGCTTGTTCAGGCCACTGCGATCGCCAATATCCTCGGGAGTCATCATCTTCATTTTTTTCCCTCGTGGGTACAAGTCCTCTGGTGCGGGTTGGCGGGAGCGTTTCTCGGGTTGATTCTCCGAACCGGGTCCGCCTGGTCAGCGATCACCGTTGCAGTGGTTTTTGTTGCCCTCTACGGATTCGCAGCGACCTGTGCGGCGCGCTTCAACTGGATGATCCCTTTACTTCCCGTCGTGGAACTAAGCCTCATTTCCCTCGTCGGAATGCTCTGGCTTCAGATCCGGACCAGTCACGATGAGCGCGACCGGACCCTTGAGGCCCTTGGCAAATACGTGTCACCCGCTGTTGCGAGGCGGGCCCTCCGGGAGGAAGCCTTTGCCTCGGAACAACCTGATCGCCGGGAGATCACGATCTTCTTTTCTGATATCAGAGGTTTCACGGAATGGTCAGAGCGAAAGGAGCCGGAGGAGGTGACCTCCGTCTTAAACGACTACCTCAAAGCCATGACCGAAATCGTGGTGAGCCGGGGAGGCACCCTCGACAAGTTTGTCGGCGACTGCATCATGGTGGTTTTTAATGCCCCGGACAATCTCGAAGACCACGCTGAGCGGGCCGTCAGAATGGCCTGGGAGATGCAGGAAAAGATCACCGAACTGAGCGAAGCCTGGCAGTCTCTTGGTCGGGAACCGATCCAGGTTGGGATGGGGATTCATACCGGTTTTGTGACAGTGGGCAATTTCGGCTCCGACCTTTTTTCCGACTACACTGCGATTGGAAACAATGTAAATTTAGCGGCGAGAATCGAGGAGTCCAGCGGGCCGGGGCAAATCCTTGTCTCGGAAACGACCTACCTTCGTACCGCAAAGATCATGGAGAGTCGCCCCCTCGGAGAAAAGCAATTCAAAGGAGTCAAAGAACCTGTGCCGGTGTTTGAAGTGATTTGCCTGATCCAGCCGGATGTGCCAGTAGGTAATGATTGATGAAGGACCGCCGCCCCCCCCTTCTGCCCCCTGCCGGGGTTGTTGGAATTTTCGATTCATTTACCGGAGTTCCGCTGCGCGGCACCCCGCGCAACAATCTTGAGGCTTTTCCGGAGCGCGATGCTTTGTCTATAGACGAGCACGTCCTCTGCACCCTCCAATGGCACTACCTTTTGTCTGTCTCGGAAAAATACGGCAACGGCGTTTCAGAACAAAGCCCATGGTTGCCGGCTTGCCCGCCATAACGTAGCGGAGGAGGGGGTGAAACGGAGGCTACCATGGGTATCAGTTATCAAAGCTAAATTGTAGCCTGAAGGTAGGACTTCCGAAAGCTTTCGGATCTCCTTCAGAGATGATATTTGCTTTTGTGGTTGGTCCCCTGGGTAGTGCTTCGCTCAACCCGGGGCTTAGTTACGTAACGGCTTTGCTGTAGAACCGAAAACACAAAAAGTGAGTGCCATTCCTCCGCCCCGCAGAGGCGGGGGATAGTGTAGCTTCCCAGAACTGATTGCGAGGATTACAGGCAAAAAGCAGCCAATCCGGTTGCTCTAAAATAGGTGTGAACTCTCGTCCAGATCGTCCTAAAGCCGCCAGCCTACTACCCGCCTTCGCCTTCCGTTACAATTGGCGGGTTTGGAATTGAAAATAGACTGACTCCTGTTGTAACCGTGAAAAACACTTCGATTTGATCGCCTTGAAGAATTCAATTCTGCCCCGGAAGTGACGCGAAACCAGCCATGTCAGTCATGAGACTCAGTGAAATTCGTTGATCAAATTTTCCAGCATTTCCTGGCGACCACTGGACGGGAGTGGTTCACCGTTTCTCGCGGCGAAGGCGGCGAGGTCCTCGAAACTGCAATCGCCGGACTCGATTTTTGCGCCGATGTCTTTATCGAAACTGCTGTAGCGCTCATCGACAAAAGCCGCGAGACGTCCGTCCTCACGGATCGCGTGGGCGATTTTCAGACCCCGGGCAAAAGCATCCATTCCGCCAACGTGGGCATAGATCAGATCAATCGGGTCGTGTGATTCGCGGCGACGTTTGGCGTCGAAATTCAGGCCACCGGTGGTCAGTCCGCCCATTTTCAGGACTACAAGCATCACCTGAGTGGCAAGATGTATATCGGTAGGGAATTGGTCGGTATCCCAGCCGATCAGGGTGTCGCCACGGTTTGCATCTATACTTCCGAGCATATCGGCGTTTGCACTTACCGTCAGCTCGTGCTCCATGGTGTGACCGGCGAGAGTCGCATGATTGGTTT
>JARGOZ010000148.1:0-4808 GCA_029213025.1 Verrucomicrobiales bacterium
AAAGACAAAGAAAAACCCTTTTTGCTCTATCTCGCCTACAATGCGCCGCACACACCGATCCAACCTCCTGCCGACTGGTTGGAGAAAGTGACAGAACGTGAAGCAGGTATCACTGAGCAAAGGGCAAAACTCGTCGCCTTGATCGAACACATGGACCACGGAATTGGGGAGGTTTTGTCCACCTTGCGATCGGAGGGCCTCAACAAAAATACCATTGTTGTTTTCACCAGCGACAACGGAGGGCAGACCAGTGTAGGCGCACGTAACTATCCGCTTCACGGTGGCAAGCAGGACATGTGGGAAGGTGGAATCAGGGTCTGCACCTGCGTTTCCTGGCCCGGCAAAATCACACCCGCCGTAAATAAAGATCATATTTCGCTGACGATGGATTTTTATCCAACCCTCGCTGAGATGGCCGGGAATCCCGTCTCCCACAAAATGGACGGTCGCAGCTTCGCCCCGGTGCTGCGCGGCGAAGACTGGCAGGAACCTCAACGGGATCTTTTCTGGGTAAGACTGGAAGGCAATGCAAAATACGGCGGGATTCCCTACCACGCCGTCCGTAGCGGCGACTGGAAACTACTGCGCAATACCGGTTTTGAGCCCTACCAGATGTTTAACCTCGCTAACGATCCCGGAGAAACCAAAGCCGTTCCGCGAAACAAAGCGCCGAAGAAATACAACGATCTGTTCAATTCTCTGATGATCCACATCAACCACGCCGGAAAATACAAGTGGCAACGGGAAAATCCCTGATTACGCTCCGTCGTCGGCTTGTTTCTTATTCATCAACTCCTCGATTTTTTCAGGCAGCACTTTCAGTTGCTCAGGCAGCTTTTTGATCTCCGAAACCGGATCCGGATTTCCTTTAACCACCAAAAAGGCGAAGTAAAACAGCAGCCCGGTTACTACGAAACAGACCACAAACATAACGAAATTGAAAAGCAATCCGAGACAGCCTTTCTTCTTTTTCGGTTTCTTCTTAGTTCCCATCTATCGGGATTACCAAAATACGTCAATCGTGTCAATACATCCCGGTTGGCCGATTTCCTTATCCCCGGCGGAGATCCGGATTTATGCCCTCGCAACCGCCGCAGACCGGCTCGAATCCCGGATTACTTCGAACCAGAGTCAAAATGCGCAAATGCCCGTTACAATTTGAGGTTCTTGATTCTAATGCCATCCCAGTTTAATAAAGAGATGTGATGAAAAAATTCTCTCTGATTCTTGTTTTGTTGACCGGTATTGTTTCAAGTTGTTCAGCAGCACCTCCCGTCTCCGGGGAAATTCGGGATATATCTGTGGCGGATGCGGCCGAACTGGTAAAATCCGATGACTCCGTTGTAGTTCTCGATATCCGGACTCCCGGCGAGTTTCAACAGGGCCACATCAAAGGGGCCAAACACATCGATTTTCTGGCTGATGGCTTCGATGAAAAAATCGCAAAGCTCGATAAAAATACGACCTACCTGATGCATTGTGCCTCGGGTGGTCGAAGCGGCAAAGCTTTGGCAAATTTCAAATCCCGGGGCTTCACATCCATCCTTCATCTCAAGGATGGCTTCATGGGATGGGAAGCAGCCGGCTTACCGGTAACAAAGTAAACAATCGGCATTCTATATCTGTATGAACGGCCACTCGGGATCCGGGGACGATCTTCCTGAAAGAAGCGGAATTCGCGAAGCAATTTGGCGCATCATATTCCGTCACGACACTCCGGCTTCCCGGCGCTTTGATGAAGTATTGCTCGTGCTGATTGGCCTGAGCGTACTCGTCATCATGCTCGAGAGTATCGGGAAATACAGCGATAAATATGCCTCCCTCTTTAAAACCATTGAATGGGGATTTACCATCCTTTTCACTTTTGAATATCTCGTTCGGATCTGGATCGTCCGCAGAAAGAAGCGCTATATATTCAGTTTTTTCGGGATTGTCGATTTGCTGTCGATTTTACCTACCTATGTCGCTTTTCTGTTCGCCAATTTCAGCGGCGAACCGGAGAAAGGGATCGGCTATCTGATCGTGATTCGAATTCTCCGAATGCTGAGAATGTTCAGGGTGTTCAAAATGGTGCGCCACGTTAGCGAAGCCAATCTGCTGGTGAATGCACTCATGGCGAGCCGGAGTAAAATCACCGTATTCATCTTTTCTGTATTCGCCCTGACCACCATTCTGGGCACTTTGATGTATTTAGTCGAAGGCCTGTTTTACAAGACACCCGGCTTCTCGAATATTCCCGAATCGATCTACTGGTGTGTCGTCACGATTTCCACAACCGGCTACGGCGACGTCACACCCGTTTCTGTGTTCGGAAAAGCGATCACCATGGTCATCATGCTTACCGGTTACGGAATCATTGCCGTCCCTACCGGAATCGTCTCCGCCGAACTGAACATGCAAATGGCGTCGATAAAAATGGATAAACGCGTTTGCAAGACATGCCACGCCGAAGGCCACGACCCCAAAGCATCCCATTGCAAAATGTGCGGAGAATTGCTTTGACCCCGATTAAACAGGGTACAATCACCGGCTCAACAGGGTACAATTGGTCATTCAACAGGGTACAATCGGCAAAACGGGAGCCGTAATTAGGGATTGCCGGTTCCCGCATACTCTCTAATGTCCCAATCATGCCGAACAAGAAAAACCGACTTTTCCTCCTCGATGGGATGGCCCTCATTTACCGGGCTCATTTTGCCCTGATTCGCTCCCCCATTTACACTTCGGGAGGGATGAACACCTCGGCTCTGTACGGATTCATCAACACTTTGCTCGATTTAATCAAAAAGCAGAATCCGACTCATATTGCTGTCGCTTTCGACACCTCCGATCCGACGCCGAGACACGAAATTTTCCCCGAATACAAAGCGCAGCGGGATGCCATGCCGGAGGACCTCAGCCTGCAGATTCCGCACATGAAGCGGATTGTAGAGGCATTCAACATTCCCGTTCTCGAATGCCCCGGCTGGGAGGCTGACGACATAATTGGCACGCTGGCAAAAATCGCCGAAAAGGAAGGCAACTATGAAACCTATATGGTGACCCCGGACAAAGACTTCGCCCAACTGGTCAGCGACTCGACTTTAATTTACAAACCCGGTCGCCAGGGAAATGCAGCTGAAATCCTCGACATCAATAAAATCCGCGAGAACTGGGAGATCAAAGAGCCCGAACAGGTCATCGATATTCTCGGGCTCTGGGGCGACGCTTCGGACAACATCCCCGGTGTTCCCGGTGTCGGCGAAAAGACCGCAAAAAAACTCATCGCCGCCTACGGAAGTATAGAAGGTCTCTACCAAAATACCGACAAACTCAAAGGTAAGCAAAAAGAGAACGTAGAGAACAACAAAGAGCAGGCTTTGCTCTCCAAAAAACTTGTCACTATCTTTCTCGATGCTCCTGTTGAAGTCACTTTCGAAGAACTCAAAATCTCCGACTACGATGAAGAAAAACTCAAAGAACTCTGCGTGGAGTTTGAATTTAACGCGATTGGAAAACGCCTGTTCGGAGAGGATTACCAGGCAGGTCGAAACGCCGCAGCGGCCAATGCGGGCGCTACCGAGGCGGAACTGACCACAATCAAAGATCACAAAAAGAGCTATACCTATTTCCGGGCGGATGAGGATGAAAAACGAGCCAAAGCGCTGGCCAAACTGGCCGGGGAAAAGGCAATCTGCTTTGATATAGAAACCGACAGTCTCGACGAAAAGGTGGCTAACATTATCGGTTTCGCTTTTTCGGTCAAAGCTCACACCGGCCTGTATATCGAGGTGTCGGAAAACGGTCGCAAAATAATCGACGAAGTAGCAGAACTGCTCACCACTCCCGGCATCGAAAAAATCGGTCATAACCTGAAATTTGATATCGGCGTGCTCCACTGGAACGGCATCAAAATCGCCGGTCCATTGTTCGACACCATGCTGGCTCATTCCGTCATTGAGCCCGAGCAACGACACCGCATGGACTATCTCTCCGAGAGATACCTCGACTACACACCGATCTCCTACGATTCCGTGTTCGGCAAAAAAGAGGAGCCCGGCGGGCAGATGAATCTTTTCGAAGAAGCCGAAATGAGCGGCAACTCCGCACCGGAGTTTGAAGCCATCGCGCAATACGCCGCCGAAGATGCGGATGTCACCTGGCAACTCGCTGAAATCCTTCGGGACCAGTTGAAAGAAACCAACCAGGAACGCGTCCTCCTGGAAATCGAATGCCCTCTCATTCCGGCCATCGTAGGTATGGAAAAGCAGGGAATCAAGGTCGACACCGCCGCTCTCCAGGAAACCGGAAAAGTCCTTGAAGAGAGAATCAATCAGCTTCAGGAGGAGGTATTCGAGGCGGCCGGTATGCCCTTCAATCTGGGTTCCCCGAAACAGGTTGGCGAAGTTTTCTTCGAAAAACTCAAGCTGGTCGAAAAGCCGAAAAAGACCAAAACCGGCCAATACAAAACCGACGAACAAACGTTAAGCGCGCTATCCCACGAGCATGAAGTCGTCCGGAAACTGCTCCAGTATCGCGAGGCGGCAAAATTAAAGAGCACCTATGTCGATGCTCTGCCAAAGTCGATTTTTCCCGGGACCGGACATATCCATACCAGTTTTCACCAACTGATGACCGCCACCGGTCGCCTCGCATCGAACGATCCCAATTTGCAGAATATTCCGATTCGGTCCGAGCTGGGTAGAGAAATAAGGAAAGCTTTCGTCCCGCGAAGTAAAGATTTCCTACTGCTCGCCGCCGACTATTCCCAGGTAGAGCTTCGCGTCATGGCATCGCTAGGTAAAGACCCGGCCATGATCGAGGCCTTC
>JARGOZ010000148.1:4818-19018 GCA_029213025.1 Verrucomicrobiales bacterium
GCGTCTTCGGGGTAGCTCTGGATGATGTCACCGGCGACATGAGGCGCACCGCCAAAATGGTCAACTTCGGTATCATTTACGGGATTTCAGCTTTTGGTCTATCGCAGAGGCTCGGCGGGGAAATTTCGCGCAGCGAAGCCGGTGATATTATAAAAGAATACCTCAAACAATACCCCGGCGTAAAAGAGTTCCAGGAGAAGACCATCGAGCAGGCGCAGAAAGACGGCTACGTGGAAACCGTAACCGGTAGACGCCGCTACCTGCGTGACATCAACTCACGCAGCTGGACGATGCGCAGTGCTGCTGAGCGTACTGCAATCAATACTCCGATACAGGGAACCGCTGCGGATATGATAAAAATCGCCATGGTACGGGTGCACAATCTTCTCGAAGAAGGCAACTACAAAACCCGCATGCTGCTTCAGGTACATGATGAACTCGTCTTCGACATGCATAAGAGCGAAGCGGACGAGGTAGTTCCGAAAATCGTGGACGCAATGAAAAACGCATTACCTCTCGATGTCCCTGTGGTCGTCGATACCGGAACGGGAGAAAACTGGCTGGAGGCCCACTAGGCATTTACGACTTCGGTTCCGGCCAGTCATGCTTTGGGTAGCGCCCCCGCAACTGGGCTCTCACCCCGGCATAGCTACCTTTCCAAAACCCTGCCAAATCTTCCGTGACCTGAACCGGGCGTTGATTGGGTGCCAAAATTTCAACAACCAGCGGAATACGCCCCTCCCCGATTGTTGGAGTATTTTCTATACCAAACAGGTATTGAATCATCACCGAGATTTTCGGCTTCTCCCCTTCCGTATAGAAAACGCGCGCGAACTTATCTTTCTTCAATTCCACCCTCTCCGGAGCAAGACGATCCAGCAGCCCGTAGTATTGAGCCGGTATCCAGTCGTTGAGAACCGCCATCACCGGTCGATCTTTAATATCTTTATAACCGGTCGCCCCCTCACAGATCTGTTCGATCAACAGTAGCTTTGCCTCTTCATCAATCGCCGGAATTTCATACTCCGGGAACGCCGTGGAGACGAGATTGATGCGGGCGATATATTCCTCCACCTTCCGATCCCATTTTTTCAGATTGAGATTCCCCTCGACAACCTGAGCGGCCAGAATCGCGGCCGCCTCGCCATCGGGCAATTCACCGCCTGCTTTCGAAGTTAAAACTAAATCTCGAAACCGGGTTTCCAACTTCGCTTCGACCCTCCGGTTAGCGGTATTGAAAACACCTCCGCTGTGCTCCGAAAAATCTTCCGGAAACAGTTCGCGCAGCAAAGATTCACTGACGCCGGTGCAGAGATCCAGTTTGACCTGGATATCTTTACCTTCCACCTCAATAATTTCCGCCGCGACAAACGGGTCACTACTTTTCGCTACAATGCTGCTTTTCTCCAACATCCCGCGTCGATTACCCACCAACTGACAGGCCAGAGTGGAGAGATTGTTTCGCACCGCGACCCGGTCGGAAAAACCGGTAAGAAGTATTCTGGAGATTTCGTCAGAATCCGGTTCTCTACTTTGATTTTTATTGGGAAACATTCTCTTCGCGGTGTCTGACAATTGTTTGGCAATTCGACCAATATCCCTGCCAGCACCGCCGTGAACGCCGAGCCGGTCACAAGCATGCCTGTCGAACCGCGCCCGTTGCGCCAGTTGCCAGGCCCGCACCAGGGCCTGAAAATCCGATTCATCTCCCGGCTCCTGATAATCCCGGCGATCGACCTGGGCTTTTCCTGCTTTTTGATTGAGAAAGAACGGGCGGCTCTGGACCGCAGCAGCAATGATCGAAAAATAATCAAGACACCCCGCGCTCGCCGCTTCGATCAGAATCCGCCCGTACCGCGGCGCCAACGGCAACCGGCTGATTTCCAGACCAAGCCGGGTTAGCCGCTCTTCCCCATCGAGAGCTCCGAGAGGCTGCAGACGGTTTACCGCACGTTCGAGAGAGGCTAAGTCCGGCGATTCGAACCACCGGAAATCCCTGACGTCATCGACGCCGCTGGCTTTGAGCAGTAACACAGCTTCCGAAAGATCCATCCGGAAAATTTCCGGCGGCGTTGCTTCACTGCGGTGGCCGTGATCCCTTTCGCTCCACAACCGAATCGCTTTACCCGGAGCGGTTCGGCCCGCCCGACCGGCCCGCTGATCAGACGAAGCACGCGAAATTTTCTCTATATGCAAAGTGGTAATTCCACGGCGAGAATCAAAAGCGGAACGTCGCTCAAGGCCCGAGTCAATTACAAGACGCACATCATCAATTGTGATCGAAGTTTCAGCTACATTCGTCGCTACTACAATTTTTGGCCGCGCAGATTTCGCTGTAGCCGCATCCTGCTTTTCAGGGGCAAGGTCACCATACAGTTCACAAAGCTCGAATTCCTTCGCCCAAGCCGCCCTCTTCAGAGCTTCCACCGTTTTTCGAATTTCATGCCGCCCCGGCATAAACACCAGCGCATGGCCTAGCGGAGGATTGGTCCGGTAATGATCACGCATGGCCCGAACGGCCAGATCCCAAACCTGATCTTTATGCCTTTCCTTCGGGGGGCAATAATCAAGTTCAACCGGGAATGTGCGGCCTTCGCTCAACAGATGGTGAGACTGATCGCCCAAATATTCTTTCAGCGTGTCAATCTCCAGCGTCGCTGACATCACAATAATCTTCAAATCAGGACGCTTTGATTCCTGAACATCAAGACATCTCGCGAGACTGACATCCCCGAAAAAATGCCGTTCATGAAATTCATCAAAAATCACCGCGGAAACACCCCTCAATTCAGGATCCTCCAGCAATCGGCGAATCAATATACCTTCAGTTACGTAGCGAATTTTTGTATCGGCAGAAACTACATTTTCAAACCTTACCTGGTAGCCTACTTCGCCACCTACACGCTGGTTTCTTTCACTGGCGACGCGACGTGCCAACATACGGGCCGCAAGACGCCTCGGTTGAAGTACATAAATCTGCCCCCCGTCAGTCAAACCTGAATCGACCATCATCTGTGGCACCTGGGTGGATTTGCCGGATCCGGTAGGTGCTTCGATAACAATTCGACAATTTTTGGCAGTATCTCTCAGCGCAGATACAAATTTATTTTCAATTTCAAATACCGGAAGAGACATAGTCAAAGTAACTGATAATCATAGAGAAACGCAAATCACAAACTACACATTTATCTAGTTATTGTTATTATGTAAATTTTATTTTTTAAAACTATTCTTGCTAAATTTATATAAAGATAATAAATTTAGGAAACCTTTATATTATGGCATACATGCTTTCCACACCTACTAAAGTAAATCAACTTTCTCTATACGAAAATCGGGATCGTGAAATTTTATCATACCGGCAATTTGGTGAATCGGAAAACTGCGTAATCCTGATACACGGATGGATGACCAGCGGCATTGTATTTGATTCTCTACTTGAGCGGGCCGAGTTGGAAAACTACCGCGTAATCGTTCCCAATCTTCGTGGTTCAGGCATTGACGGTCTGGATGCAGGTCCTTTCTCAGTCGAACAGTTTGGTCGCGACATTATTGACCTCGCCAATCACCTCCAGCTCGAAAAATTTCACATTTGCGGGCATTGCATGGGCGGACAGGTAGCCCAGTGGCTGGCATCCGAATTGCCGACACGGATTATCAGCCTTTCATTAATTTGCAGCGTCCCGGCTTCCGGGCTCAACTTTTCTGAAGAATTGGCGGAAGCATTTCGTAATTCGGGAGGAGACCCCGAAACTCAGGGACTCTTACTGGAACAACGCAGCCCGGGATTGAGCGTGGCTGAACACGAACGTCTTTTGGCTGAGGCAGGCAGGTTGAACCCCACTGCTATAGAGAAAAGCTTCGATGCCTGGACCAATGCAGATTTCAAAGATCAGCTGTACCGGATCCTCTCACCTACTTTGGTAGTGGAAACAACCGAAGATCATATCGTTTCAAACGATATACAGAAAAAGGCAGTGGCCGGCGCTATCAGAAATGCTAAATTAGTTACTATGGATGGTTGCGGGCATTTCCCGCAGTGCGAAAACCCTGCAGCTATGGCCCTGCACCTTAAATCTTTCTGGGCCCAGTCCACCCCTATTAAGTTCGAACTCCCCGTAGCTTAAAGAAACGGCTTCTTTACTACTTCGGCAGGAAACGTTCTTTGCCGAATGCCTATTTCCAGAGCCGTGCCCGGCTTGGCCAGCTCCAAAGGTATATAGGCCATCGCAATCCCTTTCTGTAGTGTTGGCGACATCCCTCCGCTGGACAGCTCACTGACTTTCAATCCAGTTTGCGGATCAATCACATCGTAGCCATGGCGGGGTGGAGGCGCTTTGCCGGTCATTTGTATCGCAGACAGGCGGGTTTTCACACCGTCGGCTTTTTGCGATTCCAATACATTTCGCCCCGTAAAATCGATATCCGTTTTCAGTTTTACAAAAAAACCGAGTCCGGCTTGCAGGGGAGTATGTTCCGGATCGAGATCATTGCCGTTCAGTGGGTAGCACTTTTCGAGACGCAGAGTGTCCCGGGCTCCGAGACCGCAAGGCTTCGCTCCGGCATCGAGGATTTTTCGAAACCAGTCTGATATCTTTTCCACCGGAGCAAACAGCTCGAAACCGTCTTCACCGGTATACCCGGTCCGACATAACACAAAATTATCGGTGCGCAGGATGCCGTTTCTCTCCGGAAGAATCGCACCGGTGCCCAGTTGATCCCACAGTTTCACCGCATCCGGTCCCTGCACAGCCAATCCTCCGTACTTGCCACTCTCGTTCCGTAAACTGATCCCATCGGCGCGCTGCGCTTCCAGAGCGGCGAAATCTTCGTCAATTTTAGAAGCGTTCACCACGAGGAAGAAAGAATTGCCCGATTCCCGGAAAATGATCATGTCGTCAATCACTCCCCCGTTTTCATTCAACATTAGAGTATATTGCCCCTCCGAATCGCCGAGAACCGAAGAATCATTGGTGAGCACACCGTTCAGCCAGTCGATGACCTGTTCTCCTTCCGCTACGATTTGGCCCATGTGGGAAATATCGAAAACGCCAACCGAAGTCCTTACGGCGTTATGTTCTGCGACAATGCCTTCGTATTGGATTGGCATTTGCCAACCGGCGAACTCTGCCATTCGCGCACCCAGCGTGTCATGAATTCCGAATAGTGGCGTCTGTTTCATAATCGCGATGTAATCGAAATCCGCTTCCCTGTCGAAAGGGAAATCACAGATTGAAAAAATAACCTTCCTCTCACACAATAGCCCGATATGCGATTTGGAGAACGAATGCTCAACAATGCAGAACGTAAGTTCGGAAATCTGGCCTTCCCCGGAATCCTCCGGTGGATCGCAGGATTCCAGCTGATGGGCTTTGTCCTGATCATGTTTTCGCAGGGCTATGCGGAGATGATTGCGTTCGATAAAGAAAAGATCTTTTCCGGCGAAGTGTGGCGAATCCTGAGTTGGCTTTTCCTGCCGATGAGCCGGAGTTTTCTCTTTCTCATCATGGTGTTCTTTATCTTCTTTCTCAATGACTTGATCGAAGAGGCCATAGGCACATTCCGGCTGAATGTTTACGTCGTTACCACCGTCATGTTCCTGACCCTGGCGGCCCTGTCGCCCCTTTCCAACGGCATTTACCTGGCCCTGATGTCTCACGCCTTTTTTGGCGCGATGGTCTTCGCGGCCGCTTCTTTTTACCCGAACTATGTCATCCACCTCATGGGGATTATACCGATCAAAATGAAATGGCTGGCCTGGATGGACGCCGCGATCCTGTTCGGTTCCGTTGCCCGATATCCGATCCCCTTTATCAATGCCGCGCTCATTATTTTTGGACTACTGCCCTTCTTCATCGGTATTTTCCCTGAGATCTTTACCAATCTGAAAAATGAAGCCACGGCCACAGCGCGGCGCTCCCGGTTTCAGAGGAAAGCGGAAGGTGCCGAAGCATTTCACACCTGCCACAGTTGTGGAATTACCGATGCAGATGATCCGAATATGGAATTCCGCATATCCAGCGAAGACGGCGAGGAATACTGCCTGCCCTGCCGGGAAATCGAGCAACGCAAATCCGCTTCTTGAGTTGCGCATATGCGCTTTGCAGACCGCAATTCCCACACCTAGAATGCGGTCATGAGCAACACGTCATCTGATCGCAACTTTTCGGAAACCAACACATCCCGCCGGAAGATTCTCAAATACGGAGCCGGCTTTGGCCTCGCTCTCGCTTATCCCAATTCCAAAGTCATCGGTGCAAATGATGACATCCGGGTTGGAATTATCGGCGTCAACGGCCGCGGCAAGAGTCATATCTCCGCTTTCTCAAAAATGAAGGGAGTTCGGGTTTCCGCTCTCTGTGATATCGATCCCAATGTTCTCGATGCCAGGGTAAATAAGCTGGCCGATGACAAAGGCTACGGCGTTGAGGGATTTGCCGACATGCGCGATATGTTCGAAAAAGGCAACATCGATGTCATGTCCACGGCGACGCCCAACCACTGGCATACCCTCGCCGGAGTCTGGGCCCTTCAGGCCGGAAAAGATGCTTACGTCGAAAAGCCGATTTCCCACAATGTCTGGGAAGGCAGGCAACTCGTAAAACTTTCCCGGAAACTGGACAAGATCTGCCAGGGAGGCACCCAGAGTCGCTCAATGGGGTCGATCCAGGGTGCCGTCAAATATGTCTCGGAAGGCAATCTCGGCAAAATCGAATACGTCAAAGGCCTTTGCTACAAACCCCGCACCTCAATCGGACAGGTCGGCAAAGAAGGTGGCAAAATTCCTGAAGGAGTAAACTACGATCTGTGGAGCGGCCCCGCTGAAATGGAAACCCCGCTCGGTCGAAGCCGTTTTCACTACGACTGGCACTGGTTTTACAACTACGGAAATGGCGATATGGGCAACCAGGGAATCCACCAGATGGATGTGGCCCGCTGGTTTATCGGCGAGGACAAAATCGCCCCCCGCAGCATGAGTATCGGAGGCCGTCTCGGCTACGAAGACGACGGCGAAACACCGAATACCCAAATCGTCTATCACGACTACGACTCTGCGCCCCTCATTTTCGAAACACGCGGACTGCCTAAAGACAAAGCCGGTCAGGATAACTGGGGCAAAAACATGAATACTCCGGAAGAATTCCCGGGTATGAGCGGCATCGCGGTAGTAGTCGTCTGCGAGGGCGGAAACATCTACTGCAGCGCCGGCGGAAAGGTCACCATGACCGACGAAAATGGAACCGCGATGGATGCTCCCGAGGCATTGCCTTCCGATGATATTTTCGTCAATTTCATGAACGCTGTGAAAAGCAGAAAGCGGGAAGAACAGTACGCCGAGTGTGAAGAAACCCACATTTCCAGTGCGCTGTGCCACACCGGTCTAATTTCCCATCGTCTGGGCGCTTTGAAATCCAATGACGAAATCAAAGAGGAAATTAAGAGCGATCCCGTTCTGACAGCTCGCTATGAAGCGATGGCGGATCATTTGCGGAAAAACGAGGTGAAGATTGATGAAAAATCCATCACCTACGGCCCCATGATCAAGTGGAATCCGGACACCGAATGGGCGGAAGGAAACGGAGATCTGGACAAAATGGCCAACGCTCTTGCGACCAGGCAATACCGGGCTCCGTATATCGTTCCGGAAGTTCTCTAGAACATTTCAGGCGGGAGAGAAATAAAATCTTTCCCGCCTCTTGCCCTGCTCTCTTCGTGGGCTAGACTCTGCCCAATAATGAGCAGTGCGACAGATACAGACATTCCCGTCGAACACGACGATCCCGTAAATACACAGATTCTTTCGGTTTCCGAAGACCTCGTAAACGGTTTTCAGCGGCACCCTTTTCAGCATATTGCGGAGAAATCAGGGGTGGAATTGCCCGTGGTTTTAGAAAGAATCCGCGCCATGCTTGAGGCAGGGGTGATCCGCCGCGTCCGCCAAACCCTCCTAGCAACGAAACTCGCCCACGGAGCCCTCTGTGCGTGGAAAGTCGACAACGACAAGCTCGACGAAATCTTCGACTGGATGTTCCGCGAAGACCCGTTCTCCGGGCACGTTGTAACCCGCTCCACCGACCGCGAAATTTCCGGTTCCGATTTCAAACTCTGGACGACTTTAAAAGTTCCGCAGGGGGAAAAACTGGAAGACCACGCCGATGTCCTGAAGCGCCTCACCGGTGCCCACGAATATGTCCTCATGCCGGCCAGCGGAATTTTCGCTCTGGGCGTCGGCCATGTCCGCCGCAAATCCATGGAGCCGGGAGCCCGCGCCGACGCCCCGGTCGTCATGAATACCACGACAACGGTGGAACTTACCGATCAGGAGTGGGAAGTTCTGCTCGCTATGAAAGGCGAGCTCACTCCGGATGAAATTTGCGAAAACCCGTGGGAAGGTCGTGCCAAAGAGGCCGGTGTTGATCTCGATACCTTTTGCGAGATAGCGAAAGGTCTCGATGAGAAGAAAGTAATCGGTCGTTTTTCCACTTTCCTCGAGCACGTCAAACCCAGCGAAAGCGGCAATAAGCGGGTAACCCGGTTTAATGCTCTGTTTCACTGGAAAGTTCCCGAAGGAATGCAGCAACAAGCGGGCTGCGAGGTTGGTCGCCACCATATTATGACTCACGCCTACTGGCGTGAGGGTGGCGCGCGCTTTGGTAACGTCAATATCATGGGCGTCGTTCACGGAACAGAAAAGGATCGCGTTCTGGAACACAAAGCAGCGATAGACAAGCACCTCGAAGAAGTAGGTATCCCCGTCGACTACACCAATGTTTTCTGGGGCGGAAGAAGCGAAATCAAGCCTTCGGAAATCTCACCGGTCGTTTATAAAGAATTCCACGAAAAATGGAAAGACTCCGGTCAAGTCATCGGGTAACCAAAAGGCACGCAATATGGACATTGAAAAAGTCGCCCATCTCGCCCGTCTCGAACTCACCGCAGAGGAAATCGAAGAGTACGGCGGTCAACTCGATCAAATCCTGAAATATATCGAACAGCTCAATGCGATCGATATCGAGGGAATCGAACCTACCGCTCACGCCGCTCCCGTTTTCGATACTTACAGAGAAGACAAAGAGCAACCCGACCGGACTCTCAGCCAGCAAGCCGCCCTTTCCAATGCGCCGGCCACAGCTCACGATCAGTTTAAAATGCCCAAAGTAATTGAGTAACATAGCGACTGTACCCTGTTAAGTCCCGGACTGTACCCTGTTGAATCACACCAAATCTCTACAAAAACTTGAACGCTGCAGAACTCACTATTTCCCAACTCAAGGAAGCCTACCGGTCCGGCGACCTTTCCCCGGCTGATGCCCTTCGCTCCATCGCGGATGCGATTGATGAAAAAGACGGCGATATCGGAGGCTATCTCGAATACGATCTCGATCTTGCACTTTCAATGGCGGAAAAGGCCGATATCAAATTGCCGCTCGGAGGCATTCCCATCGCGATCAAAGACCTCATCAATGTGAAGGGGCAGAATTGCGGCTGCGCCTCAAAAATTCTCACCGGCAACTACAACTCACCCTATGACGCGACGGTTATATCGAACCTCCGCGCGGCCGGTGCGATTCCTTTTGGCCGAACCAATATGGATGAATTCGCGATGGGTTCATCCAACGAAAATTCCGGAATCAAGAAGTGCCGTAACCCGCACGACACCGACCGGATTCCCGGCGGGTCTTCCGGAGGATCAGCAGCCGTGGTGGCTGCCAATACCGCTATTGCCTCACTGGGATCGGACACCGGCGGATCGATACGCCAACCCGCCAGCCACTGCGGTGTCGTCGGCCTGAAACCCACCTACGGAAGAGTTTCCCGATACGGGCTTGTCGCCTTTGCCTCATCACTCGACCAAATCGGTCCGATGACGAAAACGGTCGAGGACGCTGCACTTTTAATGAACGCTCTCGCCGGTCCCGACATCCGTGATTCAACCTGTCTGGACGAACCGGTCCCTGACTATACAAAAGCGATCGGTCAGGATATTAAGGGTCTCAAAATCGGTCTCCCCAAAGAGTACTTTGCCAAAGGTATCGATCCCGAAGTAGAGAAAAAGGTTCGTGCAGCCGTGCAAAAACTGGAAGCTCTTGGAGCGGAGACAGTAGAGATTTCTCTTCCTAATACCGAACATGCTGTAGCTACCTACTACATTATCGCGACGGCTGAGGCCTCCGCCAACCTCTCCAGGTTTGACGGAGTCCGCTATGGACATCGTGCCGACATTGGCGATGCCGTATCCGATGATGAAGCTGCGCTGATTACCCACTACAAGAAGACCAGGGCTGAAGGCTTCGGGCCGGAGGTGAAGCGCCGAATCCTGCTGGGAACCTATGTGCTCAGTTCCGGTTACTACGATGCCTACTACCTGCGGGCGCAAAAAGTCCGCACTCTGATTCGCGAGGATTTTACAAAAGCCTACGAGAAAGTCGATCTGATCGCTTCTCCGGTATCGCCTACTCCAGCTTTTAAAATTGGCGAAAAATCCAGCGATCCTTTAGCTATGTATTTGGCTGATATCTATACCATTTCAGCCAATCTGGCCGGAATCTGCGGGATAAGCGTTCCCTGCGGAACGGTTTCCGAACAAGGTAAAGATTTGCCGGTGGGCTTGCAGTTTCTCGGTAAGCCGCTTGGTGAATTTGATCTGTTAAAGGCCGCGCACGCTTACGAAGCAGGATAAGATGACACGTAGAGTAGAGATATTCTGTCCGAAATGTAAGTTTCATCCACGCGAATCAGACCGCTGGCAATGCAATTGCGGGAATGTCTGGAATACATTTGAGCACGCGGGAACCTGCCCGGAGTGCGGCAAAACATGGAAAGAAACCCAGTGCCTCGCCTGCCACAAATGGTCGCCTCACAACGAGTGGTATCACGAATTCATCACCGATGAAGCTACCGAAGAAAAGGCGCTCGAAGAATCCACCTCAAACTCGTAGAAATTACTGTCCGTTTCCGTAGTGCGGAATTTCATAGCGGCATGGTCTACAGTTTTTTAGAAGCCAATCACCGGGTGAACTCTCTGTCCGGATATTCAGTCCATTCTCCGGCAACCAAGTCTGCCGCGTTCGAATGAGGTAAAAATCGCCTTCTTCGATTAAACGCCTTTTGATTCAAGTCTGACAAGTTGGGAGAAATTGACTCACAACACTGCGATAGAGTGATCAAACCGAGCACTTTATTAAAAAAGCCAAACATTTAAGACTTAACTATTTTTTAACATTACCGAAAATCGATAATTCAATACTATTCAGTCACCACCAGCTGTTTCAATTTTGCATGCCTATTTTTACTCTATATTTTTGATGCAGATCTGACTCATAAATCACACATCTTTAAAATCTTGTGTATATATTTAATTTTCTTTAAACTCTAGAAGAAATGTAATAGCTCAAAGCCTTGAATATCTATAAAATTAGATAATTAACAATAATTGTATTTCATCAACGCATTATTGATATAATTACCATAATTAATATTGACTGTATTATGGTTTTTATGGATATTGGAACATCCTTCTATTTTTGTTCCGAAAGATGAAACACAAAAACACATTGTTTACCCTCATGAGCCTGATCACCAGTCTAGGCTATTCGCAGACTTTAACGCTCTCTGATGCTACCCGTCTGATGTTGGAATTCGAGCCGGAGCTTAATGCATCGGAATATGATACATTGAGTTCAATTGAAAACATAAAGGTCACCCGTGCCGACCTTTTACCCCAGGTAACCCTCCGGGGCAGTTCAGGCCTGTCCAATCGGGACAGAACTACTGACGGACTTGTTCAGACTGGCGACACCCTCTTTCAGCGCCAGTTAGGTATGTCAGTGAGACAGCTTCTTTTCGATGGTGGCGTAGCGAGAAATAATACCAAAGCATCGAAAAATGCGATGATGGCTCAGCAATACCTCGAGAAGGGCATGATTGAAGCCCGAACGGTGGACCTGGCCGAAGTATATATGGAAGTGCTGCGAACCGGGAAGCAAATCGATCTTGCTCATGAAAATATCGCAAATCATCGGAAGATGGTTGATCTCATTCAGAAAAAGGTCGAAAACGGGGGGCACCGTACCGAGGTTCAACTGGCTCAAAGCCGGCTTGACAGAGCATCCAACCTTTTGTCGTCCCTGCAACTCGGACATAACCGCGCACTCACCCGTTTGGCCAAGCTGATAGGAACCAATTCCTTCGAGCTGAAATACCCGAAAGCTCCCCCGATCCCCTCAAATCCCGACGAAATAGGCCTGGAAGACAACTGGGAATACCTCGCGGCGGCAGAAGCCCTCGAAGAAGCCGAGCACCGGGCTAATGCGGCCAAAGCCAATCACAAACCAAAGTTTTATCTCGATGCCGGCTACAACGTCGGGCGGGATGTGATCGGTATCAATGGCAGGGACGACGAAGTTAGTGCTCTTGTCGTCGGAGAATGGCAACTCTTCAGTGGAGGGAGAAAGAAAGCCCTTGAGAAAAGGGAACATTTTCAAGTAGGCAAATTTGAGGAACTCAAGCGCTCCGCTGATATCGCCCGTCATTATGATATGGATATACTTTGGCAGGAACGACTCGCCAGTCGGGAGTCGAGGAAAATCCTTGATTCCTACAAAAATGATCTCGCTCAGGTAGTCGATGACTACCAAAAACGATTCACTCTGGGCAGAGAAAACCTTCTGAATATTCTGGATATGCAGGCCGAATATTTCACCGTCTCATCAGACTATGTTGATTCCAGTTTCGACTATGACACCAACTCTTTTCGAATATACGGGAAACAGGGAAAACTCACAGAATGGTTATTGCTGCTCAACGGTAATCAATCCTGTAATCTGTCGTCCGTTGATTCGAAGAACCCGCAGGCGGAGGCCATACCAGTTGGACTTACACCTGACGAACAACTTAAGGACCAGAGAGAACCTCTCACACAAAAAGAACTCATGAAAAGAGTATTTGATGATGAGGGACCAACTGCTGAATACGAACCGGCTCCAATGCAACAATACTATCACCAGGAAACCAACTCGAGAAAAGGCTGGATACGAAGGGCATGGGAAAACCGGTCTTCAAAAAAGGCTGATCAAACCACGCCCGCTGTCTACAGTAAACCATCATCTCTAAAAAGACGGTTCAGAACCAATAGATAGTCCCCTCCTCTTCAAAATTTCCACTTACATCCAGCTATCTCCATGACAATTTACCTAGTTGTTGAAAAGCCTGACGGAAGTCATACCAGGGCACAACTCCGTAACGGATTCACCTATCGCGCCAACCCCGGCGAAAAGCTGCTACTGATCGACGAGTCAGGCAACCCGGTTGATCTTCCCCTTGTACAGGACGGAAGCAATTTAATCCTTGAATTAACCAAAAATGAACTGGCGATAATCGAAGATTTTTTCGTGGCGACTGGACAGGTCGCCGACCAGGAACCTGTATTGCAGGATGAGCCGGTCCATGTAAATTTGTCCGACGCGGAAGTCGACACCGGCACTTCGGATGCTCTCGGAGCCGCTACTCAACCCGATGATGCATTTTCTCTTATGCGCTATTCCGAAACAGAGTATATCGGTTTCGAAAATGGTTTGCAAGGAGTAGACAGTTCCCTGTTCGGAACCGGTTTTGAAGGAGCCATACCGGACGACAAACCGCCTGTAGCTCTTGCCGACTTCTCTACAGAGGCAAACGAAGACAGCCCGGTGATTTTGAACCTGTTAACAAATGACAGGGACCCTGAGGGTGGACCATTAAGACTCACAGCTATTGAGGGAACCGGCGTCTCGAAAGGTCAGACCGTTTCTCTTCCAGGTGGAGGCGAAATTACCTTTCTCGGAGGGGGCGAAGTGGAATACACGCCGGGAGACGCTTTTGAATGGGTAGCCGAAGGAGAAACGGCGACCGATACATTTACCTATACAATCTCGGACCAGGCAGGAAATACAGCCAGTGCTACTGTGACGGTAAGTATCGAAGGTGCCAATGACAGCCCTGTAGCGGTCAATGACACTGGAACCGGTGACGAAGATTCTATCATTTCAATCAATGTTCTGGACAATGACTTCGACCCTGATCTTTCCAATACACTGACGGTAACAGATGTATCCACCCCTTCGGCAGGATCCGTAATGTTTACTCCGGGAGGCGACGTCACTTTCGACCCGGGAGCCGATTTCCAACATTTGTCAGACGGTGAAACTGCCACTGTGGTTGT
>JARGOZ010000149.1 GCA_029213025.1 Verrucomicrobiales bacterium
ATGTCGAAGTCTCCCGTTTGCCCTTATTCCATAAGTCACCGACCGATTTTGTACACAGAATTTCCCAAATTCTTATGAAACTGCGAGGTTCACTCTGGTTGATCTTTCCCATTTCCAAAACATTCTCACAAAACGGTCGTTTCGAGATTCGTCAAAAAAACAAGTGCCACGAACGGTCTCGTAAGATCGACTGCGTTTTTGTTTTTCTAATCAAGGTTTTTTGGAACCTTTTATGGAACTTTGGATTTAACGCGACAACGTGGTTTGAAGAGTCGGTGGTACCACGGATCAAGCATCTCGCGGAACAGAACCGATGGCTCAAAGATCGCTGCTGAAGAAGTAAGCCAGGCTAGCGCCCGAAAAGTTTGCGGCCCAGTCTTCGCAAGGGCCGGGTGACGGATCTGACTGCTTCGCGCACAGACTCGGTTGGATCGCGTCGAATTGTCGAAGTAGTGTTGTAATTCGGGTTGAAGCCCGGATTGGAATATATGTGACGGCCCATACAGGTGTTCAATGGCATCATCTCGGGAGGCAGAGTAAAGGCATATGACCGCGACGTGGAACCTGATGCAATCAGACCGCAATCTTTACAAATTCGGATTGCCCGGTAGCCCTCCGGAGGGCGGAGCGGTTCGGCCGGATAACCGTTCTCCCCGGCTGCTTTCATGACCTCGACCCAAACCGGAAGCGCCAGCGTGCTGCCGTAACCTTTGTACATGATCGTTTGCGGCCGATCCATTCCAACCCAAACCGCACAGGTGATCTTGTCCGTATATCCGCAAAACCAGGCGTCTTTGTAATCGTTGGTCGTTCCCGTTTTTCCGTGGGCCGGAGATTGATAGCCGAGCCTTGTTGCGCTCGCGCCGGTGCCACTTAGCATTACTTCCCGCAGCACTTCAGAAGTGGTCCATGCGGCGGCTACGGGTATCGCCTGCGTCTCGCGAATTCGATCTTGATAGAGAAGTGTTCCATCAACCGTTTCGATTTTCCTGATAAAACGGGGACTCCGGTAAACACCCCGATTGGCAAGCGTGCTGTAGGCTCCAGCCGCTTTCAACGGGCTGGAATCAAATGTTCCCAAATACGCCACGGGTGAATAGGGCGGCGGCGAGGCCGGAAGTCGAACCGCTTCGGTTACCGCAATAACATTCTCGATTCCGGCGCTGTTTCCGACACGAATAGTCATGGTATTGCGGGACCGGATCAGCCCCGTCGCCATGGGAAAATATCCGCCATATTTTCCGTCAGAATTTTGTGGTCGCCAGGGTTTACCGTTTCCTCCTGGCATTGCAATCGGTCCATCACTAATCAGCATTCCCGGTTGGGCTCCTCTGGCAAAAGCGGCCGCATAAATGAAAGGCTTGAAGGTGGAACCAAGCTGCCTTCTTCCCTTTATCGCACGGTTGAATGGGCTGTCGCCGTAATCCCGCCCGCCAACCATCGCCAGGATATCACCGGTTTTATTCTCGAGGACGACGAGACTTCCCTGGACGTAGTCGGTCCAGGCTGTGCGCTCATTACTGGTATCTTGCGCGCGTGAGGGATGAGGAAATCCTTTTCTGGATTCAACTTCGGTTAATTTTTCATCAAGGATTCGATTCGCTTGTTCCTGTAGTTTGCTGTCGATTGTCGTATAAATTTTCAACCCGCCCCGAACAATCATTTCCTGCGGCAGAAACCGGTTCAGTTCTTCATGGACACTTTCGAGAACGTAATCCAAAGTGGCCATGCGCTTGTCGCCGGGACGGAGAAAGAGGCGCTGCTTTTTTGCTTCCTCTGCAAGGTCTTTTTCAAGAACGCCCAGCGAAACCATCCGTTCCAGAACTTGATTTTGCTGATCGTAGGCCAGTTCGGATTCACGGAAAGGATTCATTGCGGACGGCGCGCGGATGATTCCGGCCAGCAACGCAGATTCACCCAGCGTCAGTTCTGAAGCGGGTTTCATGAAGTAGCCTTGAGCGGCCCGCTCGATCCCATAAAGGCCGGATCCAAAATAGATGCGATTCACATAGGCTTCGAGAATTTCATCTTTCGTGAAATTTCGTTCAAGACGTTTTGCCAACGCGGCTTCGAGCAATTTACGTTCGTAGCTCTGTTCGCGACCTCCATAAGTGTTTCGAACCAATTGCATAGTCAGTGTGCTGGCTCCCTGAACGATTTCGCCTTCATTTATGTTCCTGACGGCCGCTCGTGCGACGCCAATCCAGTCAACACCATGGTGTTTATAAAACCGGTTATCTTCGCGGGCGAGGAGCGCTTTGATAAAAAACGGTGAGACGTGTGTTAGAGGAACTTTTTGCCGGTTCTCTCCGTGCCCGGAAACGTGACCAAGCCGATTTCCATCGCGGTCCAGCACCCACGTCCGCTCATTCATTGCCGCAATTTCAGCGAGATCGAATTTCGCCGCGCGCCACTGAAAAACTCCCCAGGTGATGGAAACAGCCAGAACCAACGGGATTAAAGCAATCAACAGAACTAATCCAATTCTGAGGACCCGCGCCTTCCAGGTCCCGTCTCCAGTTCGAATGACGCCGTATAGGTATTTCGAAGCACACGTGACTGAGCAGGAAATCTTGTTCCATAACTCAGATAGCATTTGTAGAATTGACGTCATTGCCACTGATAAGAGCTTCAGATATTTTTAAACGGTAATCCACGGTTATTTCTCTGCGTGATTCTACCGGCATTCGTAGCCCGGGCCGACGACCCTGAAGGCACTCCACCCGACGTTGACTGATCTTGCAGCTGACAGGAGAAACGATATGGTGCCGGTCGAACGTGCATAGCCGGCGCATTTTTCGAGCAATCGTCTCCGGGGCACGGGATGTTGCCAGGTGTCGCCAATTCTTCATGTCACAATCATTTGCTTCGCTATTGCCAGGTTGCAGGCATCGTGAAAAGATCCGGAAACAAATCCGCTGGTTTGCCTCTGCAAATCCTCCGGCAACCGGGCCCGGGCGAATTTGTGAAGGGATGTCACTGTTCCCGCTCCTTCGGTAAGCAATGCTCTGGTGATGTCGAGCTGGAAAAGGGTTCCCATCAACAGATCGCCTGCCATCTCGGTTTCTTTGGGATTGTGACTTCCTCCGTAGCTGCGCTCCATTTGAAGCACGACTCCAGCTTCATCGAGCCTCACCGGGGCGGAGTCCTGATGAAGCGATAGACAAATTTGCACTTCGAATTGTTTTGCAACGTCCGCCAGTTGATTTTTGACTGCCTCCAGGAACAGTTCCTTCGTCTCCTGATCGGGAGTACGGGTATCGGTCGAAATCCGAATTTTATCGGCCAATGGCAATAGCTTCGGTGCCGGAAGTGGAGTAAAATCAATACCTTCGCCTCCCTCGTCGACAGAACGACTCCGCCTCCGATTAGAGGCCGGTAGTTTTTGGTGATTTCAAGAAACCGGTGAGCCAATCGCGCTGCCGCCACTGCTGAATCGCGGCGATCTGCTAAATCAGTGGTTCCCGCGTGGTCGCTTGTTCCGGACAATGTCCATCCGGCCGACCACGAAACCGGTTCCCGGGTTTGCTTGCTTGCTGCAAAGATCCCTGTCGTGGAACGAATTTCGGAAAACGATTCCTGCTCGATCAGTAGACGCAATCTGCGAATCATCTCCCAGGCAGCGGCTTCGGCACGTGAACCTTCGAAAGTGAAATCTTCATGTCGGACGCCGGCTACTCTTTCCGTGATCACGAGTGGAGATTCGCATCGCTGCAAAAATGTACCCTGTTCGACATGGCGCTCGAAATAGTGTCGTGGACGAAATTGAGTGGGCCCGGGCAGGTTCCTTCTGTCATCACTTTCAAGTAACAGTTTCTGTGATTGGTGGAGAGTGATCCTCTTCTCCCTGATTTGTTCGCGGAGGAATTCCCACATCGCTTCCAGCCGGTCGAGCCAGGTTTCCCCGGCCGCGTTGGTCATCCTGAAGATGGCTTCGGGCTCTGCCAGACCGGCTACGGCTGCACTTCCGGGCAGGGAGACATTTTCCCCGCTGAAAGTCATTTCCTCGCCAACGTAAACACTGACCATGATTGGACAGAGCGCGTTACCCGATGCCACGCGAACGCCAAAACATCGTTCCAGGTTTTGCAGCGTTTCCACGACTTCGATCCCGGAAAATACCCCCAGTCGACCGTCATATTTTCCGGCATCGAACACAGTGTCGATGTGTGAGGCAATGCACAGCGAATCGCGGGTGACATCGCTAATTGACAGGGCGCCGGTAGCTATATCTTCTGACACTTCCCTGTCCAGCCGGAGACCGTGCAAATTTCCGACCTTATCAACAAACACATCGAGACCGTCGTGATTCATTTGGCGGATGGTTTCCGATGCGGCTGTAAAATAATGATCGTTGAGAGCCCGTGCATCGATCCGGCCTTCTGAATTTCTTGAGCAGGTGGCCGCTGTTTCAATTCGGCGGCGCAAGCTAACCCCGGTTCCATGGAACCTACTGATCCGGTCCGTCTCTGTTGAGAAAAGGTCAGAACCTTTCCTATATAGATCGGCGATATGACGGAGCGAAGTAAAGTGGGACACCGTGTTTGCCGCTTCCGCGAGGGGAGCGAGTTCTTTTTCACATCGTAGCGCTTCTTTTTGCAGCACCTTTCTCAGATTCAGCTGCCGGGCAAGATCATCGAGATTTTCCCGGATTTCGTTCGCTCTATTCAGTTCGCCAGCCGTGCGGGCTTTCACCAGGCTTTTTACCAACGACCTCGCCGGATTTCCTTTCCCGGACTGTTCCTGCAATTTGGCATGCATCTTCTTATCGTCTCCGACGAAAATATTATTTACCCAGGTCCAGGTGGATGGATCTCCGATTGTACCTTCCGATGCCCCACTCAAACTTCGAAAAAGCGAAGCATGCGCAGATGCAGGGATCTCACCCGGGCTGAATCCTGCTCCATTTACTATAGAAATCTGCTCTCTCTGAGACTCCGTAAAGTGTGCCGCACGAAGTCGGAATTCACCCATTAAAGGGGCGGTGAATATCCAGGCTTCGGCTGCCCGCAGCAGCGTGCGCAGTGTTTCCACCGGGAAAAGACCGTTCCGGTCGAGCGTCGCATCGGCGATACGTTCAACGGCGCAGGATCGATCTTCATCCCAAAAGGTAATTAGAACAGCGACGTGACTTCTCGCTTTTTTGAACTGCACCAGGGGTTGCAATCGCAGGTGGTATTGGCCCGTTCGCAAAACGTTGTTTCGTAATTCAATTTCGGGACTCTGGTTTTCCACAAAGCGATGGAATGCCGGGTCATTTGAATTAATCCGGGACGCGAGTGGATTATTTGACAGCAGGGCGTGCGGTCGCTTTTCGTATTCCGTTTGCTCTATAGTTCCGGGAGACATATATCTCTCCATGATCAGAAGGCGTTGCAGCGCGTGAGCAGGAATGCCGTGCACGAGGCAGAGCATGCGTATTATGATTCCGGCCTTCTGTCCGCAACCGAATTCAGCTACCGAATAGGGTAACGGAAGGTAGTTGAGGATCAGTTTATGGATACTTTCTTTTTCCGATAGAAGGGGCAGCCCTGACACAGGATCGCAGTGTATGACCGTTTCCGGAGAGTTCAGATCGCCATACAAATTCAGATCATCTATCATGATCCGGGGCACTTCTATATCTATTGACTGGCTGATCTTTCATCCAGTTGATGAGGCCGCCGGCAAAAAGAATGTCGACTTGCCGGGATGATATTTGTAATGACGTCTCAATTTTCAAACCCTGTGCCGGAATCGTTACTACGATTTTTTTTCGAGTGGCGACCTGCTCCCTGACATTGTCAATCTTCAGCACATCAGTTTGATTCAGTCGGTCCAGATCCTTTCTGTGTGTAAGAGTCAGGGGAATAATACCGAAACTAATCAGATTTCTCCAGTGAATGCGTGCGAAACTGAGCGCCAGAACGGCCCGTAGTCCGAGGAAGCGGGGCGCAATGGCTGCATGTTCGCGGCTTGAACCCTGTCCATAGTTTTCGCCTCCAACTACAGCATGGCCTCCCTGTTCCCGGATATCGAGAGTGCGTTGATGATAGGTGGCGTCTATGATGTCGAAACAGAACCTGCTGATTTCCGGAATGTTGCTTCGAAAGGGGAGTACCCTCGAACCGGCCGGCATGATTTCATCAGTGGACACATCGTCGCCCAGCCGGAGTAGCACGGGAATTTCCAGATTTTCCGGAAGAGGTTCAAAATCCGGAAGCGACGCGATATTCGGCCCCTTTACTAACCTGGTCTGCCGGGACTCCTTTCCGGATCGAGGGGCCTTCATCATTTCCCGGTTGAGCTTTGGCCTTTCCGGATCGCGCCGGGACGGTGGTGGAAACTTCAAATCCCGGGGATCGGTGATCTTTCCTTCCAGTGCGGACGCAGCAGCTGTTTCCGGACTAACCAGGTAGACTTTGTCTTCCTTGGTCCCGCTGCGACCTGGGAAGTTTCTTGGCACGGTGCGCAGGCTGATCCGGTCTGTAGCCGGTGCCTGCCCCATACCTATACAGCCATTGCATCCGGCCTGGTGAATCCGGGCACCGGCGTGTATCAGTTTCCCCAACTGACCTTCATAAACAAGATTCTCAAGGATCTGCCGCGAGGTTGGATTGATATCCAGCGATACACCGGGAGCAATTTGTTTGCCTGCTACAATTTCGGCGACAGCGGCGAAATCGCTGAAACCGGGGTTTGCCGAAGAACCAATATAGCATTGCGCAATTGGTTTGCCCTCAACCTCGCGAACCGGTTTGACCTTTCCGGGGCTGGAAGGTAAGGCCACAAGAGGTTCGAGGTCGTCGAGCACGATTTCGTCGTGGTAGTCGTAGGAATGGTCGTCTGCTTTCAATTCGATCCAGTCTTTGCCGCGTTGCTGAGAGTGGAGAAATCGCCGAACCTCACTGTCGGAAGGAAACACAGATGTTGTCGCGCCGAGTTCAGCCCCCATGTTCGCGATGACATGCCGGTCCATCGTCGACAGGCAGGCAAGGCCGGGGCCGTAGTATTCGATGATTTTACCTATACCGCCTTTTACCCCGTGACGACGCAACATTTCGAGAATGACATCTTTGGCGCTGACCCAGGGAGGCAGCTCACCCGACAATTTTACGCCCAGAATTTCCGGCATTTTTAGAAGGTAGGGTTGACCGGCAATTGCCATCGCTACCTCGATGCCTCCGGCCCCAATTGCCAGCATACCGATAGAGCCTGCCGCGCAGGTATGACTGTCGCTACCAAGTAAAGTTTTGCCGGGAACTCCAAAGCGTTCCTGATGGACCGGGTGACTCACTCCGTTGCCGGGCCTGCTGAACCAGATACCGAATTTCTCGCAGGCGCTTTCCAGGAAAGCGTGATCGTCGGGGTTCTTATAATCCTGTTGCAGTAAATTATGGTCCACGTACTGGGCAGACAGTTCGGTTTGGGCTTGCTCCAGTCCCATAGCCTCCAACTCAAGCATGACCAAAGTTCCAGTGGCATCCTGTGTGAGGGTCTGATCAATCTTCAAGCTGACCTCGCGACCTGGCTTCATTTCCCCGTCGGCGAGGTGGCGGTTGATCAACTTTTCCGCTACGTTCATTTATATATATCCTGCTGCCGGTTTTTTTTGATCACTGGATTTGTTCCAACCATAGTCTTGCCTCTGCTGTTTGGTGGGATTTAAAGTATTTCACTTCGGCTGTGGTAAAAGGTTTGCAAAATTTGGCCATTCCTTTTTCCCAATCCTTGTTTCCTGCGAGGGCAATTTTTTCGATGTGGTTGAAGTGTTTCACGTCGAATTTTATATCCTCCCACAAGGCGCCTGCGTCCCATCCGTGAAAGTCTTCAAATAGTACGAGAAGATTCACCTTGCCCTCCTCCTCAATTCGGTTTTCGATCACCGGAACGAACTTTTTATAGTCGTCTCTGTCCAGTTTTCCTGACAACTGGATCTCCACATAACGCCGTGCCATAGTGTTTCCTATCGCTACTTCTTTTATTTGAGTCGTCATAAATACTTTTCCTCCTATAGAATACCGCAATCTTTATTCCAGCAGGATGAACGATATTGATTATCCAGCTATGCGCCGTCTAACACAGTGGTTTCGGTTTTGCAGGGACACGAACGGGCGGTGCGTTTTGCAATTTGGTTTTGCATCCTGCAACGTTTTAGAATGTTCGAACTTCACCGAGTCGGGCCCGCGCGCCATCTGGTGGCGACGATATTGGCAGCACTTTCGCCACCTGTTGCGAGATGCTGCAGCGGCAGTCGATCACAGACCGGTAACGATAGGCACAGCTTTTGCACTGCAGATATTCATGGCATATTTTGACGAGAACAAAAATCTTGAGCAGTTGGAACAATTTTCTGAAGAGCAAATTCAGGAGATGCGAAGGCAGTTGTCGCTTACGCACGACGAGGCGAAACAAGAGTTGAAACAACAAATGGATCGATGTGGTGAGGCGGCGGCACGAAGTATCGAAGCGCTGGACGGTCTCGCTGACGATGCAGACAGGAGCCTTGCAGAAGTCAGGGAACAACTCGGGCAGTTCAATCTGTTATTGGCACTGGAGGAAATCGATGATCCCCGGTCAATCGAAGTTTTCCGTGAGCGAATCACCGAGCAATTTGCCGCCACCTGGAAGACGATTAACCGGATCACAGCAGAATCGGCGGAACGATTCGAGGACAGCCGGGGAGAGCTGGAAAGCGCATGGTATGCGTTTCTTCAACGGCTCGAAATTGTGCAGGCACACCTTGAAGCGACAGTGGGTCAAACTATGGAAGCTTTTGAGAGAGAGCGTTCCCGCCTTGACGTAAACCTCTCCGGCCGCGAGTGGTCGCGGGACGAGGAGGAATCAGATTATTCGATGTTCAAAAGGTGGATAAAAGGATTTTTTCAGCATCCGGATGTAGCGGTCCCCGAGGCATCGACTAAATCCTGATGGTGCGTTGTATCAGCTTTCACGGTCGTATTAACCACCTGTATTAGATGGCATGGTGAATGCGCGTAAGCACTCTTAACTATATTATGAAAACACAACAGGAGATCCACTTAAAAACCCGTCCGGATAGCGTTCCAACCCCCGATGATTTCGAGTTGGCTGAATACGAAATGAACAACCCTGGAGAAGGCGAAATCCTCGTGGAAAATGAGTGGATTTCTGTCGATCCCTACATGCGGGGACGAATGAATCAGGGAGACAGTTATGTTCCTCCCTTTCAAATCGGTGAACCGATGGATGGTGGTTGCGTCGGGAAAGTGATTGAGAGCCGGAACTCCCGTTTTTCCGAAGGCGACTATGTACTCGGTGAGAAAGGCTGGAGAAAATACTGGATATCGGACGGCTCCGGAGTCGAGAGGGTTGATGAAAAAGCTGTTTCACCGGAAAACTATCTGGGAATTCTTGGTATGACAGGCATGACCGCTTATGTGGGCTTACTGGAAATCGGCAATCTGGAAGAAGGTCAGACCGTTTTTGTATCGGCTGCTTCAGGTGCTGTAGGTTCGACCGTCTGTCAGATTGCAAAGATCAGGAACTGTAAGGTTGTAGGTAGTGCCGGATCCCGGGAAAAGATTAAATGGCTGAAAAACAAAGCGGGCGTCGATGAAGCATTCAACTACAAAGAGACGGACAATATATCCGCCCGGGTAGGGGAACTTTGTCCCGATGGGATAGATCTCTATTTCGATAACGTCGGAGGCGATCATCTCGGTGCAGCAATAGATCATATGAAGGATTTCAGTCAGATCGTCTGCTGTGGAATGATTTCGGGCTACAACAACCCGCAGCCAGGGCCGGCAAATCTCTTCAAAATTATCGGGAAACGCCTGTTGATTGAGGGCTTCATTGTTCGTGACCACTTAGACCTGCGCGACAAGTTTGTCGAGGATATGACCAGCTGGATTCAGGACGGTAAAATCACCTGGGAAAATACGGTTACCGAAGGGCTTAAGAATGCTCCGATCGCTTTCATCGATTTGTTTAGAGGCGAAAAAATGGGTAAAGCTTTAGTCAAACTGAAATAGAGTTTTCAGCTTGTATTGTTAGGGATGCCCTGCGCAATTTGCATGACCGGGGGAGATCAGAAAGTTTCTATATTTTAGTATCTACATGGCGAAGCAGGAGATTAACGGTCACAACGATACCAACAAGAACGACAGCCAGAATCATCTCCCCCAGAGCTACCGAAACTCCTATACCTGCAGAAAACAGGATTGAAGCCGCAGTGGTGAGGTATCGTACTCTTTGTTCGGCTTGAACCTTGAGAACGGTACCAGCTCCGATAAAACTGATCCCGACGATAATAGCTTCGATAATGCGGATCGGGTCGGACCGGATCAGGGAGTTGATCTCCGATATCTCCGCAAATGACTTTACCATGACTTCGCCGAGGACTACAAGGAGTGCTGATGCTCCGCCAACAAGCATATGGGTTCGAAAGCCCGCCGGTTTCCCGGAGTATTCCCTTTCTATCCCCACCAGACCGGCAAGGACAGCTGCAATAAAAACAATGACAGCGCGATACAGTTGTTCGACGGGATTCTGGAACAAGTCAGCGAACATGACAGTGGAGATATGTTCCGCTTAAATCATGCCATGCACACCGCAACCTGAGTGAAATTCCACTATTGAGTGGCTATAGATATGGACGCAAATACTCTGCCCGGGAGAGATTGATGTATGGAGGATATCTTTGCAAAATGCCTATTTCGAATTTGCATTTTGCCGATTCTTTTTCAATGCAAAATTCCCGGTTGCGGGATTGTAGCTCGCAGGGATGCAGGGTGAAGAGTTGGCACCGAAATAGCGCAGGTAACGTCAGAACCCGGAGCCCTTCGAAGTGGTTCCGACTGAAGAAAACTCAAACACAACTATAGAAAACAAAGCAATGAAAAATCTCAAAGATCTACTCGAACATGAACTCAAGGATCTGTATTCGGCGGAAAGCCAGCTGATCGATGCACTCCCGTCGATGGTAAAGGGTGCGAACCACCCGGCGTTGAAAAAGGCATTCGAAAGTCATCTCGAGGAAACGAAAGAACACAAAGAAAGGCTCTCACAAGCCTGCCGGATCCTCGGTATCAATCCCGGGAATACTGTGTGCAACGCCATGAAGGGATTGATTGAAGAGGGTGAACACATGCTCGAGGAAGAGGCCGACGAGGAAGTTCGGGACGCCGGACTTATCGGCTGTGCTCAACGGGTCGAACATTATGAAATCGCCGGATACGGCACGGCCGGATATTACGCGAAGATGCTCGGTGAGGACGAAGTGGCGGGTTTGCTGGCAGAAACCCTGGAGGAAGAGAAGGACGCCGACGAAAAGCTCAATGATATCGCTATTGAAAAAGTGAATCAGCTCGCGGTTGCATAGAAACGCATTTCCAAAGGTCGGGAACATAAGGCATCCTCCGGTACTAATTTACTTTGAATATTACCGGAAATGCTGTTTCCGACCTGTTGGCGGCGGATGACAGAAGGTTTGGCTTACGCCCGGAGATACTTTCATTCATCGTTCCGGTCACAGACGTATTTCAACGAAAGTTGAGGGAATAATGGGCCAATTCGATTCATGAAAGGGAAGAGAAAATTCTATTTTGGCAAGGGGCATTTGATAATTAGTCAATAAGATCGTCAATGGCGGATTATAGCGGGATCTGAACGGCTTGATCCCTTGCGGGACGGACCGGGGCCGGTTACATTACCGGCCTTTTTGTCGCAAATTGCCTCACGCGCGGGACCATGTCGAAATCTGGAGTCTTCATCGCCATTATGCTGCTGTTTTCCTCTGCTTACGCGGAGGAGGTGGATACCGGTGTGATTTCAAAGGAAACTCCATGGCAAGGTAGTGTCGATTTCGGCGGGACCTATCTGCAGGGGAATTCGGATTTGTTGAGTTTTTTCGGCGGTTTAAATGCGAAACGCTGTTTCGGTGAAAGCTCGTTGATTTTCGATATCGATGGCGCTTACGGGCGAAGCGATGGCATAAAGGACAAAGAGTGGATCAGTGCGAAGACTCAATACAATTTTGACCTGCCGGACATGCGCTTCTACGGGGGATTCAACACTGATTTCCGCAACGATGACATTGCCGATCTCAATTACCGGATCTCGGTGAACCCGCTGTTGGGAATGTATTTGTTCCGTAGTGAGCGGGCCAAACTAACCCTCGAAAGCGGTCCTTCTTATGTCTGGCAGATGCAGGGCGGGGTGGGCGATCACTTTCAGGCATTGCGGTTTGCCGAAGAGTTTGAATACCGGCTCTCCAGCAAATCCAAATTTTGGCAAAGTGTCGAGTATTCGCCGGAAGTGGATGATTTTGCTAATTATCAGTTGGTAACCGAAGCGGGCATCCGCACGTGGGTTTCTTCCGCGGCCTCAATCAAAGCGTTTGTTCAGGACCGTTATGACAGTGAGCCGGAAGGGGGGCGCGAGAACAGTGATATGGGCGTGTATTTCGCGTTATCCTACGGTTTGAAGGCACCTAAGGATTACGACATGAAAGAGTCACGGAAAGCGTTGAAGAAACGCGCCAAAGAGGATTGGCATTTTGTAGGCACACTCAGTGCTTCCCGACTGAGCGGGAACAAAGATTCCAACGGTTTGAGTTCATCCATCGACGGGATGCGCTGTAGTAATGGAACAGAAACCGGGCTGGGAATTTTTGGCAGTTACGCCGACACCAACGGTACGATCACGGCTGAGCAGGCAGGCGGATACACTTTTTACAACTACGATCTGAAAAAGGATAGATCCTATTTCGGTTCGCGGCTGGACTATCTGCACAACCCGGTGGCTGATTTGGAATACCGCTTTTCTTTCGGTCCTCACGTCGGATACCGTCTGATCGACGGATGTGATACGAGACTACGTATCGAAACCGGACCGGGGGCGACATTTGAGAGTCAGGGCGGCATTAGAGGCAGTTATGCCAACATCCGGATGGGCGAATATTTGGATCATCATTTCGCACCGTGTGTGAAGCTGTTCCAGTCCTTTGAATATACCGGATCACCGGATGAAATAGAGGACTACCAGCTGGTCAGCAAAGCGGGGTTCGAGACAAAGTTCGGTGAAAACTGGTCGTGGCAGAATTCGGTGGCTCACAACTATGACAATCTACCGGCGGCAGGCCTGAAGCAGGGGGATTTATCAGTGAATAGCGGTTTGAAATTCAGCTTTTGAAGCAGTCTCCCTTTACGAAGGAACAAAACCTTCGTCCTTCACTTTGTCGTTGCCGTCAGCTGCGGTGGTGGCAAGCTCGTCACAGATTTCGTTGTATTTGTTCCCGGCGTGGCCTTTGACCCATTTCCAGTGGATTTTGTGGCCCTCGATGGAGGCGTCCATCTCTTTCCACAAATCGACGTTTTTCAGCACTTCGCTTTTTTTCTTTTTCGCCCAGCCGTTGTTTTTCCAGCCTTCCATCCAGCCCTTTGTCATAGCATTGACAAGGTATTGGGAGTCTGAATAGATGGTAACTTCGCAGGGTTCTTTGAGTGCCTTCAGCCCGGCCAGTGCGGCCATGATCTCCATCCGGTTGTTGGTGGTGCAGTCATATCCCTGGCTGAGATGTTTCTCAAATTTCCCGAAAATCAGCACGGTGCCGTATCCACCCGGGCCCGGGTTGCCTCGCGATGAGCCGTCAGTGTAGATGGTTACTTTTTTCACGGCGTCGGCGGGATCAGAGGCGATTGATTCTCGCCGTAGAGAGTTTGCGCGGCGGGTTTGGTCAGGAACACAATGGTGAAAATACCCAGTATCGTTCCAAGCGGAATGTTGAGACAGTTGATTCCGGCAACGATGATCGAGAACAGCCGGTTTTTGCGTTGTCCCATAAAATTGGCGCTGAGCAGATTTACCAGTCCAATTAGTAAAAGAACGATGGCTCCGGCAATATATCCCCAGATCATTACGTCCATGATTTGATCAAAGTCAGGCATCGGCGGCGGTTCACTCCCATCCGCAGGAGTGGTCGCTTCTTCGGGCATGGACTTCATCATAGTATTCATGATGAAATAGTGAAGCACAAGAAAACCGATACCCAGCAGGGTGAGACCGGCATACACATATTGAAAGACCCGGAGAATTTTGAGATGGCCTTCGGCCTGAGAAAGGTGGTTGGGTTGTTGCATATCCCATGCCCTACCATAAACCGCTTCAAAATTCGACCGAAACAACTGCGGTTATTTTTCCTTGTTTTCCGGCTCCGGAGCGAGTTCCGGTTCGGAGAGAAGTTTGGCCGGACCGTTGGGTTTCAGGTTGGCCACAGAATACTGCGGGTCGTCGGGTAGGACTTCGATATCCACGAGAGTGCCTGCTTTTTTCAACATTACCTGACAGTCATGCGAGAGATGGCGCACGTGAAGAGTTTTCCCGGCATTCCGATAGCGGTCGCCGAGAGCGTTGATCGCTTCGAGTCCGGAAAGATCGCAGACCCGGGCTTCACCGAAGTCGATGACGATATTCGGAACATCTGACTTGGCCTGAAACTTGTCGGAAAATTCCCGGACACTGCCAAAGTAGAGAAGTCCCTCCAACCCGTAGATCCGCTCATCCGGTTCGTCTTTCAATAGAGTTACATGCACATGTTTGGAGCGTTCCCAGGCAAAAACCAGCGCTGACAGAACCACCCCGGTGAACACCGCCAGGGCGAGGTTGTGCATAAACACGGTGACGAGTGTTACTGCGAGAATAACCAGCATTTCCGAAGCGGCGATCTTGCCGAAACTGCGGAAAGTCGACCATTCAAAGGTCCCGATCACGACCATAAACATCACTCCGACCAGCGCTGCGATAGGGATCTTCACGATGATGAATCCCCCGACCCTGATAAAAAATGCCAGGGCCAGAGCCGCTACTATGCCGGACAACCGGCCCCGTCCGCCTGATTTGATATTGATCAAAGACTGGCCAATCATCGCGCAACCACCCATGCCGCCAAAAAGTCCGGAAAGGAAATTGGCGCTACCCTGGGCGATACATTCACGGTCCCCGCCTCCGCGAGTCTCGGTGATTTCGTCGATGAGTTGCAGAGTCATGAGCGATTCTATGATCCCGACCATGGCGACGAAGAATGCGGTTTTCAGGATAAAGCTCCAGTGCTCGCCCCATGGGATATCGGAGGGCCATTGCGGCAGAGGAAATCGACCGCTCAGCCCACCGTCACCAGTCTGCTCAAACAAAATGTCGGAGATGGTTCGTGAATCGAGACCCAGGGCGGAAACGACACTCACCACGATGATAGCGACAAGGGTGGAGGGAACTGCCTTGGAGAGTCTCGGAAAAAAGTGGATGATCGCCATCGTCAGAACGATCAGGAAAATCATCGTGGCGAGCGGTCCTCCAGTGATAAAAGAACCTTCGGATTTAAAGAAATCGAGCTGTCCCAGAGCAATCACAATGGCCAGTCCGTTGACGAAACCAATCATCACAGGATGGGGGACGAGACGAATAAAGCGTCCGAGGCGAAGCAGACCGAATGAGATCTGGATCAGTCCCGCCAACATGATTACGGCGAACAAAAATTGCAGTCCCAGCCCGTCGCCGACTTCATTTCCGTGCTCCACGGCTTTTCCTGCAACAACCGCAATCGCTCCGGTTGCTCCGGAGATCATTCCCGGGCGACCGCCAAAAGCTGCGGTGATAAATCCCATAAACACGGCAGCCCACAGGCCTACCAGCGGATTTACTCCGGCGATAAACGAGAATGCGATCGCCTCGGGAACGAGTGCGAGCGCAACTGTGAGTCCGGATAGAGAGTCGTCTTTGACGTTGCCGTCACCTTTCTGGAAAAGATCAAACATGGGCGGCGCACCCAGGATCAATTCGCGAAATTAGCAACCTGGATTTTTAGAAAAATGGCTAACAATCGCTCAATAACTGCCGGTTTTTCCACATGTAATTAAAGCCGGAAAGCAGTGTTAAAATCAGGCTACCCCAGATAAGCAGTGAGCCGAGTACGGAGGGACTGAGGATTTTCACATCGAAAAGCGGCGACAGGAAGCTGAGTAGCGATCCGCTTTGACGGGCGGCGAGAAGAAGGAGAAAATAGATGACTGTCGCGATTTGGGTCGACGTTTTGTATTTCCCGAGATTTTCCGCAGCGAGAACCATCCCTTCCGCCGAGGCTACAAGCCGCAGTCCGGTGACCATAAATTCGCGGGCGAGTATTAAAACCACTACCCACGCAGGAAGGTGACCTGTCGGAATCAGCATAATAAATCCTGCGGCCATAAGGACCTTATCCGCAAGTGGATCCATCAATTTCCCGAAACTGGTGATCAAATTGTGTTTTCGGGCGAGGTGGCCATCGAGAAAATCGGTAAAGGCGGCGATCGAGAAAATCAACAGCGACAGAGTCTTACTATGAGGGAAGATGAACGTCATCGTTGCGAGGAAAACGAACGACAATATCAGGCGAATGACCGTAAGCTGGTTTGGGATGTTCATCGGGCAGCAGTGGATTTGGACTGTACTCCTATAAGTGCAGGACACAACCTCTGATAAAAACCGGTTTTTCAACAAAATTGTACCTTGTCCGATTCGGGACTGTACCCTGTTGAATCAGGGATTGTACCCTGTTAGATGTTCCTGTTATGAAATTGCTTACCATTGTTCGCCACGCTAAGTCGAGTTGGGATTTTGCCGAGTTAAGTGACCGGGAACGACCGCTGAATAAGAGGGGACTGCGGGACGCTCCGGCAATGGGAAAACGACTGTTGGAGGCAGGCATCGTGCCGGATAAAATAGTGAGTAGCGATGCGGTCCGGGCGTGGTCGACTGCGGAAATTATCGCCGCAGAGCTGGACTATCCTTCAGCGGAGATTGTTGCCGAACCGCGTCTGTATCACGCTTTGGTGGAGGAATTACTCGATGTCATCCCCGGTTTGGGGGAGGGCTGTGAGCACCTCATGATTTTCGGTCACAACCCGGGATTCACCGAATTGGTGAATCATTTTCATCCGGGGCTGACCTACAACCTGCCGACTGCAGGAGTTGTCTCTTTTAAGATGAATGGAGAGATCGGGCGCTCTGCCGATGTTGAGTTGGTGTATTACGATTATCCGAAAAAGGATAGAGCCTAAAACTCTTCCTCCTCCCACAGCATCATCATTTCGAAGTCGCTGAAATCGTTATCGAATGCCACCTGCTTGGTCAAATCCGCTATGGAATCACTGGCTCTGGCCAGACGACGGGCCAGAGCGCGGGAAATTTCCTTATTGATTTCCGGATGGTTGGCGAGTGCTTTTTCGGCGTTTTCGAGAACGAAAAATTCCGATTCCTTCATCGCAATGGCGGATGCGGTGTGGCCCCGGTCGAGAAGCACGGCGATTTCCCCAAGCATCGCGCCCGGGTTGGAGATCGTGGTGATCGGGCTGTCACCCAGTTTGATTTCGATTGAGCCTTCCTTCAAAAACAGGATTTCCCCGTTTTTTTCGCCTTCCTGAAGAATTACGTCTCCTTTGGCATACGAGCGGGTCGGAAGATCGGAATAATTATCAAGTGTATTGGACATGCCCAATTATGATCGAAACCGATGCAAGGGAAAGGTAAAATTTCATTCAAACCCCGGTAGCATATCGATAAAGACCGGTCCCTCGTGAGCGGGGTTTTTGAGGGGATTTTCGCAAAAAGCGAATTTTACATCGCAGGAAGGGATAAGCAGGTGCTGTGGATCCGGTGCCTGGAGAAATTCCGGCAAATCGTCCATGGACAGAAGGGCCGGCATCCGGTCGTGAATGTGCCCGGTCTTTCCCGAACCGGCGGTAGTCAGCATGGAGTAGCAAAATCCGTGATCCGGTGAGTCTTCCCAAACCCCGGCGGCCCAGAGCCATTGACCCTTTTGTTCAGGCTGAAAGGCGTGGGTCTGCTTTTGTCCGGCCGGTCCAGACCATTCATAATAAGTGGAAACCGGTATGACGCAGCGCCGCTTTTCCTCCCAGGCAGGTTTCCACATTCCGCCACTAAGTTTATCCGCCCTGGCGTTGTTGATTGCAGGATTAAAGTGCCGGACAAAGCCCCACCTCATGATTTCGAATTCCGCCTCGGAAACCAGCACCAGTCCAGGGTCGGTTTTCCGGATACCGAATGTTTTGGAGCGAAGCTCTGTCATACCCCGAAAAGCGATCTTTTCCCAGGTTGATTCGTTGCGTTTGCCTTCTGCAGGCCCGATGTCATAGAGATTGCACATTCGACTCCGAAAAACCTATCAGAGTTTGCCGGGGATGCGAACCGTGGCAGTGCGGTTTTTACCTGGCTGATTTCAGGATTCTCGCAATTTCGGCGATACCGGCCGGGTTACGTTGCACGCCGTGATCGGATGCGATAATTTTCTCGGATTCCACACCATCGATATGGGCGCTGTTATAGGAGACAATTCCATCGGTCATTTCATCTTTGGGCACATCGAGACCTTTTTTACTGCCCATGAGGGAATGATATTTTACACGGGAATTAAGCGGGATATCCGCAAAGATGTCTCCCATTTCGGAGCCGTATCGCATATGCTCGATGCTGTTGGGAAAATCGTGACTGATCTCCACGCCGAGGGGTGTCAACGCGTGGGCGCTCTGGTGTAATATGTTTCTCGTAGCGCCGACCAGGATCCGCGGAGTTTGAATAAACTGCTCCGCTATTCTGACAAAACTGCGGTCCACAGCGTCCGCACCGCTGTGTGGTGTCGCAGTGAAAATGACTCTTTTTACACAAGGGACCGGTTCGAAGTAGAACATTTTTTTCAGAAGTTCCCTTTCCTCGTTCGGGACGTCCAATTGATCTACAGGCAGTTCGAAAAAGCGATTCCATTGAGCATCCCCGCTTCGTTGAGTCAAAGTTTTGGACATCAATCCGCCCATGCTGTGACCGATCATAATTACATCGGAGCAGGTCGCACCCCGGGAGCGGCGAAATTTCTGCATCGTCTCGATATCTTCTCTCAGGTGCAGAGCCAGATAGGGAATCGGGGCACCGGTGGGGTATTCGTAAGTCCAGAACTCAAATTTGCAGCGGATTTCCGGATCCTTCATCAACTGGTTCATCAG
>JARGOZ010000150.1 GCA_029213025.1 Verrucomicrobiales bacterium
GGATTGGAAAGCCGGAGTCGACATAGTAGAGTTCCAGCGCTTCCATACCTTTTCGCAGCATTACATCGTGCGGCAGGGAATCTACAAATTTCGTCAGCACAGGCCCCAGTTGGGTCACGATATAAATCAGCAGCAGGACAACACCGGGCAGCATGATTTGCAGTCCGAAAAATTGCCAGGCCACCCGTTTGCCGAAATTGGCTCTCCACGTCGCTTTGCAATCGGAACAAACCAACTGCCGCCCGAAACAGATTGGAAAGGTAAGCAGCAAATAACTGAGTAAGAAAATCGATTTAGGCCGGGGGTCGATTCTTACTTCGGAACTCCGGCAGGAATTACAGACCCATTGAACTGATGAAGATTCGTTACCGGCCTTTTCTCCATACTCGCCGTTTAGAATTCGATTCGCTTCCGCGACGTCTTCCGCAGTCACTTGCAGACATATCCCGCCTACGGCATTGGAGTAGAACCAATCCATTTGCACGATGAACTCGTTGGCGAGTGAACTCTCGATGCCGTGAGCCCCTAATTTGATCTTTGCGAGAAACGCTTCGTCGGATGTTATATACTGTCGAATCGTCTGCATTCACATCTATCGCTTGCCGCCAGTCTCAACGATATTCCGTGATTGTTGATTCGCCGATGAACCATTCATTACTTCGGGGAGTCGGGAAATGAACTACGAGCCCCTTGCGAACTATGGTCTTTCGCCCTTCCTGAATCTTCTCTTCAGCGGAATCGAGAATCACAAAACCTACCGATAATTTTTCCCGAAACGGAGCCGCAGATTTCAATTGGCAACCGTTCGGTCCGCAAACCTGTTCCGTAGCACTCTCAAAATTGAACCGGTAACCCAGATTGTGAAAGGACAGGTTGTCCGGAGCAATGTCCGGCCTTTTCTCCAACAGTTTCGCCAGCGCTTCATCCACATACTTTTGGTGATCAATCGCGATGCGGGGCGTAAATTTTTCTTCGGCGAAGAGGAAGGTAAGAAAAAGAAAGGTGAGAACGGATATGGTAAGAACCGGTTTCATAGTTTCGAATGACAGCTTTCACTATCATTCTGTATTTGGCACCGAATCGCAATCTCCCAGGATAGAAAGTTTTTCCCGCAGCACCTCCAACTTGAATGGTTTCGCGAGAAATTCATCGCAGCCGGCGTCGATCGCCTTTTGCCGGTCTTCTTCAAAGGCATTGCCTGTCAAAGCTACGATATACGGCTGAAACGGAATATCTTCCATCACCCGGATCGTTCTGGTTGCCGCAAGACCGTCCGTTCCCGGCATACGAATGTCCATGATGATCGCATCGGGATGATATTCCCGCACGGCATCGATCGCATCCTGTCCGTCGACCGCCTCCCGGACGATGTACCCGAGACTTTTCAAATACCGAACCACGAGTAACCGGTTTTCCGGTTGGTCATCTGCAATCAGAACGGTCGGGCGACCGTCTTTCCATTGCGTGCGCTCCGAATTGTCGGCGCAGTCAGCCGTCGTGATGTTTTTCGTATCATCCGTGGTTTCCGACTCTTTCGCCGGGATCCAGAAGACGAAAGCGCTGCCCTCCCCGGGTTCGCTTTCCAGTTCGATCTCCCCGCCGAACAGTTCGACAAAAGCTTTGGTAATCGTAAGTCCCAGGCCGGTTCCTTCATGGAGGCTGGAACCTTCGTCGGTCTGAACAAAAGGCGCAAAAAGCAGCTTTTGATCCTCCCGGGAAATCCCGATGCCGGTGTCCTTGACCCGGAAGGCAACAATCGCCTCGCCTTTGCCGGAATCCTGCTTCGAAAAATACCACCCTTTCAGCTCGATCCGGCCTTCGTTGGTAAATTTGATCGCATTGCCCAGCAAATTGGTGAAAATCTGGCGCAGTTTGTTTTCATCACTTTCGATGGAAGCGGGAAAATCTTCGGGCAGATCGACGATCAGCTCCAGTCCCCGCGATTCCGCACGCGCCTGAAACATTTCCCCGACGCTCTTCACCAATTCGCCCGGATTGAATGTGGAGCGATTCATCTCCAGCTTACCCGCCTCGATTTTCGACATCTCCAGCACATCGTTGATCAAGGCCATGAGATGTTCGCCACTGCGGTTGATAATGGCGAGCGTCTCCTGCTGGTTTTCGTCGAGATTTTCGTCGTTGCCGAGCAGTTGCGAAAATCCCAGAATGGCATTCATCGGAGTCCGTAATTCATGGCTCATTCTGGCCAGAAATTCGCTTTTCGAGCGGGACGCCGCTTCGGCCCTTCTGCGGGCGTCATCGGCGGCGAGTCTTTGACTGCGTTCACGCTCGGCCAGTTCCGCCCTGGCGATACCGACTCCGATCTGGGCGGCGATTCCTTCGAGCAGAGATTTTTCCCCGCTGGTCCAAATTCGCATCGCTGAACATTGATGAAGCACCAGAACACCTTTCGCTTCACCTTCGAAAGAGGTTCTCACCGCCAGTAGAGAAGCCACATCATATTCATCGAGAATGCAACACCAGCCCTGGTCGGCGGCGTCATTTTCCGGATCCGAGATCGCTACGCTCGAAGGAGAATCCAATACTTCATCAACCGGACAGCCTTCACCCCTCGGGATTGTCACATCCAACATGGATTGATGCGGTTCACAAACATATTCCGCAATGACTTCGAAACAGTCCTCCTCCAGACGAAGAACGTGGCATCTCGAAACTTCCAGCGCATTGCCGATTTGATCCACCGCGATCTGCAACATGGTGTCCGGTTCCGCCCCGCGCGAAATTGCACGCGACATTTCGAGCAGCAAACTGGTCCGGCGCAATTCCGCATCGCGGGCCCGGTCAGCCCGAAGTCGCTCAATCTCCGCAGCCGCGCGGGAGGCGAAGATCGTAAAAACCGCTTCGTGATCCCGGTGCAGAGCTTTCATCGCCCGGGAACTGGCTATGACAATCGCCCCGATCGCAGTTCCATCGGCGCTCTCGATAGGTACTCCCTGTATAAATCGAATGCCCGGCTTCCAAAACGGACAGTTTTCCGCCAACTCAGAATCGCTCTCGTCTTCCTCGAAATGTATTGGCTCGCCTTCTAAAATCGGAAGGACTGATTCCTCTTCGAGAACCAAATCATAGTTTTCGCGATTTTCGCCCTCTTCAAAAACGGCATACGTTTGGAGTAGTTTTTGCCGGGACTCCGTTTCATGCATTTCGGCGATCACGACAAGTTCAGCATCCAGCAACTCCGAAAAAGCTTCCGCCGCACCGCGAAACCAATCATCTCCCAGACGCACATTGGTCCCCTCCAGCAACAACCGCAAACTCCGGTCCCGCTCGCGCTCCGCGGTCACATCCCGTCCCGTAATAAGAACGTGGGAATCACCATCAAACTCGATGATCCGCCCGTCGACGAGGAAATACCGGTGCCAACCTTCTTCGTCCTGAAATTGAATTTCCAGATCAGCCACGCATCCCTCGCTGTCGAGGCGTTCCCGAAAATCCGGAAACCACTCCGATTCATCCGGACATTCCCCCGGAATCCGGACCAGCGGCAGGCCGTTGATACTCGCCATGGGATCATTTGCCGCCACAAATAGAAAGTCGGGATAGCTGAGCAACGCCGTCGGCAATGGGCTCACCTCAACTAACGAGGTGAAATCCACTCGTGAAATCATCGGCTTTTCGCTGCCGGTCTCTTCACTTTCACATTGTACTCTGTCAAAAATCGACTGAATCAAAAGCCCGGCCACCCTGCCCAGCCCGTCGAGCAACTCGCGCTCCTTTCGATTCAATATCCGCGGTTCCACGTCGCAGAGACAAAGCGTCCCGACAATCGCCCCGCCCTGAAGCCGAATCAGGCGGTTCGCATAGAAATTGACTCCCGCGTCCTTTACCTGGGGACAGTCACAGGAAATCTCATCCGTCTGAGCGTGAGAGATTTCCATCGATGACTCGCGCTTCACCGCGATACCGCAAAGTGTGGCATCGAGCGGGGTGTCGCAGAGCTCACCTTTATTTACCGCACGGCCTTTTAATAATTCGCCGGCAACAAAAGAAATTCGCACACTATCGGCACCCAGCAGAGCTTCCGTAATCCCGATAAGATTATGAAAGAGGGAATCGTAGGCGGAATCAAACAGGGTATCGGTAATTTCGCTCAGAGAAGGCACAGCGATTTCAACAGCCGCGCAAACAGGCGGTTGCTCCTTTGAAGAATCAGATGAGGTAACGTCAGATTTCAAAGCAAATCACTGAATTATAATATATATCATACTTTCCATAATGAAATACAGGATTTTTTTGAGTTTTTTACTCACGTAAATCGGAAAGCAACGCCAACGGAATCAGCAAAGGAGTTGAGTATACTTAGGCGGGCTTTTCTCATGTCGATGAACTCATTTAGAACCATCCTGATACTCCTCGCTCTCTCCGGAACCTGTTCCCCGCTGGTTGGCGCTGATTTTGCCCATGAAGTGGTGCCGATCCTCAAGGAACACTGTACGGAATGCCACGGAGGAGACAAAGCGAAAGGCGGTTTTTCCCTGAATACACGTTCGCTATTTCTGGAGGACGATGCCGCCGAGCCGGGTAATGCAGCAAAATCATACTTTCTCGAATTAATCGAAGAAACCGACCCGGAAGTTCAGATGCCGCCGGAAAAGAAGCCCCGGGTTCCGGCTGAGCAGATCGCTGTGCTGAAAAAGTGGGTCGATGAAGGCCTTGCCTGGGAAGCGGGCTTTTCCTTCGGAGCAAAAACGTGGGAACCGCCCCTCGAACCGGTAAAAGTGACTTTGCCGCCAGCTTTAAGTGGACGGGACCACCCGGTCGACCGGATTCTCGATCAGACTCTGCCAACTCCGCCGCAGCCCGCCTCCGATGCGGCTTTTCTGCGCCGGGTCACGTTAGACGCCATCGGTCTCCTGCCCGAACCGGAAGAGCTGGAAGCGTTTCTCGCCGATACCGACCCGGAAAAGCGGACTCGGAAGATCGACGAGCTCCTTGCCAACGACATCGCCTACGCGGACCACTGGCTCACCACCTGGAACGATCTGTTGCGAAACGACTACACCGGCACCGGATTCATCACCAAAGGCCGCACTCAGATCACTTCCTGGCTGTATGCCGCCCTGCGGGAAAATATGCCCTACGACCAGTTTGTCCGGGAGTTGATCTCGCCCACTCCAGACTCCGCCGGCTTTATCAACGGTATCAAGTGGCGGGGCGATGTAAACGCCAGCCAGACCTGCGACATCCAGTTCGCCCAGAACATTTCCCAGGTGTTTCTCGGCATAAATATGAAATGCGCCAGCTGCCACGACAGCTTTATTGACCGCTGGAAACTTTCGGAAGCCTATAATCTCGCCGCGATTTTCTCCGAACAACCACTGGAACTGAACCGCTGCGACAAACCCACCGGGGAAATGGCGACTCCAAAATGGATTTTCCCCTCGCAGGGCGATGTAGATCCCGCCGCGCCTAAAGCAGAGCGCCTCAAACAACTCGCCGGTCTCATGACCCACCCGGACAATGGACGCTTCACCCGCACCGTCGTCAACCGGATCTGGGAACGACTCATGGGTCGCGGCATCGTCCATCCCGTCGATTCGATGGACAGCCAACCGTGGAATGAAGACCTGCTCGACTATCTCGCCGTTCGTTTCGCCGAAGACGGTCATGATTTGCGCAAATTCATTCGCCTGGTGATGACATCAAATGCCTACCAGTCACAGTGCGAAATCCTCGATCAGGAAGCGGGCGAAGATTACACCTGGTCCGGGCCCGGTGCCAAACGCATGACCGCTGAACAGTTTCTCGATGCAATATGGCAGATCACCGGCACCCATCCGGAGAAGCCCGACGCAAATGTAGATCGCGCACTTCCCGACGAAGATCTGGTAAAAACGACAACCGAAAGTGTATTTGAAGCTGCCCCCGTCAGTGCAAAATGGATTTGGCACGAAGGTGAAACCGATAAGAAATCGTGGCTCCGGAAAACGGTGAAACTCGACAAAAAGCCGGTCGCCGCGCGCCTCATGGCCACCTGCGACAACTATTTCACCTTGCGGATCAACGGCGAAGACGTAGCGGAATCCAAAGTATGGATGAATCCGGTATATATAGATATATCAAAATGGCTGAAGCAAGGCACCAACACCTTTTCGGTAGTGGCCGGAATGACCGGCGGGGCCAGCGGATTTATCGGCGAAATCCTGATTCACGACGGCGAGAAACAAACCGTAATCAGCAGCGACAAGACCTGGCAAGCCCGCCGCGCCAAAGGTGAATGGGCTGCTGCCAAAGAACTGCACCCGCATGGCGCGGGACCATGGGGCAAGCTGCTCAAGCCGCAGTTCCTGGCCTCCGCCGACCTGAAAAAATATCCTGCCGGACTCACGCCGCCGGTGCGCGCCGCCCTGGTGAAGAATGATTTCCTGATGCGCTCCCTCGGCCGCCCGCACCGCGACCAGGTGGTAACGACCCGCCCGTCCGGGCTGACTACCCTGCAGGCCATCGATCTCGCCAACGGCGATATTTTGTCCGCCTACCTGTCCAAAGGCGCGGAAAAATTGATGCGGGAAAAGTCCGGCTACGACCTCGGCGAATGGCTCTACCGGTTCGCCCTGTCCCGGACTCCGACCGATGATGAAAAGCAGATTATTTCCGAAGTCCTCGGCGACGGAAGCGATCCCCGCGCTGTAGAGGATTTGATGTGGCTGGTATTCATGCAACCCGAATTCCAGATGATACGATGATATATAGTGACTAGGAACCCGACTGTACCCTGTTAGGTGCCGGACTGTACCCTGTTAGGTCTGCCATTCAACAGGGTACGATCAATAGTAACTCGCAGAATTATGTATACTTTTGAAGAAAAACTCGCCCGTCGCTCTCTACTAAAGAAACTGAGCGCGGCATCGCTGGCCGCACTCGGCACCGGCGCTCCCCGGGCATGGGCCAATGCCGATGAAGTTGTCCACCCCGCACCGAAGGCCGATTCCTGTATTCTCATCTGGCTGGCCGGAGGGATGGCCGCTCCCGACACCTTCGATCCGAAACGATACTACCCGTTCGAAAAGGGACTCGAAGTAGACAAAATCCTCAGCACTTTCCCCGCTATCGATACCGCGGTCGATCATATCAAAATCACCAAAGGCATGGAAAACATCGCCAAAGTGATGGACCGGGGCACCCTGATCCGCTCCGCTGTGCAACCCGATCTCGGCCACATCCTCCACTCTCGGCATCAGTTTCACTGGCACACCGGCTACGTCCCGCCGCTGACCGTGGCGGCCCCACACCTCGGAGCGTGGATGGCCAAAGTTCTCGGTCCGAAAAATCCGGTGATACCGCCCTTCATCAACATCGGCCAGCGGCTCGAAGGAGTCGGGGAAAAAGAAGAGTTAAAAGCATTTACCACAGGGGGATTCTTCGGAACCGAATACGGCCCCATGAATCTCCCCTACCCTGAAGACGCAGTCCGCTCCGTCCAGCCTCCCGAAGGCATGGAACCCGGACGCTTCGCCAATCGCTACAAACACTACCGCAAACTGATTGATAAGAATCCCAATCGCGAGTGGATGAGTGATTTCCAACAGGAATCGATGCTCCGCTCCATGGATGCCGCCCACCGGCTTCTCCAGTCGAAAGAGAAAAATGCTTTTGACCTGACTCTCGAACCCGAAGAATCGAAAAAGATCTATGATACCGGTCGATTTGGACGCGGCTGCCTTCTCGCCCGCCGCCTTGTCGAAGAGGGAGCCCGCTTTGTCGAAGTCACTACCGAATACATCCCTTTTATTCACTGGGACACACACGAAAACGGGCATACCACTGTGGATCGTCTGAAGAAAGAAATCGATCTACCTGTATCACAACTCATTCTCGACCTCGAAAAACGCGGCTTGCTTGACCGCACCCTCGTCATCATCGCCAGCGAATTCAGCCGCGATATGATGATCGAAGGAGTTCCCGGTTCCAATGCCAAAGACCAGTCCCGCGCCCGCGCCGAAAAGCTCGGCGAAATGAAACACTACGGATTGCACCGCCACTTCACCGGAGGCACCAGCGTAGCCATGTTCGGCGGCGGAGTAAAAGAAGGTTTCCTTTATGGTAAAACAGCAGGTGAACGCCCCCTCGTAGCAGTAGAGAATCCCGTTTCTGTAGAAGATCTCCACGCCACAATCTATACCGCAATGGGTATCAGCCCGAAGACCGCTTTCAATGTAGAAAAACGCCCCTTCTACGCCACCAAAGACGGTCACGGGAAGCCGGTCATGGATATCTTTGCCTAATGGCACCAACCACCCGGGAAACCGGGAATCGGGCTATATTCCACAGCTTCCAACCCTTGACTTGGAGGCGAAAATTCGTTGAGGTGTTCTCACCGGATTTTGAAAAAAACGAGGAAACAAAACCATCCCGAAAGCAGACCTGAAGGTGCTGCTCTAATCATCGTACTGTCAGTAATTTCGCTACTTATCATCCTCGTACTGGGACTATTGTCTCTGACCACGAACGAGCAAAGATCATCAGCCGCCTTTGCTGACACCGTAGACTCACGCGCCCTGTCAGAACTCGCCGTAGACCTCGTAATCGCACAAATCCGGAAAGCGACGGAGGAAAATTCCCCGGAAAAAAAACCTACCAGCAAAACCAATTTCGCTCAGCACCAAACCTGGGCATCCCAACCCGGAATGATTCGCGTTTTCGGGACGGAGGAAGACAGTTCCGGCGTCCGGGCTGAACCCGTTGCGGCCTACAAACTCTATTCCGATGACAGATTGGTTTGGAAAGAAAGCACCGCCGGACAAAATCTTCCTGCCGAGCTGGGAGAAGATCGCGCCGATCTAAGCAGATGGAAGGACAAACCCGGACTTTTCACCGATATGAACGAGCCGGGGCGCGTCGTGCTGGATGCGGAAACAGGTGACTCGCGACTGGTTTTTCCGATTATCAATCCGGCCGCCTCTCAGCAAAACGGAAGCGGCCCGGGAATAGCCGGCTTCTCCTACGATATGGATAGTGACCTGGGCACCGATACAGATTCCCTGCCTATGCCGGTGCGATGGATCTATGTATTGAAAGACGGTCAACTAACCACCCCGACTGACAGCATCGACGGCATAGTGGAATTTACCGACAGTCCCGTCAAACCCGGGCCGGATAATCCCATCGTCGGACGAATCGCCTTCTGGACCGATGATGAGTGTTGCAAAGTCAATATCAACACCGCTTCGGAAGGTGACTACTGGGACACACCCCGCACTTACACCACTACTGAAAGCACCTATGCAAAGAGGCTTCCGGCGCGGCGGGAATACAATCGATTCCCGGGACATCCGGCATTGACCTGCCTCAGCCCGCTCTACCAGGCGTTTGATGAGAATTTGGAAATGCCGGCGGACCTCAGCGAAAACGACCGGCGCAAACGTATGGAAATCTATACTTCTCTTTCACCTCATGTAGGCTGGGGTGGAACCGAAGGTGGCACAGTCGATACCTCGAATTCACCAACCAGCCCACCGGCGGAAGTCCCTGCAAAAAGGACCCGGCTCTACGCCACAGTGGACGAGCTGTTCTTCTCCCCGGACCGGGCACCGTGGCTGGATACCAGCTTGTCCGGAGGCGCCAAAGTGGATTTCGACAATGAGGATTTTCAAATCGGTCGGGCATTCCTCACGGCACACAGCAAAGCTCCCGAACTAAACCTTTTTAATAAGCCGAAAATCTCCCTTTGGCCCCAGTCTCGAAGTAAAGCGCAGAGAAATGCAGTAGACCGGTTGATTGCCTTTTGTAACCGGGCAGGTGGACGACAGTGGGAATTTGATCGCAAGTCAAACTACAAAAGCCATAAGAGCGTGGGCTCCGCTATGTCTACCTATGGTGACTGGTCCGGCCGAAATACAGCAATGCTGAGTTCCTACCTGCCCTACCTCACCGGTAAACCGGTTGGCGGGAAACGTTATGAAATACCTGGCTTCGGATCAACCATGCGCTCGAAGTATGGCACCCGGAAAACATTTCAAATCATCACTTCCAGTTTCGATTTGGTACACTGGTCGGTAAACTCTTACAGCACCGGACTGGGAAAAGACTACGCAGCTGTACCCGCCCGGGGCGGAATCGCCGGAACCAGTAACCCGGGCCTGATCGGGGAAAGTTCTGCACTTGGTTTCAGATGGCGGTCGGAAAGTGTCTCCGCCAAAGGCTTCGGTCGCTTTCCCACCGTCACCGAAGCAGCGATTGTCTTTATGGCAGTAGATGCCGAAAGAAATCCCGACGGAACCTTTGTTGATGAAGACGGCAATGGTTTCGCAGACAAAACCACAAAAATTCAGGCATTCTGGATACTGGAACCGTTTTCCCCGACAGTCGGCCCGCCCGCCTGGACCGCCAATGTGATTTACGGTCTGCCGTCGCTCAACTCCGGCGCTCACGGAATCAAAAACTCAAGCAGTTCGGGATCGGTAAATATGAACTGGACGAACAATCCACAGCTCAAAGCCAACTACCCGAACGGATGGGCCGGAGGCGGTCACTCGATGCCTTTTGTCGGCATGATGAGTATGTTTATGCAGGCCGACCAATCGGGCAAAACCGGAAAAGTTCGAACAATAGGAAACCGGAAAAATTCGAAAACTGAATACACTTTTACCAGCGCCGTCATCGATGTTTCCGCTTTCAACAAAGGAGCGGAAGCAGACGAAGGCATCCCGTTTATCTACAAAGGCGGGGAGTTTGTCATCGAAACAAAACTGGGATACAACGGCGGAGTTGTCCAACGACTGCAAATGGACTTCCCGGAAGTGAAGCTCAGCCTGCCTGAACTGTACATTCCGGATGCGGCTCAGGCCGAACCCTTCACCGCACTAAACAACCGGTTCCGAAAGGACGGCGGCAGTGGCTACATTACCAGCGGCTCGATCAGGGAAACTCTGATTCGCCCCGGCGACCGGGTCCGCGCCGTGCTGGCCAGCTCATCCCCCACCTCTCCCTCGCGTGGAGACCTCCGCTTTATCGCAGGTCTCTACAGCGTGCCCGAAGAGTATTTCGAGCCCCATCCCTGGTATTTCATTCCGGATGCACCCTGCGCGCATGGACTACAGAACTCGATCTGGAGAGAAAAAGGAAGTTTCGGCTGGGTTCCCCTCGCGCTTGGAGGCGGTGGAAAAGGGGGAAGTAATTCTCACGGTCAACCAAACTTCATGAGGAGGCTCAACCATCAGGAGGTCAGCGGCTCTCTGTTGAGCAATGTATCATACTCACCTTTTTCGTGGCCTTCAGTCTCCACCGGCCTCAACGGGGCCTTCAAAAACGACGGACGCCCCGGCGACTGGGATACCGGTGTGGGTAAAATCGGTGATGGCCCCTACATCAACAAACCGGATGAAGGCAATTCCCAAACCGGCGAACTTTCCTATATGGGTTTTGGCAATTTCTCTATCGAAGCGGGCCAGAGTTTCTCGCCCAATCGCCAAATCTGCTCAGCGGTAGCTTTCGGCAGTTTACCTACCGGGATTGATTCTGTGGGAGTAGATCTGAATTCTCCGAAACCGGTATCCAAAATTACCGAACACGTCGACAGCCAGGAACCCTGGCAAACTCTGCTGTTTTGCCCCAATCCCCCTTCCCGGACCACTCCTGCCCTTTCGGAACCGGACGCATCAGATCACCGGGGCTTTCAGCATCCACGCGATCATCTCTACCTGGAAAACTTCTGGATGCCCGTGGTCCAACCCTATGCCATCAGCGAACCGGCAGCCACGGCAGGCAAGATCAACATGAACTACCAGATGGTTCCTTTCACTTTCATAGAACGAGCCACCGGCATTCATTGTGCATTGAAGTCCACCAAACTAATGGCCATACCGACGCAAGCCGTTGACCTGTATAAAACCAATACCAAAAACGACATCGAGTTTCGCTACAATGTGAACGCGGAATCCACCCTCACCGGTTTCCGCCACCGCTTCAATCAATATGACATCTTCCGAAGCCCCTCCGAGATTTGCGAAATCTTCCTCGTCCCGGAAGAAATTCCCGGAAAATCGTACCACGCATCAGCCGCGCCACCGCCGGATGACTACGGAGATATGGTCAATTGGTGGAACGGCAGCATCACCGTGAACGACGCCTTCGAACTCACCGGAGACAACTTGCGCGAGGCACCCTACAACCAGCTTTACCCGCGGCTGACCACCCGCTCCAATGTATTTAAAGTTCACTACCGCGTCCAGGTTCTCAACCCCGGCAGCCGAACGCTCGACAAGTGGGATGAATCGCTTGGCTCGGTGACCGCCGAGTATAGAGGATCAACTCTGCTGGAGCGATATCTCGACCCCAATGAAAATGACAACAACATTGGCTCAGGCGGCGGAATTCAGGTAGGAGTGGGGGCCGGGGACTGGTGGCACGGTTGGGATCGTTACTACAGATTTCGCATCATCCGCAGACAACGATTTGCTCCATGAAATTTTCAACTTCAGATAGGCAACGGGGATTCTCCCTCGTCGAAGTTACCGTCGCACTCGGTATTTGCGCGACCGGCATTCTCCTCACCGTCGCCATGCTGCCATCGATCCTCAACTCTGTCGGCGAATCAGTGGACCGCAATGCCTACGCACGCATCAAGCAAAGTCTTTCGTCCCAATATGCGATGATGGATTGGGAAATACTCGAAGAAAACTCTCGGAACAACACTTCTGACAGATACTATTTCGACTTCGACGGCACCGAAGTTCCGCGGGATTCGTTCGAGGCAGCTTACGCCGCCCAAATCCGGGTCGGCGACCGCCGCACGCTCTCCGGCGATGACCGGCACAACCGGTTTATCCGTTTTCTCGAAATCCGTATCACCCGGGACATCGAAGACGACAAAGCTTTCGAAGATCCGGAACGCTACGATCAACTTACAACCAGCCTGGGCAATGAAGCAAAACTCGAGGAGCAGTATCGCGACTGAGCCACTATGGAAACTGCGCGAATACACAACACCGGGTTTACTCTCGTCGAACTACTTGTTTCTATCGGCGTACTGTCGCTGATTCTGGTTATGTTAGCCGAGTTGACCAGCCAAACCCGGCGGGTTGCCACACAGGTCACCAAGCGCGTCGAAACCATGCGGGAAACCCGGACTGCGATGGAGGCAATGGCCCGCAGGATCAGCCAGGCGACACTCAACAGCTACTGGGGCTACAACAATCCATCCAGTCCTTCCACCTGGATGAGGCAGTCCGAACTGCACTTCACCACAGTTTGGTCAGATGAAATGCTTACTACCAATACGGAACCTGCGACCGGCCACGGAGTATTCTTTCAGGCCCCTTTCGGTTATGCCGGTAGTGAAGCCGACAGCAATGGCGATGATAGACTCGACTATCTCGACGGGCTCCTCAACGGTTGGGGGTACTATATCGAATTCAACAGCGATTTGCCGGACCGAACACCGTTTCTGCGCCAACAACAAATTCTCTACCCCGAGCGCAAACGGTTTCGGCTCATGGAACTGCGGATACCTTCGGAAGAGCTTACTGTAATGACACCGCCTGCTTCCGACCCGAACGGTTTACCGGTTATCGCCCAGAAGACAAATGCCAAAGATATCAATGACTGGTTTGCCGATCCCGCTATCAGAAAAAAGTATGCCCGCCCGATCTCGGAGAATGTTCTCGCTCTTATCATCAGCCCGGTGAAACCGGATAAATCCACACCGGGAGGAAATACTTCACTTGCTCCAAACTACAAATACGACAGTCGACTGTTTCAATACAACGGCGCTACTTCCAGGGCGAAAACTTCCCGTCATCAGTTGCCGGAGTTATTGAATATTACCCTCATTGCAACCGACGAAGGCACCTGGATTACTTACGAAGATCGCCATAAAGAAAAATCGGCTAAGCGAATCCTGAAAGAACTGAACTCCCGCTTCCAGGACGCGACAAACTACGAGAAAGATCTTAAGGAACTCAACCAGTGGCTGCTGGAAGAACAGCTGGAGCCACGGGTATTTCGCCTTTCCGTCCCTTTGCGGGGAGCCAAATTTTCCACCAATTTCGATGTATGAAAAGCGGTTTCACACTCACCGAACTCCTGCTTGTTCTCGCTTTGATCAGCATTCTTATGGCGGGCGGAACTATGGTAACAACTTCGGTTTCTCAATCGAGCATGATTTCACGCGACAGCGATATGATCGCCAATGAGCTTTCCAGAGCTTCTCTCGAAGCCGTGCGCATGAACCGCCCGGTGCATTTTCGATTCTATAGCTACACAGATTCCCTTACCTCTCACCAACCGCTGGTCCAGGCTTTCCAGACGCTGTCGATAGATCCGGAAACCGGCCAATACCGGGAACTGGGAAAAATTCGCTATTTGAGCAGAAGTGTAGTCGTTCACCGGAATCCGGATGCATCGACTATTCTAAGTATGCCGGAAAGGAAAGCGCAGCGGGACATCGATCCGGATCTGGATCAAATCAGACCCTACACCTGGTATGGATTCGAATTCCGACCCGATGGTTCCACTAATCTACCTAAAGATAAAACCTGGGGACTCGTGATCGCTCTGCACAACGAAGGGAAGCCATTTCAGGTCCCCAAAAATTACCGCGCAATCGGTATCAATCCGTTCACCGGCGCGGTAAAGAGGTACTAGAGAATTTACAATTGTACCCTGTTAGGTCCGGAACTGTACCCTGTTGAATCAACCCTACCCCTTGCTTTTCCTGCTCGCCATACCTTTCGATATCGCCACACCTCCGATTACATCAACCAGAGAAAGCAGCATCACGATCCCGAAGGCTGAGGTGGCACATTGCCGGATCATCAGAAACTCCGCGAGGAAGACGAGAAATACCAGAAAGGAGAGAAAATGTTCCGCCATCGCCCAGGAACCAATCCGGGTCGATTTGTATAGTTCGATATACAGAACCAATACCGCAAACAATAGTAAAACGTCTGCAGCGATCGGTTTCCATTGCACTCCCGATGGCAGAGTGATACTTGCAATCGGCCTCGCACTGATATCAATCAGCTCCGCTGGAAGTTCCTCGGGAGTCTCGGCGTTCTCAATATCGGCCGGTGGCGGAACTTCCGCTGCGATTGGCTCCTGAGTAATCGAATGAGTGGTATCAAAAAGCTCCGGCTCGAGCATCCATTCCGGTTTCGTGAATATCACGAAGTTGTAGACGATCAATACGATCAGGAAAAGAGGGATGAACTTAAATATCTTCATTCTTGTATCAGTATATCTTCAATTATTTGGTAAAAACATTCAAACACCGTCGGCATCTCTACAGACCGATCCGCCGGAGGATTCTCCTCAGAATTTCGTCTTTATCAATCGTCTGGGGATTGACATGAGTCGGTGGCGGCACAGTTCCCGGCACATGGCCTCCCGGGTGTTGTGGTCCGGGTCGATTGTGCCCGTTATGTCCTTTGTGCCCAGGATGATTATGACCGTGCTCGCATTGTACTCCATAGTGATTTTCAAAGGTAGACTGAATTTGCGACAGCGGAACCCCTCCCCCCCACGAATTTTGGTATTGCAAAGGGTGTCGGCCCACTCCCAGGGATACCATCATATCATTAACGAAGTGGTTGCAATTCGAATCAATGGCCCGGTAGGGCATCCGGTTCCAGCGGTTGATCACATCGTTACATATAGCGGCCGCAAGCTGCGGGTTGTGTTGAGAATTCAGATCGAACGTCTTAATCGGATTCCCGGTTCCGGCCGGTCGTGAATTCACCACCCGCCCCCCGGCGGTATACCCGGCATTACTTAGCGTAACCCTGCCTTGTGGCCAGAAGCTCCATTCCCGTCCGTTAATATACGGGTCGGTCGTATTATAGACAATCACGCTGCTGTGATACACAGCCTGCCGACCCCGCCCGCCCAGCGCATAGACCAGTACTTTCACCGTCACCGGTGCAATCACCGGAGCACTCGTGGGCACATGCAACGGTTGCTTGAGAAGATGTAACTGGTTATTTTGTATATGAAAGTAATAGGTCCGGCCCGGCGTCAGCCTGAAGCGCTTCACCTGAGGATATCCGAGTAAATTCACATTGAGATCAACGAGGAAAGTGGCCGGATATTCCCGGGAAGTGTGTTCGTGTCTCTGACCCGCCGGAATCGTGAAATTTTGACTGCTCCTCGCAAAGGAGAGTTTGTAAGTCACCGGAAATCGGGTGGGATTTAAAATCCAGACCTGAGATTGCGCAAGCGCCTTTGTCGCCGGAACACCGAGACAGAAAATGATGAGTAACAGCTTCAGGATTAAGGCCGAATGCGGTGAGGGTGCAAGTTGATGGCGATTGGAACGGAATTGATCAAACCATCTTTTCCCTGTGATTTCATTGAGGTTTGCCATTGGTATTATTGGGATGAAACGAGGATGAGCCGGTCTGCAACCTTTGCTGAAATCTCACCTTCATGTATCTCAAATAACCTTTTTGGCGCTGTAACTCAACAAAAATCGGGTTCCCACCCGGTCACCGTTTCGGGACCCGCGGCCTTTGCCGCCGCAATGATGGCTGATTTCACTGGCAAAATCCATTTGAAGAGCGTTGCAGAAACTGTCTGTTATTGAGAGTCATGAAGCACTTCATTCTGTTCTTTTGTTATGTCGCCACATTCTCTTTGGCAGCGGAAACCCGCCCCAATATACTTTTCATCTATACCGACGATCATTCCCACCGGACTGTCAGTTGTTATCCCGAAGCGCTCGAATTTTGCGAGACTCCGAATATCGACGCTCTCGCCGAAAAAGGTGTCCGTTTTAAATACGCTTATATTGGAACATGGCGTATGCCTTCGCGGGCGACACTTTTGACCGGCCACTACCAACACGCCGTCGAATCAATGCGGATGGAGGGAAAATACCCCGGCAGTGAATACGATCCGGAGAAATGTCCCTTCTGGCCTTCGGCATTCCGGGCGAACGGCTACCAGACGGCACAAATCGGAAAATGGCACACAGGAACCGACACAGGATTCAACCGGGACTGGGACTACCAAATCGTATGGAACCGCCCCCGCCATACCACTAACGCCGGCTCTTACTATAAAAATCAACTCATAGAAAAAAACGGTGGTGAAGCGGAATTAATAAAAGGTTACAGCACCGACAACTACACAAACTGGGCGCTCGACTATCTCAAAGGCGAAGGCAGAGATCCGGAAAAGCCCTGGTATCTGTGGCTCTGTTACGGCGCAGTTCACGGCCCTTTTACCCCGGCGAAACGGCATCTCGAAGCCTATCCGGACGTCGATGTCCCTGTCCCGGCCGATATCTATCCACCCCGCGAAGGTAAGCCGGAATATATGCAGCGGATGAAACGCTGGCAGGAAGGCGAAGACGGGCAGCCGCATCTCATCGGTAAAAAAAGAGCGACCGGTGAATACGCCCGCGCAAAGGGAATTCATGGCAGCGATCTCAACTCGTGGTTGCGACAGTATCATCAGGGTGTGCTGGCTCTCGATGAAGCAGTCGGAAAACTGGTATCTACACTAAAGGAAACCGGACAGTACGAGAACACACTCATCGTGTTCACATCCGACCAGGGATTTGCGTGGGGCCAGCACGGTTTCCGTTCCAAGGTGGCACCCTACGATGCTACGATCCGCAGCCCTCTTATTATTTCGATGCCTGCAAAACTACCCGTCGCCAAAGTAAATAATACTCCGGTTGGCGGAGTCGATTTGATACCTACATTTTTCCATTTTGCCGGAATCGATCTGCCGTGGAAAATGCACGGAACCAATCTCGCTCCTTTGCTGACCAATCCGGAAACGAACCTCGACCGTCCGCTGCTTACCGTCAACACCGGTCAACACTACGGATCGGATACAGACATCATCCCTACCGACCGGGCCATTCTCGAAAAGTCGGGCGGAGTCCCGTGGTATGCCTCCCTCCACGACGGGAGATACAAATATGTTCGAACCTTTGTCGAAAACGAAACAGAAGAACTTTACGATCTCGACAATGACCCGGAGGAACTTACCAATCTCGCTTCAAATGCTGAATTATCCGACCGGCTGGTTCAAATGCGAAAGGATACCATCGCCGAATTGACACGAACTGATGCCGGATTCGTCGATACTTTGCCGAGCGTCAAAAGCCAGTAGAAGAACATTTTTGAGCCGACACCAGCATGGATGAACACCCCGGCTGTTATCATCAGAAAATCAGGCAGGCACCTGAATAGAAGGCAAAAATGACGCTTCCCATCGACCGGGCCGGAGTTTTTTGCGACGCAGATTTCGAGACAAATTACAAACGCAGAGCGAAATGGTCGCAGATTTTAGAAAAAATCGATAAATTCACTTCCGGCTCGTGAACAGGGAATTGTTGGCACGATGGCAGTATTGTCAGGATCGGAAAGACACTTTCCGATTGCATTTCCTGATAAATTCTGCTGAAGTAACACGATGAAGCCTGCCTCGATCTTAGTAGTTTTTTCGTTTTTTCTTCTGGGTCACCTTTCCGCTCAGCAAATGGAAATTCCACTGCGAAGCGGTCCTTCACTGAATTGCCCCACGGTTGCCTGCATTTGTCCGAATGCTGATCTCGATTTTTGCAAAGTCTGCGAGAAGGTTGATTCCTGCGGTCGGGTTTGGGCGAAGATCGAAGTCAAAGGGCAGGTAAAAGTCCGCCAGGGAGGCACCCGGTATTTGAGCCGTCTCATGAACCGCGACCACGAATGGCAGGTTCTCCCCTGTCGTTGCCCGGTCTATCTCTGCCAGCAGTGTGAAGTCCCGGTCATGAAGCTACAGTCCTGCTCGGTGGTAAAAAAAGTCAGCAACGGTCTCCCCCGAAAAGGGTGTATCTGCGTCTGTATCACCGGCTGGGTATGCGATCAGGGCGGAAGGTAGAGAGCCGACATTTTACGACAATCGGCTTTCGGAATCGTAATACCGGCGTCACGCCGGTGTCGAGTTTGGCAAGGCTCTCGCCGAAGTCCTCCGAAAAAGTGAAGCGATTCACAGACTTTTCGGTAGTGGTGATCTCCAGATCGCCACAATA
>JARGOZ010000337.1 GCA_029213025.1 Verrucomicrobiales bacterium
CCACTTGAAAAGCCTGCGCATTTTTCGCAGAATTTCATTGGTTAGAGACTGTTGAATGCGGGACTGTACCCTGTTCAATCCGCTTCGCGAGCTTAATGAAACCGGATAGTATTCGGTCCTGCAGAGTGATGGAATACCCCTCCACAGGACCGTGGCAGCAGTCCTGTAGCTTGAAGAAATTGACGCGTCGCAGCCGCCCGGCAAATCGGATTGGTTAGATAATGGGCACTGTGAAACCGCGACCAGTGAGATGGCCAGTTGCACGGATTCGGGTGCATCCGGCAAAACGCCGCATTCTGCCCGCAAACCGCCGGGTTCCGTCGAATCACCATTGTCAGCGTGAGATCGGGGATGAAAATCTGCGGTTCCACTTTCGGAGTCGCGTCTTCCTCAACTCCCACGAGTTCAGTTACCGACGGGATATCATCGACCGGCTCAAACATGTCCCGCAAATTCGCCGAGAGCTGAGAGAAGTTTTCCTTTGCAATTCCAGCTGAGTGCCGGAACAACAACCCGCTTTCATCGGCATTGATGATCTGGATATCCTCGTAGGTCTTCCCGAACTTCGTCGTCAATGTCGCCAAATCATAGTTTTGCGAAAACGCGGTCGAACCGCAAAACAGGCAGAAACACAGGATTGCAAAATTGAGGATTCTCATAACAATGAGAATCAACTATAAGAAACCGGCTCCGTAAAGCACGAATTGTGGTTATTTTAGCTAAAACGATTAATTATAATGAATGCCGAAAATATTGATTCTTGAGATCTATTCCGGTCTCGTTCTGCCATCGCTGACGATTTTCTCCAGCATCACCTTGAGGACCTCGCCTTTCTCCGGGTGAGCTTCGAACACATTATTCTTTTCCCCGGGATCCTCGGCCAGGTTGATAAGCTGAAACTTCGGTACTGTGGTGTTCTCCAGTTTTTTCTCCACGACCAGATTCCGGCCCTGGCCTTTATTGTGGCGCAGCAGCTTCCAGTCGCCGACCCGTAAACTCAGATTATCGCTGCGATTGCCCTGCTGAACGAGGTGATCACGACCTTTCGCACCTTGTTCCCCGAGAAGTGCTCCCATCACATTCAGACTGTCGAGACCGGCGTTGGCCGGAATCTCCACGCCGACATGACTGGCGAGACTGTTCATCAAATCGATTGTGCAGACCACTTCATCCGATTCACCCGGTTCGATTTTCCCTTTCCAGCGGGTGATGAAAGGTGTGCGCGTCCCGCCTTCGTAAATGCTGTATTTCCCACCGGTGAAAGGTCCGCCCGCCTTGTGATTGCCCAGCTTTTCGAGAGCTTCGTCCGCGTAACCGTCATCCATCACCGGGCCGTTATCAGAGCAAAAGACCACCAGCGTATTTTCCGCGAGATTGTTTTCATCGAGGATCTTCATGATCTCGCCGACACACCAGTCCAGCTGGATAATGCAATCGCCCCGGTAGCCGAGCCCGCTGGAGCCCTGGAAACGCTCGTGCGGGATGCGTGGCACGTGAATATCGTGAGAGGCGAAGAAAAGGAAAAACGGTTCCTCTTTGTTTTCTCCAATCCATTTCCGGGATTGTTTCACCCATTCATCAGCGAGATCTTCATCGCGGAACCGGGCGGACTCCCCGCCGGTGTAAAAGCCAATTCTGGAAATACCGTTGTGAATCGTCTGGTTGTGACCGTGGCTCCAGTCCATCGTCAGTGTATCGCGATGAGTGATTCCGGTGGGATGATCTTCCGACGGCTTCTTTTTCCCGACCCAGAGCGGATCTTTCGGATCCAGATTCAGAACCCGGGAATTTTCCACATACACCTGAGGCACCCGGTCATTGGTAGTGGGCAGGAGGAAATGATAACCAAAACCGATTTCCGCCGGTCCGGGGCGAAGCTCACCGTTCCAGTCCGGCCCGTTTTCGCCGCCGAGGCCGAGGTGCCATTTGCCGATCACAGCGGTTTTATATCCACCCTTTTGGAGCAGATCGGGCAGCGTAACCACATCCGGCTTGATGATTGCCGGAGCTGTGGGAGCAGCGATTCCGGTTCCGGGAAAACGAAACGCGTAGTTTCCGGTAATAAACGAATAGCGGGTCGGCGTGCAGGTCGAAGCCGAACAATAACCGCTGGTGAACTTGATTCCCTCCGCTGCGAGCTGATCGATGTTTGGCGTTTCGAAAGAATTGGCCCCGTAGCACGAGACATCGCCATAACCGAGATCATCCGCCATGATAACGACCACATTGGGTTTCTCTGCTGCGATAGCAAAACCGGATAACAAAAGGGAAAGGAACAAATTTCTGATCATCACGCCATCTTCCGGAAAAACAGATAGTTCTGCAAGCTCCTTAGTGCGCCAGAGGAGAGAACTGACACGAAAGACCGAAACACAACCGAATCTGCAAAGGTCGACGAAATAGACACAAGGACCGGCGGCAATCCTGTCGACGACTGCAACGAGAACAATGGCACGGGCTCCGCAGACGACAGGATTGTCGTCGTTCCTTGAATTTCACGGCGGCGCACCCTTACGCAGGAAACACGGTGAATCCCCGGCTCGATAGACACAAGGACTGGCGACAATCCTGTCGCCGACTGCAATGAGGGCACTGGCAAAAGCGCACCAGTCGATGCCCATGTTTCAGCGCCACAACAGTCAGTAAAATCGTGGACAGACAGATAGTAGAATGGCGCAAATATATATTAAATAGCCGAAGCGTACGTAGCTTGGATTGCTAATCCGAGCTGGTGAGTTCGAG
>JARGOZ010000151.1 GCA_029213025.1 Verrucomicrobiales bacterium
GCGGTTTAACGCACTCAAAGAAAGATGATCCTTTCCTAATCCCGAAGCGCGGCGATTCGCTCAACTACAGGAGGATGACTGTAGTTGAGAAACACATAAGCCGGATGTGGCGTCAAATTGGTCAGATTGTCGGCACTCAGTTTCCTCAGTGCCGAAGCCATCACTTCGGGCTGCCCGGTGACTTCCGCAGCGTATGCGTCCGCTTCAAATTCATGTTTCCGGCTCAACCAGCTACCGGCTATGCCTAAAATTTGATTTACGGGCTGCATCAGGATTCCGAAAAGGATCAGGCTCACATATACTGATGTTTCCCTGACACCGAAAGCGTCGAACAGTGAACGGTTTGCCATCACTACATTGAGCAGGAAAAACATCACACCGGTGCTTACGATTGCTATGACAATGCCCTTCACAATGTGGCCTTTTTTATAGTGACCGATCTCATGGGCAAGAACTCCCACCAGTTCAGCTACACTGTGCTTTTCAACCAGGGTATCAAAGAGAACAATTCGCTTGGTAGCACCGAACCCGGTAAAAAAGGCATTCGATTTGGTGGAACGCTTTGATCCATCCATGATGCTGATTTCTTTGACCGGAAACTCGCATTTTTCGGCCATCGCAAAAATCTCGCTCTTAAGCGGCCCTTCTTCCAAAGGGGTAAATTTGTTAAACAAAGGCATGACCAGCGTCGGCGCAAGGAAGACGGCAGCCAGCATAAAAACCGACACAATCACCCATCCCCAAAGCCATGCTGCGGGAAATTTCTCAAACAACCAGAGGATGGTAAGCAGCAGCGGCCCACCGACCAATGCCGAAAGGAAGAGACTGCGAATAAAGTCACCGAAAAACAGTCCGGGACTCATTTTGTTAAACCCGAACTTGCTCTCAATACCGAAAGTCGAATACCACGAAAAAGGCAGACTGATAATCTGAAGAGCGAGGAACAGTATTCCTATATAGATCACACCGGAAAGGAGCGGTCCATATCCGAAACCTCTCACAACTCCATCCAGCCACCCGAAGCCACCGAGCCACCAGAAAGAGAAAAACACGACGGTCATAAATGCAGAAATGCCGATCCCGTATACCGATTTCAATCTCGTGTAGTCTTTGGATTCTTCAAATTTCTCCTGATCCATGACATCGACAAAATCAGAGGGGATTTGTGATTTAAACGATTTCAGATTTAGAAGTGTGGTGAAGAAATCGATTTTCCAAATAACTACGAAAGCAATTACGATCAGAAAAAACCACGAATTGAATTGGATGTCGGTCATACCTATTTAGCATTGGAATCTTCAGATGCTTTCGCCCGGGCTTCTTCAAAAATGTCGGCCAGTTCGGCATCCAGTTCCGTTTGCCGCTTTCGATGCTCCTTCCGAATCATTCGCATATCAAGCAACGCAATTACGATTACCGACATCGCAGACAGGAAGCAAACGCCCCAGAATACTACAAACCATTGAAGATTTTTCTCGAGGAACGGGGCGATAACCACAGTGCCGGTAAGGACCAATATTATCGTGATCAGCGTAACGACAAACAGCAGCCTCCTCCTCAATTTCCTATTGAGCGCCACTTTACTTGTATGCGTAGATTAAAGCCCATTCCTGAGCCTTTTCAGTTTCCTTCGAAACAGATAATCGAAGATAGTAAATCCCGGTGGACTTCGGTGTCACCACGATACTGATGACATTGGATTTCCCAGGGACTTTGACCGTATCAGTCTCCATCAATCGACCCAGGCCGTCATATATATTTAAAAGTACCTCAGCGTCCGAATCGGGCACGGCAAACCAAAACTGGTAGGAATTCCTCTTGAAAAGCTGCTGAGGAACCAACTTCGCCTCCCCGGGAGACAAGGTCCCCTTTAACCACGATTCACGAAGGGTAAAAGCATCGGGACCTTCAAGGGCGGGCAGAGCCGCCTGCTGCGCCACAAACCTGGCATGGTTGATCTCCCCTGCCCGCCCGTTCGTGACAGCAAGCAGCGCCGAAAATATCAATACAAGAGCAGAACTGGGGAGCGTCTGATTCAAAATTTTTCGGTCAGTAATTTATTTCAATTGCCGTAGATCGCATCGAGCAACAAATGGGTTTCATTGTGAATTTTCGATACCTGAGCCAGAGTAAAAACTCCACCAGGTTCGCTGGTCATCAGCTTTTCCAGGGCAACCAGGGTTTGTTCAATTTTATGGAAAACTTCATCCCGCTTGATGCCTGCGGGTAATTTATCAAATTCCTGTTTCAACTGCATAAGCAAACCGGCCTGATTTAGCAGATCGGATGTCTCCGGACTGTAATTTTCCTTTAAGATCGAAGACAATGCGCCGGTTCCGCCAAGCCAGCCGCCGAGAGCCACCAAATTGGCCAGATCATCATCGCGCATCGTTTTCATCTCGTTAAGCACGGTCTGACGGGTACGGTCGAATTCCTGCTTCACACCGTCCCAGTTCCGGTCTTCGACGGTTTCGATGATGACCTTGATTCGACCCTCAACCGGACGGCTGACGCCCAGTGAACCGGCAAGGCGCTGAACGGCCATTCCCACTTTTTTTATCTCATCAGTGTCCTTTGCCTGAACAGCGACAAAGCCTCTTGAGATGGCGAGGCCGAAAAGCAGGGCCGAGCGGGAACGATCCGCCCGCGGGCTGAGATCTCTTTTTTCCAGTTGGCCGGCCCAATTCTGTTTTCCCAGCTTATCCAGTGCCGCAAAGACCTCCAGCGGAATGGGAATGACGGATGATGAGATCAAAGGCGCGCCTTCAGCCTTCACATCAATCGTGGCCGGAGGTTGCCCGTGTAGCGCAGAAATTCCGAACAAAACAGTGATCAGGGATGCTATGAAATACTTCATTATTGTGCAGTTGATTATTACAGAGGTAACAGGGTTAAGTCAATGATTGTACCCTGTGATGTCCGGCATTGTACCCTGTTTAGTCAGGTACCGAACAATCAGGGCATAAGCCGTGAAAAGCGAGTGAGTGACTCAAATTCTTCCAACCGAATTCCGTCTTCAGGCGCTGCTCCACTTCTTTTAAAACGCATGAGAACGGAACTTCTGTCATTTCCCCGCATTTTTCGCAAAGAAGATAGTCGTGGTGATGATCGGCGAGATTGAGCTGGAAAAAATTTCCTTTATCACCGAAATTGAGCTGACGGACCTTGCCGAGATCCTTCAGTTTCATCACCAGCCGATAGATCGTCGCCTGATCCCGCTCCGCCAGCCCCGGGATCTCGCTTAACTCAGAAAGCAAAAACGGTTTATGGACAGCAAGCATCGCCCGCAGCAACTCCTCGAGCGCCTCCGTCTTCCGCATACCCGAATCCCGAAGCTCCGCAATGATATTTCCAATTATCGTTTCCGATTCTTCGTCTGATAAGCAACAATCTGAATGATGGTGTCCCATGACTTAACAAAATGCCACACTCACAAAAACTGTCGAGCGGGATTCCGGATTGACCGGAGGTTTCATGAACTCCATCATGCAACGAAATGGACCAGAACAACGGAAACGAGATAGGAAACCCGGGGAAATCCGGTTCAACAGCTGCCTACGGCTGTGGGCTTGGCTGCCTCGCGCTTCTACTTATCGGCGGGATTGTAATTTTCCTCGGCTATCAGGCCATCCAGTCAAAGGTGAATTCTTTCGCAGATAAGGCATCCCCGAATCCAATCGAATTCGACTATCCGGAAGTTCAGGTCCATGAAGCGGAAGCTGTTTTCAACCGGTTTGACACCTTTCAAAAATCTCTCGCAAACGATCAGGTTCCCGACAAACCACTCATCCTGACAAAAGATGAGATCAATATCCTAATCAATCACCACAAAAACTTTGCACCGCTCGCCGGAAAAGTACAGGTCGACATTGCAAACAATCATCTCCTCGTTGAAGGCAGCCTCAAACCATCCGATCTCCCCGTTGAGATTCCTTTGCTATCGAAAGCCTTTGGCGAAAAATATATCAACGGAAAGATTACCACTGACTTCGCAGTGTCTGACGGCATCTTCGGTGTCAATCTCCTTGAATTTGAACTCGCCGGAACCAGGATTCCCGAAGAACTTCTGCCGAAAATCAGCGACGAGTTTATGAGGGAGTTGCGCAGGGACAAAGAAATCATGGCCCTTATCGACAAAATGGACGTCGTAAAAATCGAAAACGGGAGGGTCTATGCCATCCCGAAAAAAGCACCCTGACTACAGCTTTTCGTAAGTCCCTTCGTCCCGCTTTTCGAGGACGGTAAAACCGGCCTTTTTCGCATCACTCACCGAAAGCGGCTTGGAAATTTGCGGAGAGCTAACTCCTTTGGCGAGCAGTTTTCGCACCGGCTTCTTGCACACTGGACACGTTTCCAAAGGTGGACGGGAGAGAGGCCGCCGGATTTCGAACCCCCTGCGACAGGCGGGGCAGCAATCTTCCGGATCGGAAGCTACGTATTCGTAAATAGGCATAGCCTACAATGCCCTATTCCAGAGACAAATGCAAACAGGCGCGTGTGCACGCGCCTGCGGAAAATTCGTTCTAAGAAACGAGTGACTTTACCAACTCGATTTGGTAACACCCGGGAGCATTCCCTGTGAAGCCAATTCGCGAAATGCGATACGTGACATCCGGAAACGACGCAGGTAACCACGACGACGACCGGTAACTTCACAACGGTTTACGAGGCGGGTAGGACTCGCGTCACGTGGGAGCAACGAAAGAGCTTCGTAGTCCTTCTCTTCTTTCAACTTTTTACGCAATTTTGCGTATTTGTTGACAGTCTTCTGTTTGCGCTTATTGCGCTCTATCCAAGCTTTTCTTGCCATGAGGGCGGTAATTTTACTGGTTTTCGCGATTTTACAACCGGAAAGTTTATAAGATGCAGGTTGAATTCCGTTTATTGTACATCATATGTAAATACAATGAGGCATTTCATCGCAATTCTTCTGCTAATTTCCAGTTCCTTCGCCGCTGAAAAGACCGAAACGGAGTCATCTTTCGATGCCGGTGCGGACTGGTTGGAATTCTACTACAGAAACCCAACTCCACAAAATTTCGTCCCCCAAATGAAAGCCTGGGCTGCAGACGGGACATTGCAGAATCACGAAGCACACCCGGCTCTAATTGGATTTACGGCCCAGTTGATGCGCCAGAACCGGGACAAAATTGTCAAATGGGCCACTGACCTGAATGGGCTTGACCCAAAAGATCTTGTCGTATTTAACACTGCCCTGGTGTTTTCCCGAACCGGTGAAGCCGACCAGTTGATAAAAATGTCGCTCGGCGACAAATATAACGATTTTGAGCGGCCTCCGAAAATTCTGGAAATTCCTCTGAACGAGCCGCCCGCGATGAACATGCTGTGGGGCTACTTCTACGCCACCGGCTCGGAAAACGCCCTGCGGAAAATCATCCAGGGATTTCGCTACGAGGATGCCCCGCTCGCTCCGGACGGCGTCGAGATTCCGGAAGGATACAAGCCTTACTACACCGAGCTACCTCAATTAGCTTTCGATTCACTCTACCAGAATTTACAGAAGCACCCACTGGTGCTGGAAACCTGCGAGAATTTCTACGCCAATGACAAGTCTCTCCTCGCTATGGAAAAGCGAAATCTTTACGATCTGCTAGCCTTGATCAAGCCGAAGGAATATCCACCCCGAAAAGTGACAAAATCGGATTCGGAAAAGGATCTTAAGCCTGCTCCAGTTCGGTGAGACGGTCTTCCATCTCGGCTTTCTGGAGAACTTCGATAATGTCCTCAATGCCACCTTCGAGGATTTGTTCGAGACTGTATAGCGTCAGGTTTACCCGGTGATCAGTGAGACGATTCTGCGGGTAATTGTAGGTGCGGATCTTTTCCTCTCTGCCACCGGAACCAATCAGATTGCGGCGTTGTGCGGAGTACTTTTCCGCTTCCTCCCGGATCTTTGCCTCCAGAATTTTGGAGCGCAGAATCTGTAGCGCCTTTTCTTTGTTCTTGGTCTGGCTTCTGCCATCCTGACACTTTACCTGAATTCCCGTCGGCAGGTGGGTAATCTGCACCGCCGAGTCGGTCGTGTTGACGTGCTGTCCTCCCGGTCCCCCGGCTCTCGTAGCCTGGATGTGAAGGTCCTCCGGAGCGAACTGGACATCGACCTCTTCGGCTTCCGGCATTACCGCCACTGTGGCTGTCGAAGTGTGAATTCGTCCCTGCGTTTCGGTATCAGGCACCCGTTGGACACGGTGAACACCACTCTCGTATTTGAGATAGCGAAACACCTCGTCCCCGGACACTTTAAAAACGACTTCTTTGTATCCGCCGACATCGGAAGGGCTGGCTTCGATTGTTTCCGTTTTCCATCCCAGAATTTCAGCGTATTTCTGATACATCCGGTACAGATCTCCGGCAAACAGTGAGGCTTCGTCCCCCCCGGTTCCGGCGCGGATTTCAACCATGGCGTCCCGGTCTTCATTGGCATCGTGAGGCAACAACGAATACTGAACGCGATCCGAGAGTCTGGTGATTGTCTCTTGCAGACCCGGGATCTCTTCCGCCGCCATTTCAGCCATCTCTTCGTCATCCCCTTTCACCAACTCTTCGTTTTCAGCGAGATTGGTTTGGCACTTCTGCAGTTCGTCCCACTCATCGAGAAGTTTTTTGGTACGATTGTATTCCCGGGAGATTTCAGCCGACTTGCCGGGATCATTAAAAAAACCATCTTCCGCCATAATTGATTCCAATTCAGGAATCCGTTGGCGTTTTTTCTCAATAAGAGGGCCGTAATCCATGGTGCAGAGTAATTTTAGAAATGAGTAATGTGAAACAGGAAAAAGAATACGAAAAAACGGTGAGATGAACCTCAAGCGGGAACATCATCACCGTTTCAAATGGAAAGAAAAGGAATATCTAAGCGTCGAGATCCGAAAGTTTCGGTTTCTTGAGCTTGCGCCGGCTGCCGCCCGCCTGTGACTTGTCACCGTAACGCTTGGCAAACTTGTCAACCCGACCGGCGGTGTCAACGAAACGCTGTTCACCGGTGAAAAATGGATGACAAGCAGAGCAGATACCGATGTGCAGGTTTCCTTTAGTGGAACGTGTTTGGATCACGTTCCCGCATGTGCACTGGATAACGGTTTCGTTGTATTCGGGATGTATTTCTGCCTTCATTAAATTTTGCTTCGCCCTGTTCTGAAAAAGGTCGGGACATTAGTCGACACCTTATATTCCCGCAAGTGATTTTTGTATCAGCTTATCGCGTCGACAATACGGTGGATCTCCTACCCTGAATTTCCTCCCATCGAGGCTCTTTGAGTGAACCGGTGCAGCGGTATACTTTTCTGGAGTTTTCATCAGTCGGACTCAGCTCCACTTCGAGGCTCTGATCCAATAAGCGAATCACTCCATTTCCTCTAAGGTTCACCGTTTCAGGCAGCAAATGGAGTCCGTCTGATCTGATAATTCCCCGATCAAATTCGAAGCTTGCTGATGAAGTTCCTCCGGAGTCGGATTCCTCTGTTGTTTCCAAAATTTCTCCAAGTTCTTTCAGAACCGGCAAATGGAACACGTCGCGGTCTGCCACCGAAACTTCCCCGCTGCCCGTAATTAGACCGGATGCCATGCCGGTTCCGGAAAATTGAAAATCGCCGTTCAGATGGCCGAGGGCATCACTCTCGAAACCGTAAATCCTGCCGAGAGATCGCAACCCGATCTCTCTGGCTTGAATCGAGGCATCGAAAGGAGTGTCCTCCTGCAAAAATTCCCGGGATTCGTAGTCCAACTCAAAGGTTCCTCCGCAAAATCCCGCCCGGAAGGATTTCAGTTCCGCGAGTGTTCCTTTCAGGAAAATTGTGCCTTCCGGAGAATCCAGCGAAACTTCCTTTCCGAGCAGTTTGCTTCGAAGCACACCTGTCGCGGAAAAAACCACTTCCAGGTTGTTTAAACTCTGGGAATTCCCTCTCTGCTCCGCATTTCTTCCATCGATAACCCCCTGGATCTCCACCACGGGCGGATCTGAAAACTTGTATTTACCGAGCCTGTCTTTCAAAACCGGGCTGAATGCACCAAAACCCTCGACCAGTCCTACGGTGGACCGGCCGCCTTTGATTTCCCAGATTCGTTTTTGCGTATCGGTATAGGCCAGAGCTGCCTCAATTTGTCCGTCATCCCTCATCAATTGCACATTCCGATACCACCGCTCATTGCCATCGATCTCGAAATCCGCGCCCAGTTTGCGGAAAGACACATCGTTTAACTCGAAGTCCCGCAGATAAATTTCCCCTCTCGCCTGCAGATCATCGAATTCGAGATTCGAACATTGCCCCGACGCAGCCAGGTCCACGCCGGATTCGGCGGAGAATTTCCATTTTCTCAGAAAATTCCGGGTGTCTGCATCTTTAAAAAATCGCTCGAACGCCCGCGGATCCATTTTTACAGCACTCTGGAACTGAAGTGATTCCCGTCCTTTACCGGGCTCGTATTTGCAGTTCAAAAAAGCGACCCCGGTCCGGTGGTCGACCCGTACATTTCGCACGTAAAAGCTATTTTCTTTCACGCTGAAATCGCCCTTGCTGCTCTTGAAAATTTCCCCGGCACTACCAAATCCGTCGGTCGAAAATTCCCCGATAATCTGACCGGGAAACAGAAAATCCGGAGAATCATCCGAAAAGAGATCCATGTCGATGGTCCCTTCAGCCGCCAGTTTGGGAGGGTGGAAAATTACAACTTCCCCCCATTTTTTATCGGGAAAAAATACTTTGAGCAGTCGAACCAAATTCGCATCTGAACTCAACTCGAAATCAAAATCGTTCGTCTGCCGATGCCAAATTCCATCACCCACAAATCTCCCGTGATGGTCTTCGAACTCGAACTGCGAAATTTTGATTTGGTTCGTGCGACCGTCCATATCAGCCTGCAGATCAAACGAATGTACTTCATAATCATCGCCTTTGCGCCGGAAACGCCCAGCGTGCAAGACCGCCCGGGCAGTGGTTTCACTCAATTCACTCAGATCACCCCGGAAATCGATTTTCACCGTGGGCGCTCCTTCAGGAAACTCAAAAGTCGACAGAGTATCGATAAATTTTTTCAGCGAACGAAACGCGGTTACTTTCTCTTCCAGAGTTTCCTCTTCTTTTTTATCCGCCGGTTTCTCCTGTTCTCCCTGCTGTCGGAGAAAGGATCCTTTTACGGCAACATCAAACCCGGCGACTTTTGCTTCCAGCCGAACGACCTCGACAAAACTCTCCGTGAGAGCGATCCGCCCCGACAGTTCCGAAACGGCCAGCGTATTGCTGCTGCCCACACCCAGCGGAATGGTGACCCTCCCTTCCTGAAAATCGAGCGTATTGATCGTGATCTCTTTTTGCAGAACCCGGCCCAGATCAACATCGAGATAAATGTCGTTGATCTCCGCAAACTGGATCTTTTTCGCCTTGTCCCGGTAGAAAAGAACATCCTCAGCCACGAGACCGCGAAACGCCCCCAGCGTCAGCTTGCCGACATCAATGTAATATCCCTGTTCAGCGAGTTCCTTTTCCACCGCCTGTCGCCAACTACCGGTGAAGCCCTGTTTCCGGGCATAAATACCGGCCCATATCAACCCCGTTACCGCGAGGAGACATGAAATCACAAAGATTCGCCGGAGGTTGCGCATATCACAGATTCGTATCGACTTGGGATAAAGAAAAGGGCAAACTTTCCGATTCAGCCACTGGATTTTCCCACCGGTTCACCCTTTAGTTGGAAAAATTACAGAAATGCGAATTATCGCCGGCACATCGGGAGGTATTCCTATTAAAGTCCCTAAAAACGCCACCCGTCCTACCACTGACCGGGTTCGCGAGTCGCTGTTTTCCAGTCTTGGCACTCTCATAAATGAAGCAAATGTGCTCGACCTGTTTGCCGGTTCCGGATCACTCGGACTTGAAAGCCTCAGCCGCGGTGCGAAAAGCGCCCTGTTCGTCGATGAATCACGGGCCGCCTGTCAGGTGATCGAAGAAAACCTCAAAAAAACCAGGCTTTCCGGCACCGTGAGAACTGCAAAAGTTGATCGATTCCTGACTTCTATCTCCCCGACAGCCCAATTCGATCTGATCTTCGCTGACCCACCTTACGCCAAGGATGAAGCCAAGAGTGAAATCCTCACCCGGTTTCTCAATCACGAAAAACTCCCCGAAATTCTCCGGAAAGGCGGCAGTATCGTTCTCGAAACCTGCTCCCGCATCCCTCTGCCGGAAATGAAAAACTGGATAACTCTCCACGAAAAAACTTTCGGCGAAACCCGCATCACCCGACTCAGCCATCCCGAACAGGATTAATCTCATGCCCCGATTTCTCGTCTACCTGCTCTACAACCTGCTTTTGCCCTTCGTTCTGCTTTTCGGGATTCCCGGCTACATCTTCAAAGGAATCAAACGCGGCAACTTGCGCAGAAATTTCGCCCAGAGATTTGGGAATCTCCCTGACGAGATCAAAAATCTGGAGTCAAAACCGCTCTGGGTCCATGCCGTCAGCGTGGGCGAAGTTCTGGTCGCAGCGAAAATCATCCGCGCGATACTCCAGATGGCCCCGGAAAAGAAGATCGTTCTCACCACGACCACTACCACCGGTTACCGCGTCGCGGAAAAAGAACTCGGTAACCGGATCATCGTTCTGCACAACCCGGTCGATCTGCCCCCTGTTGTTGCGAAAGTCGTGAAGCAAATCAACCCGGAGAAACTCATCCTCGTCGAATCAGAAGTCTGGCCCAATCTGGTGAGATATCTTCACAAAAGGAACGTGCCTGTGCTTCTCGCCAACGCGCGACTTTCCCCCAGGTCCGAGGGCCGCTACCTGAAAGTGAAACCGGTCATCGAACCGATCTTCAGCTTAATCGACCGCACCTCCGTCCCGTTTGAGAGCGACGTGGCCCGCTGGACCGCTCTGGGGATCGCTAAAGACACCATTACCGTTCCCGGGAGTGTAAAAATTGACGAGTCCGTCGCCTCCAGCCCCGAGGAAAAAATTGCCGAGCTCACCGGGTGGCTGAAAGAAAACGGCTACACAGGCGGCCCGATATTTCTGGCCGGCAGCACCCATGCCGGAGAGGAAAAAATCTGCGCGCGCGTCTGGCAGGAACTCCGTGAAAAGCACCCCGACCTGGCACTCGTCATCGTTCCGCGGCACGCCGAACGGGCACCCGACTTCAAACCGGAATTGGAAGCGCTCGGTCTGCATCCCGTTTCCCGATCCAACAGGGTACAGTCGACGACCCAACAGGGTACAGTTTATGTTTCCGATACCACCGGCGAATTGCGTGCCTGGTTTCACCTCGCTTCCGTGGTTTTTATCGGCAAAAGTCTTGCCGGAAAGGGCGGCCAAAACCCGTTTGAACCAATTCTTGCCGGTTGCCCGGTAATCGTGGGACCGAACATGCAGAACTTCCACGAAATGGTCAGCGATCTGGTCGCGAAAAAAGGGATTACACAGGTCCCGGATGAAAGCGGACTCAAGAATGCTGTCGATCAATTTCTGGATAATCCGGAGGAAGGCGTGCAGCAGGCCGCCCGGGGAAAAGCGGCTATGGACAGCCATCAGGGAGCCGCATTACGGACCGCCAGGTGGATTCTCAACGGAGAATAAAAAGCAATTTACCGGTAAGCCGGTGCCGGGGAGAAGTTCAGCATATTCCTTTCGGGCACTTCAAATTCCCCGGAGTATGTCCGCAGCTTATTCACCAGACTGGCGCCCGCTTTTGTCCACGGAGCCATGCCGCTGAACAAAACATCCTGCATCGACATTTTGTAATACGATTCATTTTTTCTCTGTGCGTGAATGATCCCGCCGCCCTCAAAAGCGACACCGGCAAACAGCCCCTCACGATTGGAGTAGACCAGAACCGGGCTCTTGATGTTGTCCATCATCGCCTCGCCTCCGGCCGTATTCGGTCCCGCCGTAGCCCTGACATCCACACCAAACTTCACGCCGCCTTCCTGAAGGATTTTCAAGCCCTCCTTCTTCATGATACAGAAAACGGTGACCGCGTTTTGCGCGCCGATTTGCCAGCCGTAGCTGCCTTCTGCATTCGCGACAAAGGCGGGCGGACTCCATTGACCGGTTTGCGGATTTTTTACCATCGCGACTCCCCCGCCGCCTTCCGCACCGATGCCGATTCCCGCTTTGAACTGCTGGATAATGATGATCCCGATTGCGTGATTCAACACATAGCGGGGAATCCGGGTTTGAGGATTCTCCTGAATCAAATCCAGCCGCGTTTCCGCTTTACGGATTTTTGTGTCCAGCTGGGCCGGGGTGTTAAAAAGGCGTTGCCCCTGCGCCGGAGCGAACAACAGGAGAAGTGACATTCCGCAGAAGATTGCGAAAACGGATTTTGAGATCTGGCGCGACGTTTTCATAAAAGACTCGAATCACCCGCTTGGACGTTTCAGCAGGGTTAGTTATTCGAATAAATTACAAATCTTTTTAAAAAAACGGAACGATCTGCCTGCAATGTCACTACTCCCCTGGCGCCACCATCTGATCGAGTTGCTGTTTCAGCTTCGCATAAGTTGCGCCCGCCGCTTCTACAGGATGCTTTTCTTTCGGGTCGTTCTTGAGATCGAAAAAACGCCCGTCATCATATAGTTTCCAGTTTTTCGAGCGAATACACCGCTTGCCCCGATGTTCGATATAGATCCAGTCGCGCTTCGCAGCCTGGTCCGGAGTTCCCTGCAAAACCGGAGCTATACTGCGACCGTCCAAATCCATAGCGGAAATATCCACTTTCCCAATTTCCGCCACGGTAGGCAACAGATCGGTAAGATCCATCATTTCACGGCTCTGAGTTCCCGCTTCAATTTTGCCCGGCCAGTTTGCAATAAACGGAACCCGGGTGCCGGTATCATCTGTCTTGCCCTTACCACCCGGGACAACTTCCCCGTTGCGGACCGAAACGATTTTAGGTCGCTCCATTTTCCCGTCTTCATAGACCGTCAAATAACTCGCCCCGGCTGTGCCGTTATCAGTGGTAAAGATTACCAGCGTGTCTTTGCGCAAGCCCGAGATTTCCAAAAACTCCACGAGACGGCCTACCATGTCGTCCATCGATGCCATCATTTCCGCATAGGTCATCCAACGGCCGTCTTTCGCAAAACTAACATGCCTGCTTTTCAAATCGTCAGTTACATCGTGACACAACGCCATCGGATAGTAGGCAAAAAACGGTTTTCCCTCGTCGTCACACCGTTTCATAAAATCAGTGAGAAACTCTACATATAAATCCGGTCCGTATTGACCGGATACATCATTTCTATACTCACCGTTTTGGTAGAGAAATGGATCGTGATATCGTCCGCCTTCATGCCAACCGAAAAGGCACCATTCATCGAACCCGGTCCGTTCCGGTTGGTGCAGATCGTTTTTCATAAAACACATCTGCCACTTGCCCGCCACAGCAGTTTTGTATCCGCCTTTTCGCATCACGTCGCCAATCGAGTTGCCCTCGGCTGCATCGGGATAATCTCCCCATCGAGATCCGGCGGCTCCAAACCGGAATGGATACCTACCCGTCATGAGGCAAACCCTCGATGGATGGCAAACCGGCATGGCATAAGCATGATTAAATTTCATCCCACCGGTTGCGAGCGCGTCGATATGCGGCGTCGGATAACTTTGACCACCGTAGCAACCAATCGCATCGGTCCCGACATCGTCGGCCATGATGAGGAGGATATTGGGCTGTGCGGAATATACCTGTGATATGGCAAGAAAGAGTAACGCGGGAAAGCAGATCCGGAATTTCATAACGACAATCACCATGACCGATCCCAACCGGCTTTGCACTGGCATCATGATGGCTCCCGGAAAGGATTGATCCCCGCGTTTGCGAATTGCGTATTCTTTTGTAAAGATAGCCCTCCATGATGACTGATTTCGCGTTCATACAGATCTCTCCCGACCGCTATTTGTGCGGTCTGGGGCCGTTTCGCAGCAGCGATTCGGTCGACGGCGAGGTTGTTGCGTTTTACCGGAATCACTTTGATCTTTCCGACCCGAAGCCATGGAAAATTCCTTCTAAAATTTTCGAAACGTCGGATCTGCGGGTCCTGCTTCCCGAAAACGGCGCCACACCTCTCCCGGAAATCGAGTGGTCCGGGCTGGGCGACACGGAAGTTCGGGAAATCTTCGACGAAATTCTCGCCGAAATTGAAAACGGCACGATCCAGAAATCAGTCCCCGTTTTGACAGAGAGAGGCACCCTGCACCGCGGCGAATTAGCCGCTCTGGTAAAGGCGCTCGACATGGTCCCCGATGCTCTCCAGGGCTACGGATACCGAGTCGGTGAAAAAGGCATGATCGGCCTCTCCCCGGAAACGCTTTTTACCGTGGAAAACGGCCTTTTCACAACCATGGCTCTCGCCGGAACGGCTCCCCGCCACGAAATGGGCCAGTTCCCCAACGATGACAAAGAAATCCGCGAACACGAACTCGTAGCCAACTATTTGTGCGATCGGCTCGCGCCTCTTGGTGAGGTGAGGAGAGGTAAACGGACGATTCTCGACCTCGGCACGATCGTTCATTTCCTCACCAACATTCAGGTCCGACTTCACGATCCCGCCGCGGATCTCGGCGAGCTTATGGAACTGATGCACCCCACCCCGGCGCTCGGTGCCTGCCCGCGGGGCGACGGAGCTTTGCGACGGTTGTCCGAATACAGAATGCGCCTCAATGCACCCACCGAATTCGGCGCTCCGTTCGGACTTTGGCACGATGGAAAATTCCGCAGTCTCGTCGCGATCCGCCACGTGTCGTGGGACGGAACGCAAGTCTGTCTGCCCAGTGGCGTAGGCCTCGTGCGGGGCAGTCGATTTGACAGGGAATGGCGCGAGCTCGGCCTGAAGCGCAATTCCGTGAAAGCCCTCCTAGGGGTATGAGTGAAAATGCCAAACTGGCCGGAACCGTCATCAGCACGGCTCTCGATCTGGGCGTCAAAGATTTCATCATTTGTGCCGGCGCTCGCAATGTCCCGTTACTGGCGGACTTGAGCGAACGGGACGGTATCGACCTTTGGAATCACTTCGACGAACGATCCGCCGCCTTTTTCGCGCTCGGGCTCGCGAAAGCGGGAAAACAGCCCGCCGCAGTAGTCACCACATCCGGAACAGCCGTCGCCGAGCTTTTGCCCGCGGTGATCGAAGCTCATTATTCCGGAATTCCTCTGATACTCATCACCGCAGACCGCCCGGATTCATTCCGGGGCAGCGGTGCGCCCCAGGCTATCGACCAATTCAACATTTTCGGAGGATATGTCAGTCAATGTGTCGATCTGACACCGACAACGAGTCGCGGTATCACGTGGGACAAACAATCGCCGATCCATTTCAATGTTTGTTTTGAAGAACCAGTCCCCGAACCAACCTGCGAAGGCCCGCCTCTTCAAATCAACATTCAAAATACTGAAGCTCGCGAAGTAGCGATTCCGGAACTGAAAAATCCAATTGTTCTCGTTGGCGAGCTGGACGAAACTGATCGCAAGGATGTCGAAAACTGGCTAAGCCAATCCAAAATCCCCGCCTGGCTGGAAGCCACCAGCGGCCTCCGGGAAAGCCCCCGCCTGGCAGATCAACGAATCCGGGACGAAAGCCGGATCCGGGAAATGTCACCCGCTGAGGTCATCCGCATCGGAGGAGTTCCCAGTCTGCGATTCTGGCGGGACTTGGAGAAAATGGGGCATATCAGGGTTGTCAATTTTACACGGACTCCGTTTCCCGGCCTGGCCCGCCGCGAAAATGTGATCAGCTCGCAAATCTCCGCTCTGCGAAACCTAACAGGGTACAGTCACGGACCTAACAGGGTACAGTCATCCATTCAACAGGGTACAGTCGCCGAAAAATTGAAGCGCCACCCCCGATCCGAGCCTTCTCTGGTCGCGGCATTGTCGCGGATCATTACTCAAAATGCCGCGATTTTCCTCGGCAACAGCCTGCCGATTCGGGAGTGGAATCTCGCCGCTGATTTTTCCATCCCCCATCGTTATTGTTTCGCCAATCGGGGCGCAAACGGTATCGACGGCGAAGTGTCGTCCTTTCTCGGAGTCAGCCGGGATTTCGAAGAAAGCTGGGGGATTTTCGGTGATCTCACCGCACTGTACGACTTGAATGCCCCGTGGATGATGTCCCGGCTTCCAGCTGGAAAACGCAGAATCGTAGTTCTAAACAACGCCGGCGGTCGCATCTTTTCCCGCCTGCCCGCAATGAAGCAGCTACCTCCTGCAACTATGGCGAAAACGGAAAACCATCACAACCGTCGTTTCTCCGCCTGGGCCGATCTGTGGGATCTGGAATATATACGGTGGAGCGATCAACCCGAAGAATGGTCCATGCCGAATGCAGAACATGTCATCATCGAAATCAAAATCGATCAGCAGAACAGCGAGGCTTTCTGGAACGATCCGGCAACATGATCATCGCTCTCCACGGAAACATCGGTTCGCCCGCCGATTACGATTTTCTTTCCGATAACCATGAAGTAAACCCGGTCAACCTCTGGCCGTATTCGCATTTATCGCTGCAAGAGGTAGCTGCAGAAATCAGAAATTTGGCCGCTCCCGGAGAACGTAAAGGAATCATCGGCTACTCAATGGGCGGCAGAATCGCCCTGCAGTCCATCGCCGATCAACCGGATTTCTGGGACTTTGCTGTCATCATTTCCGCGCAACCCGGGCTCCAGTCGGAAAAGCAGCGGAAAGAGCGGTTGGCGAAAGACGAAAACTGGTCAAAAAAAGTCCGCACAAAATCCTGGAGCGAATTTCTCAACGAATGGAACCAACAGGGCGTTCTTGCCGGACCTGCGCCGACCAACCAAAATGATCTTGAGCCATACAAAAGCCACATAGCCTCGGCTTTCACCAACTGGTCCCTCGGCCAACAGCAGGATCTCCGGCCAGAACTCAGCAAATTCAGAGGATCTCTCACCTGGATTGTCGGCGAAAACGACGCGCGGTTCGCCGAAATGGGAAGGGAAATGAAAACTCTTATTCCTAACCTGCAACTCATCCAGGTGCCGCAGGCAGGTCATCGCTTACTCCTTGAATCACCCGATGTGATCTCAGCTGTCCTGAATTCGCGGGATTAGCGCCACCGTATTTTCCAAATTGCAACGGTTTCACGACCGATTCTATAACCACTAGATATATAGAAAGTATAAACAAAATACAATCGCTAATTAATCCCTGTGGGTAAGATGGTTACAAAAGTTGTCAGATGTATAAAATCACTTGTTAAACTGTAGAACGTGGTGAAAACTTCGTCTAGTTGGGTATTTATTCCAATTATCACATTTACAACCCGTTTGAAGTTATGAACCGCTTAGCCCTTTTTGGTGCCGCCCTGCTGTTATGCGGGTGCCATGCCGACGAAAAAGAATGCCTGCCGGAACCGAAAAAAGATGGCTCCGCTCAGGAAGTCACTGAGTCACGCCTGCTCAATCGTTTCCAAACTGAAGACCGAGCTCAGGACGCAATCATAGCACGGATCAGGAAACGCAATTCATCGGGCGACGATGCACCTGAACAACCGGGCCACAACTGACGGCACACCATTTATACACCGAAACACAAATTTAGCTTTCTCCCCGAATGACTGAAGAACACACGAACACAACACGAAATGCGACAACTGAAAGTTACTTTCACAGTCATTTTGCTGGCGGTATTTCTCTACAATACAGACGGCGGAGAAACAGGAGACCGATGGGGAGCTGACTACTTTCCGGACTACAAGTTAACCAATCAAAACGGTGATCAGGTACGATTCTTTACCGATCTGGTAAAGGATAAAATCGTTGTAATTAACTTTATCTATACCTCCTGTCCCGATACCTGCCCGCTCGAAACCAGCCGCCTGCGCGAAGTATATGCACTACTGGAGGACCGCATGGGGAAAGACATCTTTTTCAGGTCTATCACCATCGATCCGAAAACCGATACTCAGTCGGTTCTAAAGGAATACGCCGACCGCTGGGAAGTAGGCCCCGGTTGGGATTTCCTGACCGGAAACGAGGCAGAGATTACTCACCTTCGTAAAAAGCTGGGTCTACTTTCTGCTAGAGATTCGGTCAATCTGGCAGATCACCAGGTAAATATGATTATGGGAAATCAGAAAACCGGACGCTGGATCCACCGCACTCCTTTTGATTCCGCAACCGTGCTCGCCGAACATCTCGGCACGTGGTTAAACAACTACCGAAATGTAAAAACCAACAGGAATGACTATGCGAATGCACCTGCACTGCGCAGTTTAAGCAATGGTGAATATATATTTCGCACCCGCTGTGTTTCCTGCCACACCGTCGGTGGCGGAGATATCAGAACAACCTCCACTCTGGCCGGTCCCGATCTGCTGAATGTGGGTAAAAAACGGGATCCCAAGTGGCTATCGAGGTGGATTCGCGAACCGGATGTAATGATTAATGAAGGCGACCCTATCGCCCTTGCGCTGCTACAGCAATACAACGGCATTGCTATGCCGAACTTCCGCCTTAGCGAAAATGATGCCCAAAGCGTGCTTGAATTCATCGCTACCGAAAGTGAATTACATCTGAACGGCCACGCCACTGCCTCTGAAAAAATGAGTGCAACTAAAATCTCTACCGAGTCCGAAGTCATGTGTCCAAACTGCCTGAAAAACAAACAGGCAGAAGAAGCAGAACTTCAATCGCAGAAAAAGAAAGAACCGAAAAAATGGATACCTCAGCGGCTCACAGCTAATCCGGCGAACCAATGAATTCCAAAGCCATACCATCAGCAAAATGAACACCAGCCAAATTGCTAACCTACTCACAAAGTTCAGGGGAAAATTGATATATCTCCTGTTCCCCACTGTACTTCTCACTGCCCTCGTAATCTACGGTCAGGATA
>JARGOZ010000152.1 GCA_029213025.1 Verrucomicrobiales bacterium
CTCCCGTATTCTCGTCGTGGATGACGAGGCGACGATGCAGGTTCTCGCCAGCACGATCCTTCAAAAATTGGGTCATGAGGCGGACACCGCCAGCAGCGGAGAAGAGGCTGTGGAAAAATACAAAAAAGCGAAAGAAGAGAGCAATCCCTTTGCTGCTGTTGTGATGGATCTGGCGCTTCCCGGCGGAATTTCCGGTCTCGAAGCAACGATCGCTATCAAACAGATCGATCCAGACGCAAAAATCATTGTGAGCAGCGGATATCTCGAACAGCAGGCACGGGGCGCGGCACTTGAACATGGATTTTCCGGCATGTTGCCCAAGCCCTACAGTGCGGAAAGGCTTGCCTCTGAGTTACGTTGGGTATTGAAGACCCAGAAATAGATTCGATTTGAACGGGCATTGCAAGATTTTACACTTGCGTTTCCGATCCACATGGATATATTCGCCCTCTTCACAAAATGGGCACCCCCACTTGGTGAATTTATACCGCGGGATGGAGCAGTCTGGTAGCTCGTCAGGCTCATAACCTGAAGGTCGTTGGTTCAAATCCGGCTCCCGCAATTTTTTTTAAAGCCCTGTAACTCTGGTAGTTACAGGGCTTTTTTTGTGTTCGGTCCGACGGTCTGCGATTGTACCCTGTTCGATTCGAAACTGTACCCTGTTTGGTCAGAGCGGGCGGGAATGGGTCGCAATTTTCGCGAGTCTTAAATTTATAATAAATATTGAAATATTTATAAAATTTGTTAAGATACTAAGGTTTCCGAATTAAATATTTATGAATCGCCGGCAGATCGGAAGCCAATCGCTGAGGAACCGTTAATCACCAAAAAATCATGACTCAAGAAAAACCTTTATCCGGAGTCTCCGTGATTGTCCCGATCTATAATGAAGAGGAGAATCTGCAGGATCTTTACAACAGTCTCACCGATGTTTTATCGACTTTGGATAAAGAGTACGAAATTCTCCTCGTGAATGACGGCTCCAGTGATGATTCCGGTCGTGTTATCGATCAGCTGGAAAAGTTTCATTCACCCGTCCGGGGAATTCAACTGCGACGCAATTTCGGGCAGACAGCGGCAATGATGGCGGGGATCGACCATGCCCGCTACGATATCCTTGTTCCGCTCGATGGTGATCTACAGAACGATCCGGCGGATATTCCGCTGTTACTTAACAAACTCAACGAAGGCTATGATGTCGTGTCAGGCTGGCGCAAGACGAGGAAGGACGCGTACCATCGTGTGCTCCTCAGTAATGTAGCCAACTGGTTGATATCGAAAATTTCGGGTGTCAGTCTCCATGACTATGGGTGTTCCATGAAAGCCTATCGAAGAAAGGCCCTTGAAACTGTCCGGCTTTACGGAGAGATGCACAGATTAATACCTATTTACGCACACTGGAACGGCGCCAGGGTTACGGAAATTCCGGTCAGGCATCACCCTCGAACTCGCGGGGTATCGAAATACGGCTTGAGCCGCATCTTTAAAGTCATGCTCGATCTGCTGGTGGTTATGTTTCTTCATCGGTATGGACAAAAGCCGATCTATATATTTGGCGGGATAGGTCTTCTGTCTCTGGGTTCCAGCTTCGTTATTGGACTGGTGGCAGTGTGGTTCAAGTTCTTTGGCGGCAAATCACTGATTGAGACTCCGCTGCCGGTTCTTTCCGGAACGGCCTTTGTAACCGGAGTGATGTGTATACTTCTTGGGCTATCCACGGAAATGCTGACAAGGATCTGGCACGAGTCACAAAATAAAACAACCTACGCTATCAAAACTACCAACCTACATCATTCATGTGCGCCATTGCAGGATTCCAGGGAAGTGGCAGTGTAAGTGTTCTGCACCGGATGACAGGCTCGATGGCCCATCGCGGGCCGGACGGTGACGGGCATTGGGTGGACGAGAGGCGGATGGTGTATTTTGGCCACCGGCGGCTTTCTATACTTGATCTGGAAAACGGAGCCCAACCGATGGCAAGTTCCTGTGGGCGCTTCGTGATAACCTTTAACGGTGAAATTTATAATCACGGCGAACTGAAGAAAGAGTTGCAGAAAGCGGGCCGGCTCTTTACTACAAGCCACTCGGATACAGAGGTTTTGCTCAATGCCTACGCTGAATGGGGGGCTGATATGCTAATCCGCTTGAACGGGATGTGGGCCTTCGCGATCTATGATCGGAAAAAGGAGGAAATTTTTCTCGCCAGAGACCGCTTTGGTAAGAAGCCTCTTTACTACGCGCAATCGATAGATTCATTTGTGTTCGGGTCGGAACTGACATCGCTCACTTTTCATCCTGCCGTTTCCGGTAATATTTCGAATTTGGGATTATCCAAATTTTTCGGCTATGGCTATATACCGGCACCACATACTGCGCTTGAAGATGTCAAAAAGCTGCCTGCAGGGCACTGGATGAAGTTCAGCTGCGTATCCCGCGAGTTGGAAGTGAAAAGATACTGGCGGTATAGAATCGAGACCTGTCCGGACCTGGAACGGGCTGACGATATCGAATTAGCGGAGGAACTGGCACGGAGATTGAGGGAATCTATCGCGAGACGCATGGTGGCGGATGTACCTGTCGGTGTGTTTCTCAGTGGTGGAATTGATTCGTCAGCCGTGGCGGCTCTGGCGATGCAGGGACAACAGAGTATAGATACTTTTTCCATCGGTTTTGAAGAACAGTCATTCGATGAATCGCGCTATGCGAGTCTGGTGGCTGATCATCTGGGAACCAATCACTACAGTAAAAAGCTGCATGGTTCCCGGGTGGCTGGTTTGTCGGAATCGGTTTTGAACCGGCTCGACGAGCCTCTGGGGGATTCCTCTTTGGTAGCTACGTCGATGCTTTGCGAGTTTGCGTCAGAAAAGGTGAAAGTAGCACTGGGTGGCGACGGCAGTGATGAATTACTGTGTGGTTACGATCCGTTTAAGGCACTGAAGCCGGCGAAGGCCTATCAAACGGCTGTGCCGGGAAAACTGCACGATGGAATTTTGGCCCTTCTATCAAAACTTCCGGTATCGCATCGGAATATGAGTCTCGATTTCAAATTGAAGCGGGCTTTACGGGGGATCGGGTATCAGCCAGGTATCTGGGCACCGGTTTGGATGTCGTCTATGTCTGAGTTGGACCTCAGGGAATTCACCGGGCATTCGGTTCCGATGGAGGAGACATTTTCTGAAGCGATTGAAGCCTGGGATAGTTGTGAAAGCGAGTTCTACGAAGACAGGCTCAGCCAGTTTTTCGTGGATCTCTATTTGCAGGACGATATTTTGACCAAAGTGGATCGGGCCAGCATGTTGTTTGGACTCGAAGTCAGGGCTCCGTTTCTGGATATTGATGTAGTGGATTTTTGTCGCAAACTTCCCGTGAAACAGAAGTTCCACCGGGGAGTTGGTAAAGTAATTCTGCGCAGAGCGATTCGGGACTTTCTTCCCGCGGAGATATTGAACCGACCTAAGAAAGGATTCGGAATTCCTGTCGGGAAATGGTTCCAATCGGAAACCCTGTCACCGGGCGATGCGCGGTGGGGCAGTCCAGGCAAAGCAAAACAGTTGCACCATCACCATTTGGAGAGCCGGTCGGATGAGCGGGCTTTTCTATGGAATCTTATGGTGATGAATCAATGGGCCGGTAACGCCGTGCTCACAGGTGACCAAACAAGGGGAGAAAAAGTTGGTGAAACTGTTGCTGATTAACTACGAATTTCCCCCGCTGGGAGGGGGCGCAGCTACGGCAACCAGAGAGTTGGCTGAATCGTTGTGTCGGCAGGGCTGTGCGGTATCAGTAGTCACCTCGAAAGCTAAAGGGGAAGATGACAGTCGCAGCGATACACCCTACAAACTGCACCGTCTTTGGACCGGCAGACGGCGCGCTGAATCCTGTTCACTTTTTGAAATGGCGATGTTCGTCATTGTCTGTTCTCTATATCTTCCTTATCTCCTGTTGAGAGAGCGGTTCGACGGTGCCGTGCTGTTTTTCGGGCTTCCATGTGGATGGTTCGGGCCCCTGCTGAAGTTTGGCTTTGGAGTTCCGTATGTAGTGTCGCTGCGAGGTGGTGATGTTCCGGGAAATGAGCCGTCGTTGAATCAAATTCATCATTTGTTGTCACCGGCGAGGCGTTTGATCTATCAGCATTCCAAATGTGTCACTGCAAATTCAGAGGGCTTGAAAAGCAAGTCCCTGCTTGTCGACAGTCACCCCGTTACAGTGATTCCCAACGGAGTTGATTGTGACCGTTTTACTCCCATTCCACCGGATTCCGAAAGTGAGAACAGAATTCTCTTTGTCGGGCGACTTGTGGAACAAAAAAATGTACCTGGACTGCTGAAGGCCTTCGCCAGGGTCGGGGGCAAGGCAAAGCTGGACATCATTGGCGACGGACCGCTACGACTGGAACTGCACCAATTGGTAAAGGAACTACAGATCGAAGAAAAAGTGGACTTCCATGGTTGGGTAAGCCGGGACGAGATCACAGATTACTATTTGAGCGCAACCATGCTGGTACTGCCATCGCGGTATGAAGGAATGTCGAATGTGTTGCTGGAAGGTATGGCGGCGGGTCTGCCCTGTATAGTGACAGATGTGGAGGGAACCAGGGAACTAATCGATCACGAACGAAACGGTTTGCTGGTCGGTTTGGGCGATGAGGAAGGCCTCGTCCGTGCGATGGATCGGTTACTGGAGGATCGGGACATGAGGCATAAGCTCGGGACAAATGCGCGTTCTCATGTGGTGGAAAACTTCTCGTGGGACAAAGCGGCCAGGAGTCACTTATCTATTTTCGAATCATAGTCCCGGTCGGACCCACTGAGCCAGCCGACCGGCTCAACCGGTGACCGGGAAAGCCTTGCCGCTGCAAATCGCAAAAAAAATACCCCGAACCGTCAGTTACAGTCCGGGGCGAATAAATTCAGGAATATTTCCGTCAACAAAAGCTAGCTTTTCTCAGCAGCGAGTTCTTTCTCGACCTGCTTGGGATACTTAACTTTGTCCCGGATCTCCTTTGGATTGAGCTTGTTTGCCGCCTCTTCATCAAAGCCGAGGGCGATGAGGCGTCTTTTTTGCTCAAGTTGACGACGGCGCTTCGCTCCCGGTTTTTTGCGAGGGCGGGTCATGTGTGTTTTGAAGTATTTCCTTTTCGTTCTCATCTTCCAATAATCGTCAAAATTGCGGGCGGGACCTATAACGGGAAAAGCGCTTCAGGTCAACCGGGAATCACATTCAACTTGCTATTATTCCCGAAAGAGGCAGGTTCCAGCCGTTCCTGGAGGGTGCTTCCTGCCTCTCCTGCCATTCATCGTTTTCCCGGGTCCGGATAATTGTGATTATACAATCAAAACGAAAACGGACTCGTACCATAATGAAAGAAGACAATTCTTCAGGCGTATTTGACACCCTGATATCACCCCTCCAGAAAGCGGTCCGCGAGGCCGGATACGATGTAGCTACGCCGATTCAGGCACAGGCCATCCCGCCGATAGCCGAAGGTCGCGACCTTGTTGGCTCAGCCCAAACCGGTACCGGCAAAACCGCTGCGTTCACCCTGCCTCTTCTCCAGAGGCTGTCGAGGCACAAAAAGCGTCCGAAGGGCAATACACCCCGGGCTCTGGTTCTCGCCCCGACACGTGAGCTGGCGGCGCAGATCGGTGCCAATATCGAAACTTATTCAAAACACCTGCCCATGAATCATACCGTGATTTTCGGCGGAGTGAAACAGGGGCGGCAGGTATCCGTCCTCAACCGTGGTGTCGATATCCTGGTGGCAACTCCAGGCCGTCTTCTCGATTTGATGAATCAGAAATTCATTTATCTCGATGATATTGAAATTTTCGTTCTCGATGAAGTAGATCGCATGCTCGACATGGGATTTATCCATGACATTAAGAAGATCCTGAAAGTTCTTCCTCAAAAAAGACAGACCCTGTTTTTTTCCGCGACGATGCCTAAGCCGATGCTGGATCTGGCTTCGAGCATGGTGAAAAATCCGGTCCGGATCGAGATTGCACCCGATCAGCCGACAGTGGAGCGAATCGATCAGGAGCTGTTGTTTGTCAGTAAAACAGATAAAGACAACCTGCTCACCGAGACGTTGAAGACTCAGTCGGCCGGTAAAACGATTGTGTTCACTCAGATGAAGCATGTGGCAAACCGGGTGGTGAAAAGACTCGAGAAATCAAAAATTACTGCGGCTGCCATCCACGGAAATAAAAGCCAGGGTGCGCGGACCAGAGCGCTGGACGGTTTCAAGGCTGGTAAGATTGAGGTCCTTGTCGCTACGGATGTGGCGGCCAGGGGCATCGATATTGCTGGCGTGAGTCATGTGATCAATTATGACCTTCCGGTCGAGGCTGAAACCTATGTTCACCGGATTGGGCGAACCGCCCGTGCGGGAAGAGATGGCCGGGCTATTTCGTTTTGCGACGAAAAAGACCGTGAGTTGCTTCGGGATATCGAAAAGCTTCTCGGCAAATCGGTGCCGGTCACTCTCGATCACACATTTCACAGCGATGAGGTTATGAATGCCCGTGGCGTTTCTTCGAAAAAGAAATCCACACGATCGAATTCTTCGAACCGGTCCGGAAGAAGAAGACGGCGTCCGGCGAGATCCGGGAGGAGTTGATCTCCAGTTGAATTTCGTCGATGATGAATCCGTGAGGGTTTTCACCATCGGTTTTGTTATCGTATCGACGTTTCTCTCCGGAATCGTTTCGGCCGGAGACTGGCCGAATTTCCGGGGGCCGAATTTTGACGGCTCCAATTCCGAATCGGATCTCCCCGTAAAAATTTCCAAAGACGACCACGTTTCCTGGAAAAGCGAACTCACCGGCCCGGGTTCCTCAACTCCTGTTGTCTGGGGTAATTCGATTTTTATTACCTCGGTAGGGGAAGGGGGGCGCGGAGTGGTTGCCTCCAGGATTGACCTGGAGACCGGAGAGATTGTCTGGAGTAAAGAGATCAGTAAAGCGAATCACCACGACCGCCGGTCGGACAGGGCGGGGCCATCACCCGCAACCGACGGTGAAAGGGTGATTTTATTGAGTGGCGCCGGCGATCTCGTTGCCATGGATTTTGATGGCAATGTTCTCTGGGAAAAAGATATACAGAAGGAATACGGCCAATTTTCTCTGAAGTGGAGTTACTCCAGCAGTCCGGTTTTGAATAACGGGAAACTGTATCTACAGGTATTGCAACAGAACGAATCTATAGATGGAGTCGTGCCCGGCAGGTCCTCCTTTCTTCTCGCGCTCGATCCGGAGACCGGAAAACAAATCTGGCAACACACCCGCCGATCCGATGCGGCGGGAGAGTCGCTGGAAGCGTACTCAACTCCCACCCCGGTGACTCATAAAGGAAAACAGGTGGTTCTCGTTTCCGGGGCTGATTGCATTACTTCGCACGATTCGAAAACCGGGCACGAAGTATGGCGATGGGGAAGTTGGAACCGCAGAGGCTTGAATCACTGGCGGGTGATTCCCAGTCCGGTATATGGCGACGATATGATTGTAGCCTGCGCTCCGAAAGGGGGACCGGTCTATACCTTTTTCGCCGGGAGTAGAGGTTCTTCCAATAAGGATGACTTAAAGTGGTCGAGTAAAATTGATGCAATTTCCTGTGATGTGCCAACGCCGCTTTTTTACGACGAATACTTCTATTTTGTGAACGGTCGAAAGAAAATTATCAGTTGTGTGGAGCCTTTCTCCGGAAAGGTGGAGTGGAATCAGTCGTTTCCCTCCCGCGCCAAAATTGAAGCTTCACCTACCGCTGCGGACGGCAAAATTTACGTTATGAGTCACACCGGGGAGGTCTTTGTATTCAAGGCTGGACCCGCCTTCGAGCTGTTGCACTCCACGGTTCTGGGGCAGGATCCCGACGCTACCAACCGGTCTTCGATTGTTCCCGCTCACGGTCGGCTTCTGCTGCGCATCGGTAGTACCCTGTGGTGTATGGATTAGTCGATAAACCCGGAGATTGTTACTTTGTCGATTGCGACATCCCGATGAGCGAGGGCATTCAGGACATCGACGAAACGCTGACCTTTTGCGGCGTCATCAGCTGCTACAATCACTACAGGTTCGGAATTGATCAGTCTTGCGCTTTCCGCATAGGTCCTGAGGCGGTCAAGCAGAAAAGGCACTTCGCGGCTGGCCGGGTCGGCATCAAGAATCTCCTCGTTAACCAGAATCGCACCGCTGGAATTAACGTCAATTTGCATCGTGTCGATGATGAGCGGTTCTCCCGGGATTCTTTTCTCCACCGGTAATGTCATGCCAATATCCGCCTCTTTGGGATCGAGAGTCGAGGTTACGATAAAGTATATCAACAGCAGAAAGCTGACATCGATAAGAGAAGACATATCGAGTGACGGATTTTCCTCATGCGTGGTAGTGGTAGTTTTTCTCATTACAGGAAAACTCCACTTCGCCCGGGAATCTTATGCCAATATCTCTAATTGTTTATCATCGGTTGCAGAGTGTTCCATACGGTCTCTGCTATGACTTCCTGTCCTTTTTGATTCGGGTGAATCAAATCGGGCAAATTCAGCTCCGGTACTCCGCCCACTCCTTCGAGAAGAAAAGGGATCAAAGGAAGGTTGTTTCGCTTGGCTACTTCCGGAAACACTTCGCGGAATTTTTTGACATATTCTTTACCGAAGTTGTCCGGCATTTGCATACCGGCAATTATGATCCGGATATCGGGGTATTTTGCTTTGGCTTTATCGATAATGGCCTGCAGATTCCGGTCTGTTTCCGCAGGGGCGACTCCGCGCAGGCCGTCGTTGGCTCCCAATGCGACTACCAGAATGTCGACCTTTTTGCCAAGCAACCACGTGAGTCTGCGTAATCCGCCTGCGGTGGTGTCGCCACTGACTCCTCCGTTGAGCACGGTCCAGTTTTGATTTCCGCTTTCAGTCATTTTTTTTCCGAGGAGAGCCGGGAAAGCCTGCTCGGTCATGAGACCTTCGCCTTTGGTCAGGCTGTCTCCGAGGATCAGGATGCGGCGCTCTTCCGCCCTGCCGGAGGGCAGAGCCGCCAGACAAAAAAACGAAACAAGAAATACGGATTTGAGAAAGTTCATTACTCTACTAACGACGTAGTACTATCAAACAATATGGATTCCGAAAACGGCTATATTCTCGAGACGAGAAACCTGACCAAATCTTTCAAAACTCCGGACGCTCCTGAACTCGTCGTTCTCGACGGCATCAATTTGGCTGTCCCGACAGGCTCCACCTGCTCCATTGTGGGGCCTTCCGGGAGCGGAAAAACCACGTTGCTTGGGCTTTGTGCCGGGTTGGATCAGCCTTCCGGTGGTGATGTTTTTCTCGATGGGGAGAAGTTGTCAGACCTCTCCGAAGATCAGCGAGCCTCCCTTCGCAATGCGAAGGTCGGGTTTGTGTTTCAGAATTTCCAGCTCGTTCCGACTCTGACTTCGCTGGAAAATGTGCTCGTGCCCCTCGAACTCACCGGTCGATCGGATCGTAGGGAACAGGCTGTAGAGCTTTTACAGCGGGTTGGGCTCGGCGACCGGCTTTGCCACTACCCGGTTCAGCTTTCCGGTGGCGAACAGCAGAGGGTCGCGCTCGCCAGGGCCTTTGTAAACCGGCCGGGCATACTGTTCGCTGACGAACCGACCGGAAACCTGGATGAGGAAACCAGTGAGATCATCGTTGAGATGCTGTTCGAATTGAATGCAGAATCCGGTACGGCACTCGTGATTGTGACTCACGATCATGAGTTGGCGAATCTCGCCGGGCAGGTTATCCGGATGAAAGGCGGGAAAATAGCGGAGCGCACCGTTCATTCAAAATGAAATTTTTCCGTGAACTTCTGCAACGCTGGACGTGGCAAATGGCCTGGCGTGACACGCGCCGGGACCGGAAGCGACTGCTCTTGTTCTCTCTTTCGATTATCTTTGGAACGGCAGCGCTTGTTTCAACCGGCTCTCTCCGTGAAAATTTAAGAGTTGCGATTGAGGATCAGGCCCGGGAGTTACTTGGAGCGGATTTGATGCTTTCTTCCCGGCGTCCTCTCTCCGATGAAGCTTTGGCGAAATTTTCCGAAATAGCCGGGGAACGGATCGATGAAACCAGCTTCATGACCATGCTGCGCTTTGTCGATGCTGAAGATGAAAGCCGTCTGGTTCAGGTACGGGCTATAGGAAAAGGTTTTCCGTTTTATGGAGATGTAGTGACTGAGCCTGCTGAAGCGTGGGGGGATTCTGTAGCCGGGAAGGGGATCGTATTAGAGCAAAGTTTGATGGATCAGTTTGATGCGAAACCCGGAGACTTTGTCCGGATCGGGGAACTTAATACACAGATCCTCGGCTACCTGGTGAAGGCGCCGCCAAGACCCAGTGCATTTGCAGCATTTGCCCCGTCGGCCTACCTGTCACCAACTTTGCTGGAAACTACCGAACTGCTGGGCAGTCGAAGTCTGGCCCGGTATCGAAGTTTTTTCAAAACGCCCCGCGAAATCGATGTGGACGAGCAAATCCTGACTAAAGAGTTGAAAACTTTTCTGGTTACTGAAGGAATACAACATACCTCGATTGAAGAGCGCAAAAAACGACTCGGTCGGATTCTCGATAATGTATATAGCTTTCTCAGCTTGATCGGTTTTATGGCGTTGATTCTCGGCGGTATCGGGATCGCCGGCGCAATCCATGTTCATATATTAAGCCGGATCGGTACGGTGGCGACTTTGCGATGTATTGGTTGCTCGACGAACCAGGTTTTTTCGATCTTTCTGGTTCAGGCGGTTTTGCTTGGCGTCTTTGGTAGTATCCTGGGAACCGGTTTGGGGATTGCAGTGCAAAAGGCGATCCCGGTTTTTCTGTCAGAAGTCTTTCCATTTGAATTCGAAGCCAAAACCTCCTGGCTGTCTGTTGCCGCCAGTGCCGGTATCAGTCTGTTGCTCTGTGTGAGTTTTGCATTGTTTCCGTTGATCCGGGTACGACGGATTTCTCCGCTGGAAGCGCTTCGATCCGGTATCCAGCCGGACAAGGTTGGTTTCCGCGACGTGTTGTTTCGGTCTGTAGTGGCTGTGCTGGTGGTGACTCTGGTTCTCTCCGGGCTGTTGCTCAGCCCGGAAAAGATGCCCTGGCTGGGGCTGGCTTTTGTCGGTGGTCTGGGGGTTGCGATTGGTATTCTAACCCTGATCGCAAAAGGGATCAGTCACGCCGCGAGGCGATATCGCAGCGGATTTCCCTATACCATTCGCCAGGGGATCGCGAATCTTCACCGACCCCGCAACCAGACCCTCGCCTTCACGGTCTCGATTGGTCTCGGTGTCTTTCTGATCGTAACTATGTTGGCTACATCGAAAATGTTGTCGTCGCAGTTCAGTCCGGAAACGAAAGAAAATGAGTCCAATCTGTTTTTGATTGATGTGCAACCTGATCAAAAGCAGGAAGTCAAAGGCTTGATTGAATCGATGGATATGAAAGTGATTGGCGATGCGCCGATGATTTCGATGAGGCTTACGCATATCAAAGGAACTCCCGTCAGCGAAATTCAGGCGGATGAGAAGACCAGGGTTCCCGGCTGGATTGTGCGCCGGGATTTTCGTTCCACCTATCGGGCCGCCCTTGTCGAGACGGAGGAGCTTGTCGAAGGGGAGTGGATTCCCCGGGTTGATGAAGCGGATTTTGAAAAGCCGGTACCGGTGTCTATAGAAGAGGGAATTGCTAAAGATTTACAAGTCGAGGTTGGAGACGAACTGGGTATGGATGTCCAGGGATTGCCTTTGACTTTATCTATTACCAGTATCCGGAAAGTGGACTGGGATCACCAGGGTTTGAATTTCTTTCTTGTATTTCCGGAGGGCCTTCTTGAGGAGGCGCCGGGCTTCCACATTCTGACAACCAATGCCGGGGATTCCGCTCAATCCGGTGCGTTGCAGCGGGAAGCTGCTATACAGTTTCCCAATGTCACGGTTTTTGATATGTCTTTGATTCTGAAAACGGTGGAAGACATCGTCGAGCGCGCCGGATATGTCGTGCGGTTTATGTCGCTATACACCGTGGGGGCCGGGATTATGATACTGGTAGGGACGATCCTTTCCGGACAGCGTGACCGGACGGAAGAGAGTGTATTGCTGCGCACCCTGGGAGCTTCGCGGGAACAAATCCGGAGTATACTTCTCACTGAATATATAGCGTTGGGTCTGTTTGCGGCGATAACCGGCGGGATCCTCTCGATAGCAGCGACGTGGGGGCTGGCCAAATTCGCATTCAAAGTAGAGTTTTTTACTCATCTTTGGCCCGTCGCAGGAGCGATTGTTTTGACAAGTCTACTCTGCGCTGCCTTTGGAATGATTTTGAGCCGGGGTGTTGCGAATCACCCGCCTCTCGAAGTTTTACGAGGCGGAAAATAGCATTCAACAGGGTACAATGCGGCACTGTACCCTGTTAGATTTACCCTTTCAGCTGCCGGGCGACGTCTTTGGCGAAGTAAGTTAAAATCATGTCGGCACCGGCGCGTTTGATACCGATGAGAGATTCCATGGCGACTTTTTCTTCGTCGATCCAGCCGTCTTTGGCGGCGGATTTGATCATGAGATATTCACCGCTGACCTGATAGGCGGCGACGGGTAAATCAGTATTATCACGGATGGTGCGGATGATATCGAGATAGGGCCCGGCGGGTTTTACCATGAGAATATCGGCTCCCTCCGCCACATCCAGATCAGCTTCGCGAAGGGCTTCGCGAGCATTGGCCGGATCCATCTGGTAGGTTTTTTTATCCCCGCCTTTGGGTGCGGAATCAAGAGCGCCACGGAAAGGTCCGTAGTAGGCGGAGGCGTATTTGGCGGTGTAGCTGAGGATCGATACGCTGTCGAAGTGTTCGTCATCGAGCGTCTGCCGGATGGCGGCTACGCGACCGTCCATCATGTCGCTGGGGGCGACGATGTCGGCACCGGCCCGTGCGTGGCAGAGAGCCTGTTGGCAGAGAATATCGATGGTCTGGTCGTTGACGATATGCAGTTCCCCGTGCTCATCTTTTTCGACAACGCCGTCGTGGCCTTCGGAATTATAGGGATCCAGTGCGACATCGGTGATGACGACGACCTGGGGAAATTCCTTTTTTATCGCAGCGATCGCTCTCGGTACGAGGCCGTCGGGGTTGTAGCATTCTTCTGCAAGCGGGGTTTTCAGTGAATCGACAATGGCGGGAAAAAGCACCACCGAGGAAACTCCGGAGGCGACAGCTTCGCCGACTTCTTTGATGAGACCGTTGAGACTCCAGCGGGTACACCCGGGCATGGATTCTATTGGAGTGTCTGTGTCGCCTTCCTCAATAAAAAGCGGATAGATTAAGTCGGCAGGGCTGAGCTGAGTTTCCCTGACAAGACCCCGTACGGCGGGATTTTTGCGGTTGCGGCGCGGGCGGACTGGTATCGATCTGGCTGACATATCTACGGTAAATTTGTGAGTGGGCGTATCATAAACGAAAACACGGAGGCGGGAGCACAAAAAAACGCGCAGGATAAACCTGCACGCTTTTCTGAAATTTCTTTAGATAGAACGGACGGTGTCGGAGCCTAAGCCTGGGGCTGCTTACCTTTGCCGACTTTACATTGGCCGGATAGTGAAGCGCCTTCCTCCATTTGGAGGCTGACTGTTGTGACAGAACCGGAAATCACGGAGGAAGGAGTCAGTCGACAAGTCGCGAAATCACCGCTTCCATCGATTTTTCCTTCGACCACGGCTTTCTCGGCCTTCACATTTCCGTGCACGTCAGCGTTCTTTCCGATCACGACGCTTCCTTTGGAAATGATATTTCCTTTAATGGAACCATCGAAAATCAAATCGGTGGAACAATTGATGTCCCCTTCGATTTCAATATCACTGGATAAATGGCTGCTCACGGTTTTTTTAGTGTTTGGTGTTAATTGATCAGCTTGTCAGGAGGAGCAAAGAATCCTGCCTGAAGGCTAAAACGATAATATGATCCCAGAGCCGTTCGTCAATCATTTAAAATTAATTCAAATTTGTTTCTAAAATTTGAAGAACTGCGCCGGTTTGCTTTTGACGATTGGGCGTTTATCTTTCTTAGCCTTTTGGAAAATTTAAATTGATTAAAAATATTTGATTTCCGGAAGTTTTTTTCTTTATGGCAGACAAGGTTCTTTCAGCGCAGCCTGCTAAACTTGGGCACACCTTTTTGAATGCGATGTGGATAGCAGGATTCCTTGCTATTCTGCAGATCGTGGCTGTCGCTGTCGCTGTGATCAAACGCACTCCGGCGGCAGATCAGCCCGTGGTTACGACAAGTCCGCCGGCGCTGAGTGTGCCGGCGGAAACAGAGCCGCTTCCCAACCTGGAATCAACTCCCGTGACAACTCCACCGGCGGAGACTGTAACCAACGCAGCCGGGACTCCGGAATCTTCTGAGACCACGTCAAATATCGCCCGGTTTCCGGCACCGGATTTCAGCGAAGTTTCCGATCCTGTCGGTAAGATTGACGACTCTCTGATTTCCCGACTGGTGGAAACCGGTATCGATGACAGAAGGCGTGGTGATTTGGCGGGCGCACTGGAAGCTCTCCACGATGCCGACGAAAATCTGCCGGGTCATCCCCGGATTCTCAGTGAGTTGGCCGGAACCTACGGCGAACTTGGCCGGATGGCTGAAGCGGAGGAATACTGGCGCAGAGTCGCTGCAATGGGCCGAATCGTAGCGGGCTCGTTTTACCAGACTGCCGATAAAGTTCTGCGGGGGGAGGACCCCACAATTCCCGAAGTGGAGCTGGGCAAATATTTGAAGCTGGGGAAAGTTCGGGTGCGCAAACTGCCGGTTTCCGCAGAGGGGGAAAAGGTTTCTCTGCTCATCCCCATTATCGGCAAGGCCGGGGAAAAGCTGGCCGCCAAAGACCTCGATATGCGGGTCTACTTTTACGATTTGATCAACGGCAAGACTCCCGGGGCAACGACCGCGACAACGTCATGGGATTACCCGTCTCATCCCTACGACTGGCAGGAGCGTAGAACCGAGGAATTGGAGATAATTTACCATCAACCTGTTTTTACAGTTGAACAAAAGCGAAACCTGGGTGAGCGAGTCTACTTTGGTTACGTAATTGAGTTGTATTACAGGAATCAATTGCAGGACAGCGTAGTTTCGTCGGATCAGCTGAGGAGTTTGCGTTTTCCGGTGAGCGAGCCCGTGGAAGAGCCTCCTCCTCCGCAGGGTCCTGATACTTCGTTGTTTCCAATCAACCGTTGATTTGATATTTAAGTCTGGATGAGTTCTCCTACAGTACTGTTAATCGTGGATGAAAATGAAGCCGAAAGGGCCGCAATGGCTCAGGCTTTACAAGGTTCTGTAAACTCTATTTACACAGCATCCACCCCGGCAGATGCGTTGAATGTAGCTTCGGGTCTCAGCCATATTTCGGTCATGGTGGGTGCCATTCCTGCAGCTAACGGCAATTCAATTTTCGATTTCCGCGATCAAATTCAAGCTACTAAAGGACAGTTCAAAAGCGCTTTCTGCTCTCCGGTTGATATGTCGGCCTACTACGGCCGGGCCATGGAGGGGGATAAATTTTTCTACAAGCCTGTCGAAGTTCCCATTCTAAAAGAGTGGATACTGGAAGCGGCTGGTCCACCTGCGCAGGTGGCCCCGGTGAGTTCGACTACGGCCGTGCAAACCACGCAGGCTGCCGGGATCGAGGCGTATGAAGAGGATTTACCGGTGGGAACCCAACTGGGTGACTACCGGCTCGACCGGATCATTCAAAGGGATCGTGATTTCGCTCTCTATGAAGCGGAGCAGACTTCGATCAACCGGAAGGTGGCGATAAAAACCCTGTATCGGAAACACCGGAAAGACCCGGTATGGGTTCAAGCCTTCGTCAATGAGGCCAGTGCCAGAGCAAAAGTGAATCATCCCAACGTTTCGCTGGTGTATGAGTGTGTGCAGGAGCAGGGCGTGAACTTTTATACACTGGAGCTGGTTGATTCACCTTCTCTCGCCGATCTGGCGGCGCAGCGTGCGAATTTGAGCGATGAAACCCTCTGGGGGGTGCTGGAGTCATGCTGCAGTGCGCTCGAATATTTCCGGTCTCACCAGATGCAGCATCGTGTTATGACGGCGCAGACCATTCTGCTGCAAAACGGTGAACAAACGAGAATTGCCAATCCGGTAAAGAGTCTTGGCTCGATCTTGAGTCCGGATGAGGAAAATCAGCAGATGCAATACCTCGGCGCTGCCTTAAAGCCGTTCATCAAAAAGGGTGCGACCGATCCCGGTCTTTATTCCCTGATCGACCGGATGGGCCAGGAACGGATCGACGGTATCAAAACAATCGACAGTTTGAGGCGTGGTTTGGCGGCGGATACTCAGGCAAAAACCAGTCATCTTTCCGACGCCAAATCGACCGAAGCCACGACGAAAGAGACCAATAAGAAAGCACTGGTGATGGGGACTTTCATCGGTTTGGCTCTGGTTCTCGGCGGCATCGCCGCATCATTTTTCCTCAAAAAGCCGCCGGAAGTTAGAGAATTTACCTCGTTTTCGAAAATCCCGGACGGACCTTTTCCGTATCAGGACGGAGAAATGATTGAGTTGCCTGAATTCTGGATGGCTCAGCAGGAAGTGACCATCGCGCAATACGCTGATTTTTTGGCAAAGGCCAAAGCAAAGCCGACCTCCCTTTCCGCCTGGCAGCACCCCGATCAACCGGCGGATAAAACCACACACACGCCCAACAAGTGGGCTGCGATGTACAGCGCTGCGAAGAAAGGGAAAAAATTCCTCGATGCCACCATCACTCCCAACTGCCCGGTGACAGGAGTTGACTGGTGGGATGCCTATGCTTATGCACGATCGATAAACGCCCGTCTGCCCACAGAACAGGAGTGGGAAAAAGCAGCCCGGGGACGGTCCGGATATAAGTATCCATGGGGCGACGATCTCGATCTGACCAAATTTAACTCCGGTGTCGATCATCAGGACGAAGGTGACCAGAAGGCGGGATCGAAAGATGGCTATGCTCTCTGGTCCGAAGTTGACGCTCTCGGCGATGATATGAGTCGGTATGCCGTTCAGGGTATGGCCGGTAATGTGAGCGAGTGGACGGCGACGTGGGATTCGCATCCCGACAGCCCGGACAAACTGGTGCCGATCAAAAGAGGTGCCTCTTTTTTGACCAAAGAAGGATTTGAAACCACTTCGCGGCGGGCTGCGGAAATGGCGGAGGAACAGACTTTCTACACCGGTTTTCGGATCGTATCCGATGTCGAGCCCGGCACCGACCCGAATTACACACCGCCGCCTCCGAAGAGGATTGCTGCGGCCTCGCAACCTGCACCGTCCGGTGGCGGAGGTAAGGGGATGAAGGGGGCAAAAGGAGCCAAAGCGGCCCCTCCGGCCCCGGCGCCTCCTTCAGACTGGGATCCTGCGGACGGGCCCGATCCATTCAAAACGATTTTTGCCTCTCCGGTGGGTGGGTGATCTGCGCCGGTCGTCCCATTTTTCTCTTGAGAGCTTGGGTGTTTCAGGATATTAACCGCGCATGGAAAACGTGATCGTCATCGGAACCGGCTGCGCAGGCTGGACAGCAGCCATCTACACCGCCCGGGCCAACCTGAGTCCTCTTGTTATCGCCGGGGAACAAATCGGGGGGCAATTGACGACTACCACTGAGGTGGAAAATTTTCCCGGGTTTCCCGAAGGTGTCATGGGGCCGGATTTGATGATGAAAATGCAGCAGCAGGCCGAAAAATTCGGGACCCGCGTGCAGTATGATCGCGTCGACGGAATTTCCAAAATTGAAGGCGGATTCAAACTCCAGACCATGAGCGGTACCGACTATGAGACGAAGACCGTGATCATCGCCACCGGAGCCAGCCCGCGTCACCTCGGTTTGCCTAATGAAAAGGAACTGATCGGTCACGGTCTCACGTCCTGCGCCACTTGTGACGGTGCCTTTTATCCCGATGTTCCCGTAGCCGTCATTGGAGGAGGAGACTCCGCTGCGGAGGAAGCCAATTTCTTGACCCGCTTTGCCAGCAAAGTGTATCTCGTCCACCGCCGGGATGAACTTCGCGCCTCGAAAATAATGAGTGACCGGGTATTGGCCAATCCGAAGATTGAGCCCCTCTGGAATTCTCAGGTTGCCGAATACATTACTGATGATCAGGGGGAAATGACATCGATTGCGCTGACCAATACTCAGGACGGTTCCCGGTCGCAAAGGGAGGTAAAATGCGTTTTTGTCGCCATCGGACACATTCCGAATACTTCTTTCCTTGCCGGCACCGGTGTTGATTTGGATTCCAACGGCTACATTCTTCAGAAAAGCGGAACCCAGACTTCTGTAGAAGGGATATTTGCAGCAGGGGATGTTGCTGATCACGTATACCGGCAGGCGATCACGGCTGCAGGCAACGGATGTCAGGCCGCGCTTGATGCGGAGCGTTACCTTGCCGAGTCCGAGTGACCGGTTTTGTTAACTATCCCTAACTTCAATATTCTTGCCGCGTCTTTATTGTGACGTTATGATGAAAAGTCTTCATCCGTAGCCAGTTATTTTCACAGACGACCCATGAAACACGTTATTCCTGCCCTTTGCCTTTTTTCTCTGATTTTTCCTGCCACTGTTGACGCACAATTCCACCAAAAGTCGTCAACCGGGCAGACTGCCACCCGGCAGATGAACAATCCTTACGGGAGCACCACACCTTCGGTAGGTGGTTTTCAAATGCCGGGTTCCCCGGTGAACCGTAAGATCGAAGGTACCAATCTCCGGGTCGTGGGAATTTCACCGGGTGCGCAGAAA
>JARGOZ010000153.1:0-18471 GCA_029213025.1 Verrucomicrobiales bacterium
TGTCCATCCAACAATAACGAGCTGTTTCCATCGCAAGGCAGGAATCGGAAATGTCATCGCGCAGTACGTAGTCGGCAATCTGCTGGATTACCTGGTCAAAATCAGGGCGCACGGCCGAAGTCAAATTGCTCATAAATGATGGTAGTCTACCGTTTCTCCAAAGGCAGCCACGGACGGTTCTCTGGACCTTTATATACTGCACCGGGACGAATAATTTTGCCGTCCTCGCGTTGCTCCATGACATGAGCCCCCCACCCCGTTACCCTCGCAAAAACGAAGAGCGGGGTAAACATAGCGGTAGGTATATTCATTTTGTGATAGGCCACCGAAGAAAACCAATCCAGGTTGGGAAACATTTTCTTCCTTTGCCACATCACTGTTTCGATTCGTTCAGCAATGTCAAAAAGAAGGCAGTCGCCGGATTCCTCCGACAGTTGACGGGCTGCTTTTTTGATTACCGAATTTCTCGGATCGGCAATTGTGTAGACGGGATGCCCAAATCCAATGATAATTTCTCTGCGCGAAACTCTATCCAGAATGTTCTTTTCCGCCTCGTCGGGGCTTTTGTATCGACTCTGAACTTCGAAGGCTACTTCATTGGCACCTCCGTGTTTCGGCCCTCTCAGAGCACCGATCGCGCCGGTAACTGCCGAGTATAAATCGGAATCAGTTCCAGCTATGACGCGGGCGGTGAAAGTTGATGCATTGAATTCGTGCTCGGCATAAAGAATCAATGAAGTATGCATAGCTCGAACCCACGACTTCCGGGGCGCCTCTCCGTGAAGCATTTCGAGAAAATGCTCACCTAAAGATTCAGCGTCCGTTTCCACTTCGATTCGTTTTCCATCCCGACTGAAGTGATACCAATACATCAGCATGGAAGGCATACAGGCCATAAGCCTGTCGATGGTCCCTCTGGTTTGCGGTGATTCCGGTTCGCAACAACCGAGAACCGAACAACCGGTGCGCAGAACGTCCATAGGATGGGCGCTCGCAGGGATCACTTCGAGAACTTTTCGCACTGGCCCAGGTAGAGATCTCATGCCGCGAAGCTTTTCTTTATACCCGATTAGTTGCGCTTGAGTCGGAAGTTCACCGTAGATTAGCAACCAGGCAATTTCTTCGAATTCTGCGGTATCGGCAAAATCCAAAATGTCATATCCGCGATAGTGAAGGTCATTGCCCGATTGGCCAACCGAACAGAGGTATGTATTACCTGCCTCAACTCCGCACAAGGCTACCGATTTTTTCGGTTTACGCGGTTTTGCATTCCCTTCTTTCATGATGTTTACTCAGTCGGGTTCGTTGGGTTGATTTTCGAGGAACCGGTTAACGGTTTCCTCAGCCTTGTGGTAGTCCAGATATTGGTAGAGTTCGTCGCGTGTTTGCATGGTATCAAGTACCCCCTGTTGGGTTCCGTCGTTGCGAATCGCCTCGTAGGTTTTCAGCATCGCCTGACTGGCCGCCCGAAAGGCGGAAAGAGGATAAAGCACGATACTGACCCCGGCATCGCTCAGTTGAGAAACGGTAAACAAAGGGGTTGAACCGAATTCGGTGATGTTAGCCAGAACTGGCACTGAAACTTCCCGGGCAAAAGTAGTATATTGTTCCAGGTCGGTCATCGCTTCGGGAAATATCATATCCGCTCCCGCCTGAACATATTCGCAGGCTCTATCGATTGCGGAATTCATACCCTCCACAGCGAGCGCATCGGTCCGTGCCATTATCACAAAGTCCACGTCGGCCCTGGCATCGACTGCGGCCTTTACCCGTTCAGTCATTTCACTTTGCGACACGATTGATTTATCAGGACGATGACCGCAACGTTTCAGGTCGACTTGATCTTCGATATGGATCGCCGCTGCTCCGCTTTTTTCCATCATCTTAACCGCCCGGGCAATATTCAAAGGCCCGCCCCAACCGGTATCAATATCTACCAGCACCGGCAGGTCACACGCATCCGTGATACGCCGAAGATCGGTTGCCACATCGTCCATCGTTGTCACCCCGAGGTCCGGCATCCCGCAGGACGCGGCCGCAACTCCGCCACCGGAAAGATATAATGCTCGATAACCCGTAGATTTCGCCAGGATAGCGGCGTAGGCATTGATCACACCGACGCATTGCAACGGATGCTCAGCTTCTACGGCTTCCCGGAATATTTTACCGGGAGTCATGGTTCACCTCCGGTTTGGCAATGGTTACAGGTAAGCAGGGAACAACATCGCACATGGGCTAACCAGACAGTATTAGCGGATCCGCCTGGTTCAAGGGAATATCACGTAGATTTCTCCAGGCGGGGCAAACTGTACCCTGTTAAGTCGCGCACTGTACAGGGTACAATCCCCGGTCTACGGTAGAACCGGTTTTAGAACTGTTCCGTCTTTCCCTACGGGATAAACGGCATTTTTTTCCTCCAGCGAGGCGATCAATCCTTTCATCATATCTACCAGCTTTTCCGGTTCCCGGTCGGCGAGATTAGTCTGCTCGAATGGATCATTTTTCAGATTGAACAGCTCGTAGTTTCCACCGGTAAATTGTATAAAGTTTCCGGTAGTCGGTTCGTCCGGCAAAGCGTGGAATACCACCTTCCAGTCCCCGTCCCGCCAGGTGGTAAAATAATTACTGCGGTGGCGTCCATGAGGATAGTGCATAAGAAATTGCTGCGGATGCTGCGAGTCTTCCGTTCCGGTCAACAACTTCAGGAGAGAGTATCCGTCTACTGGATGACCTTCCGAAACCCCGGAATCCGTGAACTCCAGAATGGTAGGGAACAAATCAGTTACCGAAGCGATGCGCCCTTGAATCTTACCCGACGGAATGGGCAGCGATTTTTGCCATTTATTTTCCGGGTTCCGTTTCCCCCAGGCAGCGATAAAAGGGACCCGCATGCCGCCTTCGTAGTGAGCTCCTTTTTTGCCCCTCAAAGGTGCGGCACAGGCTATATCATGTTGATTTCCCAGAGGAGCATCAGAACCATTGTCGCCCAGAAAAAATATCAGAGTATTCTCCGCTATATCGAGAGCCTCAAAATGGTCTAACATATCATCAAGCGATTTATCCATTCCTTCGATCAAAGTGGCAAATGCTTCAGCATTTTTCGATTTGCCGGAATCCGCATAATGTTCGGCAAAACGGGGATCCGATTCGAACGGGGCATGGACGGCGTAGTGAGAGAAATAGAGAAAGAACGGTTTATCGTCCTCAACGGTTTTTGAGATTAGTTCTTTTGTTTCTATAGTGAGTGCTTCGGTCAGAAAAGTGTCGGTGCCATAGTATTCTTCGAGATGCGGTGGGGTGTGCTGTTTTCGTCTCGAAGTTAACAACCCGCCGTAGTTTTTCTCTCCGTAGTAACTACCGGGGGCGCCAAACGCTCCACCGGCGATATTATAGTCGAAGCCCAGATTTATCGGGTCCGCCCCTTCATGATCGAAGGGGCCAAAATGACCTTTGCCTACATGAATGGTTCGGTAACCGTTTTCGCGTAGAATCCCCGGCAAAGTGACATCCCCCTTTGTCAGGCCCTCCCAGTTCCACTCTTTCGCCCCGTAGGTGCCTGCATTGTCTTCCCGGGGGTTGATCCAGTTCGTAGCCCGGTGCCGGGCTGCATTTTGCCCGGTCATGATGGATATCCGGGTCGGTGAGCAAACACTCATCGCATAAAACTGATTAAAACGAATCCCCTGTTCGGCAAGTCGCTCCATGCCCGGAGTACGGTAGAAATCATTGAGCGGATACTTTTTTGGAACACCATTTTTGTCCGTCAAGAATGGCACAGAGGTATCCATCACCCCCATGTCATCGACGAGGAAAACCATGATATTGGGTTGATCGGCAGACCGTCCGGACAGTGTGATACAACAACAAAGGATGATGAATAGCTTCTTCATCCGGAGATCTAAAACGATACCGGTGTATCCGGCTAGTCCCGTAAAGCGGACCCACTCAAGTGGTGAGGCGCACTATGACCCGGTTTTCATCCTGCAGATATTTCGCGGCCACTTGCTGAATTTGGTTTTGCTCAAGGCTCTGAATCCGCTGCGGCGTCTCCCGGTAGTGGTCCCAGCCGAGACCCACAAGTTCATCCACGGTGGCAACTCCGGCCAGTTCGCGAGCACCCTGCAGATGGATGACTTCGCGCCCTAACCAGGAAGCTTTGGCTCGATCAAATTCCTCAGTACTCAGACCATTTTCCGAAAGGTTTTTGATTTCATCAATCATCTCTTCCTGAACCCGGTCGAGCTGTTCCGGCGAAGTTGCTACATAGAAAGCGAGGAAACCAGGATCGATGCCCATCATTCTCGTACACCCAACTGAGTAGGCCAGACCAAGTTCCTCCCGGATCCGGACGAACATGCGGGACGCCATATCACTACAGGCTTCGTCGATCAATCCGATCGGGTAATTGTCTGGATCAAACAAATCACAGCCACGGTATCCAATCAAAAGTATGGCCTGCTCTTTCTCGTGTTTTTCTTCGACAATCTGACCGTAGGAACCAGGAAGCTCAATTCCGGAGGAACCGAAAAACTGTCTGGTTCCCGGCTGAATTCCCTCGAACTCGGCGCGAATCAAATCCTCGGCTTCACTCAGGTCCAGATCACCGAATATTCCAATTACCCCATTGTTGCCGGTGACAAGGCCTTCGCGAAAATCGGCAAGTTGTCCCGGCGTCAGCGAATTCAAAGAATCGACGGTTCCCTTGTCGGGCAGGCCGTAGGGATGGCTGCCGTACATTTCCTTACGGAAACGGTTCATCGCTATTGTGAAAGGATGATCCGATTCGGCTTTGAGAGAGGACAATTGGAATTGCCTTTCTTTTTCGACCACTTCATCGAGAAAAAGCGGTTCTCTCAGTGATTGACCAAGGAGATCAACAACGAGAGGAAGAGCATTTTTCAGAGCTCCTACCGAGGTGCCGAAAGTGTTGTTACCCACGCTGGCGGAAATGCCGCCCCCGGCCGATTCAATCAGCTCCGAAAGTTCTGACGCCGTGCGCTTTTTGGTATCACGCGTCAGCATTCGTCCCATCAACCGCGTGATGCCGCAAGTCCCGGACGTTTCCGCCAACCGGCCACCCCGGAACGCTCCGGTTGCCTGAACAAAGGGAACTCTCCTGTCGGACAGCAGAAGCATTGTCAGTCCATTTTCCAGTTCGACTTTGCGAATATCCTCGGATCTCTTTGAACCTGTACCGCTGTCTTTTCCTCCGATATTGATGGAAGGAACCAGAGCAACCCTTGTGGTATTGTCATTACCCAGCCAGGATTTTGCGACCCGCTGCACGTCTCCGCAGGTTACCCTTTGAACTTCACGAACATAATCTCTGGTGAAATCCAGATTCCGGGCGGCGTGCCAGTTAGAACCCATATCGGAGGCCTGCCCGCGCATATCGGTGAGAGTAGAGAATTGCGAACTGAGCGACTGATTTCTCACCCGGATCAGCTCTTCCTCCGTGATTCCATCTTTTTGGAGTTTCCGAACCTCTTCCAGTGCAGCCGCTTCCGCTTTTTCCAGTTTTTCCGGTTCCGTGTCTACCGTGAGAACAAAAATTCCACGAAACGCCGGAGTATACGCGTAGGCTGAAATTCCGTGAGCAAGCTGCTTATCCTCCCGAATTGACTGGTACAAACGCGAGCTGCGCCCGCTTCCCAGAACGGCAGCGAGAAGATCCAGTGCCGGAACATCCGGATGGGTATGATCGGGAATCTGCCAGGAAATTCTGGAGCGGGACAGTTCAGTGGGAAATTCGCGAACTTCTTCGCGTTTACCCATTTGTGGCGGCTCAGCTGTCAGCACGGGATGAGCTTTTCTCTTTCGCTCCAAACCACCGAGATGTTTTTCGATATCCTGCCGAACCGATTCAGCATCCACATCACCGGCGATTACGAAGAAAATATTATCGGGCGAGTATTTCGCCTTGTAATACTGGTACAAATCATCGCGAGTGAGCTGGTTGAACAAATCGATATGCCCGATCACCGGATACCTGCAGGGATGGAGCGAGTAGGCATTGTGGAACAGCATTTTACTGACCACCTGACCGGGGTTGTCATCACCCATCGCAAACTCGCGCCGGATAACTTCCTGCTCCTTCTCAAATTCCTCCTCAGGGATCTGCGCATAACCCACAACATCACAGAGTACATCCAGGCATGAGTCAAAACCACTGGCCGGACAATCAATCCAGTACACGGTTCGATCAAATGAGGTATAAGCATTGATGTACCCCCCGCTGGCCTGAACCTCCTTCGCCACATCGCTGGCGGAACGTCGCTCCGTTCCTTTAAAAAGCATGTGCTCGAGGAAGTGAGACATTCCCGCGCCCAGCCACTCATCCTCGTGAATACTGCCGGCCCGGCACCAGGCCTGAAGACTGACAACCGGAGCGGAGTGGTCTTCTTTAACTAATATTTCGAGCCCGTTTGGAAGTGTCCAGACTCGGGCTGAAATTTCCGGAAATTCAAGATTATTGGAGGTGTCGTAGGAACTCAAGCTTCGTTGGTTTTGGCTGGTTTATTACCCCTGCCTGGCGGTTCCAACAAATCATCGGAATTTTTTGGAGCTGCACGCAACACCGGGCGGGATGTTTGGAATGGTTTACGAAAAGCTTCCTCAAAAGAGATCCAGTTTTCGAAATCACCCGGATCATCATCCTCCGATTTTCCGAATGCTTCAACCTGAATTAGATTGTAAACCATGTGGCCAACGTCTTTCCCGTCCTCCAGTCCCCACGAGCGCAGGACCGGCCCAACCATTGACCCCAGTTCACTCAATGCAAACTGCCTGAATCCTTCGAGCAGCTCCCGGCCTGACACATGGCGATGTTCCACCAGCTCATCGGCCCTCAACTCTTTTACTGTATAATCAAGCGCATCGCGCAGAAAGAAATAAGCGTCAGCTTTGTAGCGCTTGTCCGCTTTCAATATCTTTACTATAGCTTCATCAAATCTTACTCTTCGCATGGTGGATTACTTACTGGTTTGAACGGGTGCAATCTCTATCGCAACAAGTCTCTCGCCAGTCAAGTTAAAGAGTAAAATAATACTAAGTAATCTATATAATTATTTATATAAAATAATATATAAACATTCCGTATTCCAGCCAGATCGGTAATACAGGTATTACTATGGCTGGTACAGCGTAAAATCCGGGCACTAACTGGTGACCCGCATCGGCATGATCACATACAGAAAGGGTTCGTCGATTTTGATCACTCCCGGGCTGGATTCATCAATCAAATCGAGATAAACCTCATCCTGATCGAGGTTGCGCAGCGGTGCCATCACAAACTCCGGGTTAAACGCGAGAGACATCTCCGGGCCATCATACTTGATGTCGAGACTTTCTTTGGCTTCACCCACTTCAGGCGAGTTGGTGGAAATCGTCAGCAGGCTGTCTGCAAAAGTGAACTTGATCGAATTGGTCTTTTCGTTCACCAGAATAGCAACACGCTTCACAGCATTGTGCAGAACTTCACGCTCCAGAGGAATTCTGTATTTGGCTTCGCCCGGAATTACCTGGCGATAGTTGGGATAGTTGCCTTCGATCAGCTTGGTGACCAGAAAACTGTTATTCAGAGTAAAAGCGGCCTGACTTGCCGTCAGCTGCACTTTCATCTCCCCCTCATCGGTGAGGAGTCTCTGAAGTTCCATAACCGCTTTGGTCGGAATAATTACTGCGGTGTCATTGCCATCCGGCAGTTCCAGATTTTGTTCCACCATCGCCAGGCGGCGTCCATCAGTTGCGACCAGAGTCAAATTACCGTCACCGATCACAAAATTTACTCCGTTGAGAACATAACGGGTTTCATCTGTGGAAATGGCGTAAGCTGTTTTTCGCAGAGCGTCTTTGAGCATTCTTTGGTCAACAGTAAACTCGCGGGCTTCTTCAAATTCACCGATTTTCGGGAACTCTGTTTCGCTCAGACCCAATATTTTGAAGAAACTGGGACCGCTTTTTACCGAAGCCGTATTACTTTCGTCGACAGAAATCTGAACCTCTGTTCCGGCCAGCTCGCGCACAATCGTTCCGAGGCGGCGGGCAGGCAGAGTGGTTTTGCCGTGTTCTTCGACTGATGCGGGAACGCGGACCGCCATCGCAACATCAAGGTTGGTGGTGGAAAGCTTCAGCCCCTCGTCGTCGGCCTGAATCAAAACATTGGAAAGGATGGGCAGGGTTGTCTTACTACCCACCACATGCTGCACCTGAGTTAAGGCATCCTGGAAAACGTCTCTTTCAATCTGGAATTTCATCGATTTTGCTGACTTTCAACGCGAATAGGTTCTATGTCACCTAAAAATCCCTTTCAGCATCAGAGTTTTCAAGATCAATCCGGGATCCGCTGTCTGACACGCCGTTTGTGAGACTGTGACGGCTTCTCGAAATTGAATTTTGCCGGTCGCGAACTCCGCCATCTCTTGCCATTCTCCGCCGTAGCAACTCGATAGCGTTTCTCAACGACTCCGATTTCGACGATTTTTCTTTGGTCGCCTTCACGGCATAAACCACAGAAGCATGATCTTTGGCGAAACTTCCTGCCACTTCTTTCAAAGAATGGGTGGTCAATTCACGGCTCAAATACATGGCGACCTGTCTCGCCTCCGTGATTTTATTGGTCCGCCGCTTGCTCTCCATTTCTGTGACATCGACGCCAAAATACTCACCCACGGTTCGCTTAATCTCCTCAAGTCCCAGCATTTTTGTGTTATCGCCGACCATATCGGCAAGCAAGTCATCCAGCTGATCTTCGGTCAAAACCCCTTCGTTCAGGGATGCAACCATGGCTGTCCGGATCAAAGCTCCCTCGAGTTGGCGCACATTCCGACAAACTCTCCGGACAATTTTGGTAATAATGTCATCGGTCACCTCGAGGTTCATATCATCCCGCTTTTTGCGCAGAATCGCTTCACTGGTAGCACCGTCGGGCACCTCGACCTGCACCGTCATTCCCCACTGGAGGCGGGACACAAGCCTTTCCTCGAGATGCGAAATCTCCGAGGCGAGACAATCACTGGCAATCACGATCTGATTTCGCTGATCGATAATTGAATTAAACGTGTGGAAAAATTCCCTCTGAAACCCTGACTTTCCGCCCAGAAACTGAACATCATCAATGAGCAGCAAATCCACTTCGCGGAATTTCGTGCGGAAGGCGACCTCGCCGGAATTCCGGATTCCATCGATGTATTCGTTGGCGAATTTCTCGGCGCCCACGTAAAGCACTTTGGAATGCGGGCGCAGTCTCAGAAAAGCCCATCCAATCGCATGAAGGAGGTGTGTTTTCCCCATTCCTGACTGCGAATGAAAAAACAGTGGCTGATATTTCGTGCCCGGCGATTCAACAGCTGCATGAGATGCAGCGGCAGCCAGCTGGGAATTGGGACCAACTACGAAACTTTCAAAAGTGTAGGCTTCATTGAGCCCGCATTTTTTTCCTTTTTCGAGAATTTCCTCTTCCGAAAGCGGTCGTTTTTCGACTTTCCGCTTTCTTCTCCGGGAAGACTCGATGGGCGGTGCCGGATCCTGATTTTCAAACTCAGGAAAGGCGGATTCGGTGGAAGCTTGTTCGTCTTTGGACTGGCTGTAATCCAGAGAAAAACCTTTGAGATCAATTAAATACTTATCTAACTGTTCTTTTAAAACATCGCGGAAATTCTCCTCGATCCAAATCGCCCACATAGAGCCCGGGGATGATATCACAGCGTGGTTTTCGTCCACATTTACCAGACCGCTCTGGCCGAACCACAGGTCAAATGTGGCATCGCCCAGAACGGCCCTGAGATCGCCCGAAACCAGGTCCCAGACCTTGTTTAATTGGCCCTGACCCAGTGGCTGGTCGGATGGAAATTGGTTGTTCGGTAGCATTGTGTGCGTTGGGTAGTCAAGTGACAGTCGGGCTGTGGTGGAGCTCGAACCGTCAGTTATTTTTCAATCTATCGACCTTTCAGTCAGTAGATTGCGTATCCATCTCCATTCCTCATAGAAAGCAGAAATCGCTCTCTTCCCCTCCAGGCCTCTATGACGCTACAACCGAATCGATGTTGTTGTTTGGACCTTCTCTCGAAGAGTCCGGCAGGTATTTGTGTTTCGATTCCGTTTCACGTTTCGTGTTCCTACCCCTAAGCAAGGCGTTGGATTTTTGCCACCAAAAAATGAAACGAAATTGATCTTTTTATTCTTGAAAAACTTTTAGTTTTACCTGTCTTCGAGTCTTAAAAGCCAACTAAAATTTCCAGAAATTAAGGCTTTGTTAGGCCCGGAATTTTAAAATTCTTAAAGATGTGTAGTTGTGAACAATTAATCAGAATTAGACGTTTTTCCCGACAATTTGCCCCCAATAAGTCCACATAACAGAGTAAGGCCGGCATTCAATGGAAAAAACCATTCCGAGGCCAATTTTGGTCGGCTTTCGATGACGGCTTTGGCGAGATCCGGCATTTTCATGAGTTCGAGAATCGAAATCAGTTCCGGACGAAACCATGATACCAGAAGCACGGACATAACCGTCCCGACGACCAGGCCGGCGGGACTGATTTTCGCTTTGATTAGCGAAGCCAGAAGGATACCCAACAGCGGTCCGTAGGTGTATGCCACCATGCCGAAGGCTAAACCGATCAAATCACTGTCCTGATCCCGGCTGTGGATCATCCAGAGGATCAGGGCGGCAATCGTCAACAGAATTCCCCATATCAGCACGGCGATACGGGAAATGAACACCATACGTTTGCCCTGGCCTTCCTCCTCCATGCGTTTTCTCCCATAAAACACCGACAAGCTGGTTTGGGACAATGCCGCCAGTATTGAATCGAGACTGGAAATTGCCGCAGCGAAGGCACCGGCCAGAATCAGCCCGCTCACGCCGGTGGGAACTTCCCGCACGATCCAGGCGGGGAATACGTTATTGGAGCTTTCTTTGAACTTTTCTGCCAGTGCGCCCACAGGAGGGTTGGCCTGATACCAGGCAAAAAGACCGGCACCCACGGCAAGCATCAGTATCGTGACGAACATGGAAATACCGCTCCAACACATCGCTTTCCGGGCATCTTTTACGCTGCCGCAACAGAACATTCGCTGCGTGTTTAGTTGGTCGACGCCAAAAGCGGTGAAGTTCTGGAAGGGCATCGCAATTAAACCGACCCACAGCGTATAGCGCAGCGTCGGATCCTGAAACGGGGTAGTGAAATCCAGCCATCGCATCTTGTTCACCGCTTCGCCATCGATTGTAACCTGGTTCAACGCAACGATCTGATCCCAGCCAAGTCCTTTTACGAGAAGCCCAAAGGCAAGCAGACCGCCGAAAATGAACAGGCAAAACTGCATCACATCGGTCCAAATCACAGTCTGCATTCCACCCATCAGGGTCCAGAGAATCGCGACGACTCCAATGAGGATGATGCAAAGAATCGGATCGAGCCCCGTGACCTCTTTTAAAATGATCGCCGTAACGAGAACCCGAACGCTTTGCCCGAGGATCGAACCGATCGAAAACAGACCGGTAACGAGCTGGCGCACGCCTTCGCCAAGCCGGTTTCCCATAAAATCATAGGGACTGTAGATTTCTTTCTCGTAATACAGGGGAACCAGCCAGTAGGCGACCGCGAAACGGGCCAGAAGCGAACCAAATCCCCATTGGAGGTAGGTCCAGTCGCCGGTTGCGGCGTAGACCATTCCGGGAACGCCGATAAACGTTAGAGCGCTGATTTCTGTGGCGATCATCGAGCCGCTCACCGACCACCAGGGAAGGGTGCGTCCGCCGAGGAAGAAATCTTTGATCGTGCCCTGTTTGCCACTCATTTTATGGCCCACCCAGGTCGTCAGGATGAGGTAAGCGGCTAATACGCCCCAATCGAGTGGTTTAAAAATCGCGTCTTCCATAATATCTATTCAACAGGGTACAGTCACAAACCCAACAGGGTACAGTCAATGACTTAACAGGGTACAGTCGACCCTGTATTGGGGGAATGTTGCGACCGTACGATAAGGGATCAGACGCTTTGAATGGCGGGTTGAAGCAATATTGTCAATACCGGTTTGTTTTGGACCGCAAAAAACCCGGACCAGCAAATGGTCCGGGCTTGAAGTTTGAGAATTCTTCGCGCGGATGGTTTACGCACCTACCGGAGCTAAATCACCGGGGAAATCACCACCCTCTTCGTCGGCTTTTTTTCTTTTTTCCGCTGTAGCAGGTGGCTCTTCTTCGGGAAGATCCGGCGGCGTGGGCTTGGTTGGTGGATTCATGATCCGACCGTGTTCCATGATCTCCTTCATGTGTGCGCCGTCGATCGTTTCATACTCCAGCAGTGCCTGCGCAATCGCTTCCAACTTGTCACGGTGTTCTGAGAGCAGCCTGGTTGCTTCGGTATGGGCTTCGTCGGTAAGACGCTTCACCTCAGCATCGATTTTTTGAGCCGTGGCCTCACTGTAATTACGGGGTGAGGAAATATCCCGGGCGAGAAAAACCTGTTCCTGACCTTCGCCATATTCGACCATACCGAGTTCGTCGCTCATACCCCAGTTACACACCATCTTTCGAGCCATATTTGTCGCCATACGGATGTCGCCGCTGGCACCGTTGGTGACGTCGTTAAAGACCAGTTCTTCGGCCACCCGGCCGCCCATAATGAGGATCAACCAGTCGAGGCAGTACTTTTTCTTGTAGGAATGCTTGTCTTCCTCCGGCAAATACATCGTGACTCCCAGAGCCGGTCCGCGGGGAATAATGGTCACCTTGTGAACCGGGTCGGCGTTCTTCACGAGCATTCCGAGGAGTGCGTGACCGGCCTCGTGATAGGCTGTCAGCTCTTTCTCGTCTTCACTGAGAGCTAGACTGCGACGTTCTTTGCCCCAGCGGACTTTGTCACGGGCTTCTTCGAGCTCAGCCAGGGTTACCCCGTTGAGCCCTTTTCTCGCCGCGAGAAGCGCCGCTTCATTAATCACGTTCGCCAATTCCGCCCCGGAATAGCCGGGCGTACCTCTTGCTACGACTGCGAGATCCACATCGTCGGCGAGTTTGATTTTCCTGGCATGCACTTTAAGAATGGCTTCACGCCCGTTCACATCCGGCAAGTTCACCGTGATCTGGCGATCAAAACGACCTGGACGAAGGAGAGCCGGATCCAATACGTCCGGGCGGTTGGTAGCCGCGATGATGATTACGCCTTCCTGAGTGTCAAATCCGTCCATTTCCACGAGCAGCGCATTCAAAGTTTGCTCCCGCTCATCGTGCCCTCCACCGAGACCATGTCCACGGTGACGACCTACAGCATCGATCTCGTCAATGAAAATCAAACAGGGAGCATTCTTTTTGCCCTGCTCGAACATGTCGCGCACCCGGGAGGCACCGACACCGACAAACATTTCCACGAAATCCGATCCACTGATCGAGAAGAAAGGCACATCCGCCTCACCGGCGATAGCTCTGGCAAGAAGCGTTTTGCCTGTTCCCGGAGAACCGACCATAAGAACTCCCTTGGGAATTTTACCGCCGAGACGCTGGAACTGCTTGGGATCGCGAAGATACTCGACGATCTCCCAGACTTCCTCTTTCGCTTCTTCCACACCGGCCACATTTTTGAATGTGATCTTGTTTTTATCCATCGACATGAGCTTGGCTTTGCTCTTGCCGAAGCTCATTGCACCGCGGCCTGCGGATTTGAGCTGATGGCGGAAGAAAAGGATTAGTAGACCGATCAGGATCAGAGTCGGCAGGTAAAAGGTGAGGAACATCGTTCCAACGCTTTCCCGAACCGTTTGCTGGTCAGCAATCTCCAGACCTTTTGAATTCAAAAGCTCCTTCAATTCATCGCCATAGAAATCCAGAATAACCGGAGCCCAGAACGCCTGGGGTTCCAGAGCAGCTCCGCTTTTGGATTCGCCTTCCTGTTTATAGTATCCCTCGATTCGCTGGCCACGCCGGGCCTCGTTCTGTTTAACGATAAGGAGATAAGGTTCCGGCTGCTTATTGGGTTCGATGACAATTTTGTCAGCTTTTACAAGCTCGACAAAATCGGCATATTTGATTTGTTTACGGTTATCAAAGCCTTCGCGGTTCAAAATCGCGAGGGCGAAAAGGCTCAAAGCGATAAGGAGGAGGACGAGTCCTTTCCAGTTAAAACCACCGGCGTTTCCTTCAGGCTGATCCTGACGGTTGCGGTTAGAGTCGTCGTCGTTTTGCATAAAATATGTTTGTCCTGGTGTTGTTGGGGTGTCAGCAAAGTATCACACGCTTTTAGTGGGTGCAATCGGCGGCCTAAAAGACACCGGACTGCGAAGAATGCGAGTCCAAACTGAACTGAATTTAATAGTCACTGACGTTTTGAACTGGTTTTCATGACATGTTGCATGAAAGTCCTGCTATTATTTGATACGCTCAAATCTGAAATCTAGTTTCCCCTCATTCCGATGACTACCGAAAAATCATCCAGACCTGGAATTTTCCAGAGGAATCGACACGCGAGTCGTCGAAAGATGATTTTACCCGGTTTCCCCACCTGGTATCGCCTCAAAAGGCGCCTCCAACCCGGTGTCGAGCCGCGGCGCACGGAGCAGAGTATGCTGCCAATGTTGATCCAGGTTTTCGCGGGATTTACCAAACTGGACGGCCGGGTGGAATCCGGTGAAGTGGACTCAATTCTTGGATTTTTGCGCTACGACTACCCGGAAACGGTGTACAGCGAGCTGCGACAGCTGTTCATTGGAGCTCTTGGAGAATCCCAGGACCTCGAAGCGATTGCGACAAAACTGAACCGCGATCTCCCAATTGAGGAAAAAGTTCTTCTCGGGGTTCAGCTCTACGTTTTGATAAGCCGGGCCGGTATCGAGAAAGAGAATTTGATTACCTTTTATCAGTTCATGACTTCGATGGGTGTCGCTTCAGAGGCGGTAAACATCGTCTACCAGCTGAATACCAGTGAACTGGGTAATTTTTCCGGAATTGTTGCTTCAGACAGTGGTGATGGAACGCCGACCGACGACCACCGACTGGAGACAGTCATTTTTTCCAGCACGACAAAGGGAGATGTCAGCATCGTGGTTTCGGGGAATCAGGAAGTGAATGTGGCCGTTTTTCGCTTCCAGAATCTCGTATTGATCAAAAACCTTGGCCCTGGACCGATCATTGCCCGGGGCCGACAGGTTAACGCGGATGAATTTTGCCGGCTCTATGAAGGCCAGCGAATTCTGATGGGAGAGGATGTGTTCAGCTACGAAGACGTTGTGTTTTTCTTCAACGCCAAAAAGAACGTCTCCAGTGTACAATTGTTTCTGGCTCAGGATGGAAACGGCAATCAGGTGATCGAAAAAACCAGAACGAAGCAGAGCTATCTGCGGGTATCTTTCGGCCTGAAAATTAATGTCGAAGTTCTCAATTCGGCGAATGCGAATATCAGCAACCGTCCGTTAATCCGGGGGGACCAGTTCGAAGTTTCAGCACGGGAACACATTGATTTTGAAAATCATTCCTCTCTTACCTTCGCTGAATTACGGCAGAGAGCGCGGGAGCTGGGCGGGCGGTTTTCCCTCACCCCCAACCGGACGGAATATCTTGTTTCGAACAATCCTGACCATCTTTCGGCCGGAGATATCCTTCTCACCAGCGGAGCATCCGGAGATATTATCCTGCGAATCAGATGTCACCCCGGATTGAAATCCGGCCAAATCGAGGTAATCGAGTCGGAACGTCCTGTCTCAGTCGAAGGCGAACCGGTAAAAGGCGAAGCTCCCATCAATGATGGTGATGTGGTTTACCTCGGAGACGGGCAATATCTTCGCTGTCACTTTTCAGAGGGAATCATTGAAGAGGAGAGGAATGTGATCAACAGCCTCAAAGTCAGGGAAGTGGGCCATTCTTACGACCGCAGGACCCGGGCACTTGAAGGCATTTCATTTTCCGTTCAGCGAGGAGAAATGGTCTGTATCCTGGGACCCAGCGGTTGTGGGAAAAGCACACTGTTGCGCACTCTGGCCGGTCAGCAAAAACCCACCGATGGCAAGGTGGCGTTCAACAACGTTAATCTCTACGAGGAGCTGGAAAATCTCAGTTCCTATATCGCTTTTATCCCTCAGGACGAAACCTTCGATCCCCTGTTAACCGTGGAGGAAAACCTCGATACCGCAGCGGCGATTCGAGCCCCGCATTTTTTGAGGAGTGAACGAAGGAGACGGGCCGATTCGCGAATGGTCGAACTGGGTCTGCACGAAATTCGCCACCGTCTCGCCGGTGATGCCCAGACCAAAAGCCTGAGCGGCGGGCAAAGACGCCGACTCAATGCCGGGATGGACATGATCGGTATCGCCGATGTGTTTCTTTTCGACGAACCGACTTCCGGCCTTTCCTCAAAAGACTCCGAGCATGTTCTGGAAACCATCCGTGGTTTAACCCACAACAAAATCACCCTGGTGTCCATCCACCAACCCAGCAGTCGACTGTTTCACATGTTCGACAAAGCGATCCTGGTGGACAAAGGCGGCAGACTTGTATTTTTCGGTACTCCTTCGCAAATGTTGGAATACTTCAACGAAGCCCGTATCAGGGAAGGTGTAGGAACCACGGCCTATCCCACGGTTTCTTTTGAAGAGGCTTCAAAACTTCCTCCTGACTTCATTTTCGATATTCTCGAAACTCCACTCCGGGACCTGGGCGGCGATGTAATCTATGAAAACGACGACCGGGGAAACCTGGTGCCGGCGAGGCGCTTCAGTCCCGATTTTTGGAACGAGCGATTCCAAACCTACCGGTTGCTGGAGGAAGTAAACCTGCGGGAGGTCGAAGCAGACACTTCCCAGACGGTTTCGTTTCAAAAGACACCGCAGCGGCCTCAGGCCAATTTGAAACAGGACTGGGTGCGGTTCGTCAATCAATTCAAAAGAGCGTTTCTCAGCAAACTGAGAAATCACACCAATCTGGCGGCAACCTTGCTGGTCTCCCCTGCCCTGGCTTTGCTCATGGGCATCGTCCTCCGCTATACCGATGAACCGGTGTACAATTTTAACAACGGACAGCACATAGCCACCTATCTGTTCCTTTGTCTGGTGGTGGCTTTGTTCCTCGGCCTTTCCAATTCGGCGGAGGAAATCATACGGGAGAAAAACCTGCTAATCCGGGAAAGACACTACGGTTTCCGGGTTAGCGGATATATCGTGGCGAAGTATATTTCACTGGGATTTTTTGCGTTGATCCAGAATATCATCTTTCTTCTGATAGCTGATCCGATTTTGGGTATCCGGGGCATGTTTTTCCACAATCTGTTCTGGATGTTTGCTACCTCGATGGTCGGTATCGCAGCCGGATTGTTCGTCTCAAGCGTCGTCAACAATCCCAAAACCGCTTCCAATCTGATCCCGATGATTATGATCCCGAATATCATTCTCGGCGGAGCATTGATCAAATACGAGGAGATGAACCGCGATCTTCGATTTGTCGATCAGATCCAAAGCTGGTTCGGCGGCGACAGAGCGGAAGAGACCAGTGCTCTCAAAGTCCCGGGAGTGTGTCACCTCATGCCTTTGCGCTGGAGTTATGAGAGTATGATCATCACCCACCACACCAACAGTCTTCAGGGGAAAGTGTTGAAGTATATCGAAGATGAAGTCGAGAGATACAGCAAGATTCCGCTTGATCAGGAGTTCACTGAAGAACAGGACAGGAAATTCCGCCAGCTGAAAAACGCCAAACCTATCGTGATTGCTATGCAGTCGAAAAGCGCTTCCGAGGTAAAACACAATCTCAAAGAAATTTACCGATCCTTGAAGAAAGGTGATTTTGACGCTTCCAGGTACCAAACCCGCCTGCCGGAGGGCAAAGTGCGCTACACACCTGAAATGCTGTATCGTAATCAGGATATCTACAATCTTTTCACTGCCGCTGAGGTAGAGCGGCTGGATGTTCGGAGAGAAGCCAACCCTCCCAATGTATTTTTCGGCGATAAGAAGTATTTCCGATTTCCCTACAGAAGCAAAGACCCGTGGTTTTCCTTTAGTTGGGACACTCTTTATCTAAACACGGTGGCCATGCTGGGTTTTATCTCCGGAGCATTTGTATGTCTGTATATCAGTCTCAAAAAACAACTCAGCAAGGTATAGCGTGAAATGCTCAATCTGTATTGACCAGTGCATGAAGGGACCCGGGTGCCGCCGCCCCGATAGCATCCAACGCCTCGATCATACGACCTGCCAGGGCACTCTGTGTCCAGACCCGGTCCTTTCGCGGTATCAGATCCTTACCGTCACTGTTTAAAAATCGAACTACCTGATAGTTCCACGAAGGTTCATTATATCTTTTAAGGATTTTCGCATCTTTACCAGGCTGATTGTTGTAGATTACTACCGGTTCAAACAGGGATTCTATGGCTTCCACAACCCGGGGTTGGCTTAAAACTGTCCGACCGAACTGTTGGCATCCCGATCATCCCGGAACTGCCTGGAAAAGTAGGAAAACCGGTTTGCCGGATTTCTTTGCAGCCGCCAATCCCG
>JARGOZ010000153.1:18481-18735 GCA_029213025.1 Verrucomicrobiales bacterium
CCTTTCCGATCTCTACCGGATTTCCATCGCCCGCCTGACAGGTTGTCATCGCCAAAAATAATAAAGCCGCCCGCAGTCCAGGTTTCATGCCTTTTGAGACGACAGTCGCACCGGAGTAGTTACATCACCAACTAACCGATATAAGGAACAGTCGGCACTCCCTTCACCCCGGGTCTCGTAGCGAAAAGCTTCCCGGAATCCTTCTCTTCGAGATTCGCAAACTGTCCAGTGGTGATAAACAGAGTCTCATAATT
>JARGOZ010000154.1 GCA_029213025.1 Verrucomicrobiales bacterium
TCGAACCAGCGACCTCCTGGTCCCAAACCAGGCGCACTACCAAGCTGTGCTACACCCCGTAAAATCCGGGCCGCAACCATGGAGCAAGTTATCGGAGTTGCAAGTTGATTTTCATCGAACACTGACGATTTCGGTTGGGAATGAACGTAAAGGGGAAGTTTGAGGACCCCGAAATTTCAACTTGCTTAGATTCGGAAGGTTTCGTATAAGTTCATTATCGTATTTGTGGACATAAAACACTACCAACCCAATTTTCTTCCTGCTTCGGCGGGGAACAAAGACGGAGCCATCGTTCGTCAGCGGTGTCCACACCCGCCTGTTGGGGCGCGCAAACTGACCAGTCCAACCTGCTCATGAACTGGTTTCGTCAATATTCGACGGAACCACCCGCCGCAGCAATGCAGAGAATAAAAGGGGAGTCCCCGGAATCTGCGAATCACACTTTCGAGCGCCACCACGCGCACTCAATATAACTGACACTTAATCACACTTAGAACTATCGCCAGGAAACCATACAAGAAACGTCCCCGGGTCCACAGAACCCGGGTTAATGAAAGAATCCGCGTTCCGGAAATTCGGGTAATTTACGGAACTGCCAATGCTGTCATGCCCACTTCCAAGGCACTTGCCAAGGCAAAGGAACTCGGGTTGGATCTCGTCGAGATCGCTCCCAATGTTCGACCGCCTGTTTGCCGAATTGTCGATTACGGCAAGTGGAAGTATGAGCAATCCAAACAAAAGAAAAATCAGAAGCCTACGAAACAGCGCGAAAAGGAAGTCAAATTCCGCGTCAATATCGGGGACCACGATTACAAGATCAAGTTGACCCGGGCGGAAGATTTCCTTTCAGCCGGATTCAAGGTCAGGATGCAGCTTCAGTTCCGCGGACGCCAGATGGCCCACAAAAATTTGGGATTCGATCTGATGAACCGGGTAAAAGAGGATTTGTCCGGGGTCGCTCATTGCGATCTCGAGCCCAAACTCAACAACCGGAACATCATAATGATGCTTTCGCCGTTGCCGCCGGAGCGTCAGGTCAGAAAATTCCGTCAACCCCATGAGGAGATTGATGATGATCATCTGGACGCACACGAAGCAGCGGAAGCGGCGGAGGACGATCACGACGACGACGATGATGTAATCATCGATGAGGTCACCGAAGAAGAGGAAGCTGCTGCCGAATAGCGGTGGATACCTGCAATTTTTTCCTTTCTCAGCAGGCTGAAACCCTGTCTCATATTATTTGATATCGACGGAACAATGCTCGATACCGGTGGAGCCGGTATCGGGGCATTGGAACGTGGGTTTGCCGACGCTTTTCCCCGCCATTACCAAAGTCGCGAATTTCCCCGACTGAATCTTGGCGGGGCGACTGACAGCGGTTTGATGCGTCTTCTATTCGAAGCCTATGATATTGCCTGGTCGGAAGAGCACGAAGAAAACTTCTATCTGCGCTATCTCGACCATTTGAAGCCTGCGTTGGAAGATTCGTATCGCAGCAAAGCGGGGCGTCGACTGCCGGGGATTGTGGAGTTCGTCGATGCAGTCATTGCCAACAGGCATTTTTCCGGACTTTTAACGGGTAATATAGACCGGGCTGCCAGGCTGAAGCTGGAGTCGTTCCAGTTTGATTACCGGCAGTTTCCTTTTGGGGCCTACGGGGATGATCATCATGATCGAAATCAGCTTGGACCGATTGCTATAGAAAGAGCGGAACAAACCCATGGTCGATCTTTTACGCCGGGGGAGGATGTCTACATTCTCGGGGATACAGTGAAAGACATTGATTGTGCTAGAGCCTGCGGAGCCAGAGTGATCGCTGTCGCCACCGGGGCATGCGACTTTGAGACACTCGCGGAAGCGGAGCCGGACTACCTTTTTAAAGATCTTACGGATTGCGAACTGGTGTTGCGGGAAACCGGGTTGGGTTAGGTGAAATACGCAATTTTCGGAGATGTTCACAGCAATCTTGAAGCGCTGGAGGCCGTTCTGGAAGATGCGTATCGCCACGGCTGCTCGGCTTATGCCTGCACTGGTGATTTAGTGGGATTCAATGCCAATCCACAGGAGTGCGTGAATTTAGTCCGGTCACTTACCTGTTCGGTCGTGAAAGGAGAATGGGATCAATACATTTCAGGTGATGATGATTTTTCCGACTTCAACCCGTCCGCGCTTCATGTAGCAAAATGGCAGCGCCGAAATGTAGATGAAGATACCCGAGACTATCTTCGGAATCTGCCTTTGGTGATTTCCATGGATAACGATGAATGGGGTCTGGTGCATGCCTCCCTGGATACGCCGGGAAACTATATCTATATCACCAACCCGTTCGATGCTCTGACACATTTTTCTTTTCAGTTTTGGAACGTTTCCTTTTACGGGCATACCCACACTCCCAAAAAGTGGCACTATGACAGCAAGGGAGCGCCGGAGGAGTTGTGCGATGAAATTGTAGTAACGGGAAATCACAGAAGCTATGCCTTCAATCCCGGGAGCGTAGGTCAACCGCGCGACGGAGACTGGCGGGCATCCTATATGCTATTCGATACCGGGGAGCGAACTGTGGAACTGCGCCGCGTCGAGTATGATTTAGAACTGGCGCAGTTGAAAATCCGTCAATCAGGAGTCATGCCTCCGGACTTTGGGACTTAGTAGGGGTAGTAGTAATATCCGTAGGGCTTTTGTTTTTTTACATAGTGGGAGTGCAAAAACGTAGCCAGATCGATAAGTTCCCGAACGGTTAGATCATCATTGTAAACCACCATGGGGGAAGTCAGCTTGTCGGTCTTTTCGTTTTCCGGTAACGAATTGATATATTTTTCGGCGATTTTATGATTCGGATCAATAATAGACGTGATCAAATGCCCATAGGAAGTCACCTGGTAACTTTCGCCGCCAAGGCGAACCTTGTTTTGCAGGATATCATTCTCCTCTGTCTTGATATCGACTCCTGCGACTGTATGACAGGATACGCACCGCAATTCTTTGAAAAGCGATTGCCCTACTACCGGGTCGCCTTCGGGAACGTGAAAACCTTTTTCATGTTTGCTGTAATTGGATTCCTGGCAGGAACAAAGGCCAAGGGCGATGAGGCATAAAAAAATTCGGCACATCATTCTCTTCATACGGCGACAGTAGAAAGAAACTGATCGAATTGCTCTCCTGATATTGCCAAAAGCTGTTCCGTTTTTGGTGTCTATTTTTTGTTCGCTTTGTCCATCGCGGCGGCTTCCGCCATGCCTTTTTTTACATCGACCTTCCAAAGCAGAAAACCGCCTGCTATGAAAAGTATAGATAAAGACAAAATGGCATCCCGTTCACCGGTGCCTGCGATAAGTAAGGGAACTCCTGCCATGAACAGTGGCCCGAGGAATGCGGCAAATTTCCCAACCATATTGAAGAATCCGAAAAACTCGGCGGCTTTTGAACGGGGAACCATGCGGGCGAAAAGCGACCGGCTGAGGCTTTGAACGCCCCCTTGTACCAATCCTATAGCGATGGCCAGTTTGTAAAAGTCAAAACTGGTGTCGAGCCACCGCCACGCGTAAATGATCGAAGCCAGGTAGACGACCAGACCGATGAGAATGGCGGGACGCGGGCCGATTTTGCTGCCGAGTTTGCCAAAAGCGAGCGCGGCAGGAAAGGCTATAAACTGCGTGAGCAGCAGCGCCAGAACCAGATCCTGTTGAGGCAGGTTCAGCACTTTGCCTCCGAAAAATACAGCTACTTTGATAACGGTGTTTACGGCATCGATGTACAGCCAGTAACCAATGAGGAACAGCAACAGTATCTTCAGTTTTTTGATTTCACGAAGCGTATCGAGTAGATGTGCCACTCCCTCCTGAATCGCGCGACCGGCTTTCGCCCCGTGCAACGCAACAGGTTCTTTTACTCCGCGAAGAAGGGGGATGGTGAACACCGCCCACCAGACGGATACAGACAGAAAAGAAAAGGCGACTGCGGCATTTGCATCGGCCAGACCAAACCACCCGGGCTTTGTCACCATCAAAACATTTACCGAGAACAGCAGTCCTCCGCCGATATATCCCATAGCATAGCCAAATGACGAAACGAGATCCAGTTCGTCGTCCTCCGCCACTTCGACGAGCAGGGAATCATAGAATATGTTGGCCCCGGCAAACCCCACTGTGCCAAGGCCGTACAGGATGAGGCCGACTGACCACATCCCGGCATGAACCCATGCCAGGCCCGCTGTCATCACGATGCCGAGACAGGCGAAGGTGAGCAGGAATTTTTTCCTTTTTCCCCCGTGGTCGGCGATCGCACCCAGAAGGGGCGCCGAGATTGCGACCAGAATACTGGAGAGCGCCAGGGTAATATTGAACCAAAACTGCGCGTCCTTTGCGTTTAGATCGCCGGTCAGCGAGTTGTAAAACACCGGGAAAAACCCGGCCATCACGGTTGTGGCGAATGCGGAGTTCCCCCAGTCGTAGAGCGCCCATGAAAGAACAGGCTTTCGAAACAGAACTTGATTATTCAAATGGTATGCCGGTGGAGTTCAAGGCGCTCCGGAAACAGTAAGGACGGGAAATTCTGTGTGCAAACCCAAATTTTACCGGCGATTACGTCGGGCCTGTCCGGCGAATCGTGATTTTAAGATAGCTATCCGTCCCTGGAGACTACCGTTCCGCCCGGGCCCGTTCTTTTTCGAAGGCCCATTCCATCATGGGGTCGACGATCAGTTTTACCAGTAGTTCGTCGCTGCAGTTGTCGGTATTGATTACCATATGATAGAAACAGGGATCGCTGATATCCGCACCGGTATATCGTTTTACATATTTTTCTTTGGCTTTGTCGGTGTCTGCGATGATGGAGGTGGCACGCTCATGGTCTATATCAAGCCGCTGTTGCAATTCTTCGATTCGTTTCGGTAGTGAGCCGACTAAACGAATGTGAAAGGTATTGGGCAGATCGGCAGTGATGAAATTACCGGCCCGCCCGGAAACGACAGCGTGACCACTACTACACAGCTTACGAATGGTGTTGGCTGTGTAGTTAAAAAGGGTCCACTCCGAAGGATGGAGATTGAGCATCTGTTCGAGTGCTTCGACTACAGGGATCTTGGTATTTTCCACGAGATAGGGCTCAACCTCATCGTCGAGCCGATTGTCTTCAATGATCTGTCCGACCAGTGCCTGATCAAAGATCGCCCATGTCTCGCCATCGGAGTCATCGGCTTCATCGAGGTATTCCACCAGCTTCTGATGAATCTTTTCAAATCCCACTCCGGTTTGCCGGGAGATGGTGATCGACGGTCGGAAAGATTTTCCGTGGCCGTGGGTTTCGTCGTAGAGGCGGGTGCGCAAGAAGTTCTCCATCCGTCCCGCCAGGAAGTCTTTCACTTGTATGGGCATAATCACATTTTGGTTTGTAATAGCAAAATGGAAAAGGCGGGGATCTGCTCCGCATTATTTGTCAATTTCTGTGCGGTTTGACTATCAGGTCGGAGAGGCGCAGTTTCTGGCGTTCCTGTACATCGAAGTTGTCCGGGGAAAGCCATTGTTCCATCGCGTTCTTGACTTCCGGCCAGTCGCGGTCGATGAGGGAAAACCAGGCGGTGTCCCGGTTTCGACCTTTGTAGATCGTCGCCTGGCGGAATATACCTTCTGCGTGGAATCCGAGCCGCTGCGCTGCAGCGCGGGAGCCGGAGTTGAGGGCATCGCATTTCCATTCATACCGGCGGTATCCCAGTTCTTCGAATACCCGATTCATCATAAGATACATAGCCTCTGTCGCTGCGGCGGTTTTTTGCAGGCGCGGGGAAAAATTGATGTGACCCACTTCAATCACTCCATCCGGCGGTGATATGCGAAGGTAGCTGGCGATACCTTCGGCTTTTCCGCTGCCGTTCGGGATGATGGCATAGAAGAGCGGGTCTTCCTGCGAGGCTGCTTGAGTTGCCCAGGAATAGAATTCTTCGTAGCCGGGGAAGGGGCCATAGGGCAGATAGGTCCAGCTCACATTATCGTGATCTTCAGAATAGGCAGCATACAGATCTGCCGCGTGGAGCCGGGGATCCAGCGGTTCCACGCGGCAGTGTCGCCCCGTCATAGCGGTGTGCGGGGGCGCGGGGCGCGGAGTCCAGTTGGGCAGCGATTCCCCAACCGGTAGTTGCGATTTCATATCTATCCGGTCACTTGCGATTGAAGCTGCGTCAACTTTATCCCGCTTCGGGATCTTCCGCCATCGCGGTGAGGAGGATTTCTTTGTAGGCGGTGAGCAGGGCGGGACGCTGGGCGGATGGAACTTCGAAACTGTCGAGGCAGCGTTCAAAGACTTCGGTCGAATCCATACTTTGCAGAGTTTCGACATGGTCGAATGAAGACAGGGTGTGTTGGTAGTTGGTTTGGTTGATCACCCGGCGGATTTCGAGACCGGTTCCCTCGATGGCGAGCTCCAGCTCGTTGCGCAGGTTGCCGGGAAAAGGTTCGCCGTTGTACTCGACCTGAACCCACGCCGTGGGGGAGTGTTTCGCGATGAGTTCCAGTTGCCCGACGATTGATTCAAAATCGCCTTCAACCCGCTCAAGCGCCTGAAAATCCGGGATATCCCGGGTTGAGACGACCGGGGTGCGGCCTTTGAAATCCAGGATTACCACCTGCTTTTGCTGCCCGGCTTCACCAAAGCCCATCGGAATCGGGGAGCCGGAATAGCGGATGTGATCCATGGCTGCGACAGTTTGCGGAACGTGGAGATGGCCGAGGGCCAGGTAGTCAAAACAGTCCGGAAATGCCGTTGCTTTGAGATGGGCCATATTGCCGACATAGAGATCACGGACGCCGTCACCGGTTTTGCCTTCCACGGTAAACAGGTGTCCCATGCCGATGATTGGCATACTGGTTCCGGCACGGAGACTGGAGGCGATTTTGCCTACTTCGCTGTAGTGATCGGAAATGGCTTTGATATACTTTTTGTTTTTCTCTTCGTCGGATTCACCGACCGCTACGCTGCGCAGGTCGCGATCCCGCAGGTAAGGCACGGCGCAGACGACGGCTTCCATTTCGCCGCTTTTTCCGGTCAACGGTATGACTTCTTTTTCGTAGTCGGGACTGGTCGAGCAACCAACTACATGAATATTCAGGGCGGAACAGAGTTCTTTCGGTGCGTTGAGCAGGGAAGGGGAATCGTGGTTGCCGCCGATGACGACGATATGTTGACACCCGGCGGCGGAAGCACCAATCAGGGTGTTGTAGTACAGTTCCTGGGCGCGGTTTCCCGGTGTAGTGGTATCAAATACATCACCGGCCATGAGGAGCACATCGATCTCTTCCTCCCTGATGGTTTCGAGGAGCCAGTGGAAGAATTTTTCGTGTTCTTCGTAACGTTCACGGCCATAGAGTTTTTTTCCAATATGCCAGTCGGCGGTGTGAAGAAATCTCATATGACGATGACTTAACAGGGTACAGTCCCGGACCTAACAGGGTACAGTCCGCTATTTAACAGGGTATAATCACCTGTTTACTGCTCGAGTTCTCGAAAAATCGCAGAGTCGACCCCTCTGTCGCGGTACGCTTCGTCGATCATTTTACCAACTTTGGCTTTGGCCTTTGCTTCGGCGATCCTTTTCCGGATTTCCCCCGTTTCGATGGAGTATTGGATCTGCGCGGCGGGTAGTGCTATCAGGGCCGGGTGCAGTTGTTTCAGTTGTTCGGGAATGGACGGGACCTGCGAGGCCGGAGCAATCGCTGTTTGCGCTGCGACGGAATTGGCGCGCGCGAGCGTGGAGGAGCGCGGTTTGCGGAGCCGGGCGAAAATGCTCTCTTTTTCGATCGTTTGAAATTTGACCTGCGGATTGTCTTCGCCGCTGCGGACGATTATGCCGTCAGTTTCCGGTGCTTTCGGCAGCAGAGGGATCATGCAGGTCAAAACCGAGACAGCGAGAAACATCATGGAACGGATCCATATTTTATCGACGAAGCTGTCTTCGTCCCTTTTCCAACCTGTTTTCTGTGAGTCGTTTTTCATTTTGTGGGTGGTCAACCTGGTTGGTACGGGAGTAACTTTCAAATGCTTTTTCTTTATCCGGACTCTCCCATTTTGGCGCGCAGAATATCTATCATCTCGCGCATCGCGGGAGTGAGGGCTTTGTTACGGCGGCGCAGAATTCCGAGAGGTCTTCTTATATTACGGCCCTCAAGTTTCACTTGTTTCAAAACACCTGCTTCCACTTCATATTTTACGCTTTCGCTGGGCACGATGGATATGGCATTTTCGATTTCCACGCCGCGTTTCACAGTTTCGATATTGTCGAACTCGACCACTTCTTTTACCGAAATTCCGGCTTCGAGAAACATGGCATCAATTGCCTGGCGGGTCGGGAGATCCGGTTCGAAGGAAATGAAACGCTGTCCGTCGAGATTTTTCAGCGACAGAGATTTGCGCTCCGCGAGTCGGTGGCCAGGTGGGCAGATCACCACGAGGCGATCGCTCCAGGCCGGTTCGATTTCGATGCCTTTTCGCGTTTTGGGGTAGGCGACGAGTCCGAGGTCGGCGCGATTTTCGATGACGTCGGAGTAGACCTGGTTGGAGCGGCGGTAGCTCACTTCGAGTTCCACAGAGGGAAACGCGGCTTTGAATTCATTGATGTAGGGCGGCAGCTCATGGAAACCGATGCTGTAGACCGTGGCGATCTTGAGATGTCCGGTTACCGAGTTGCGTAATTCGTCAAGTTTGCCGTGGATACCTTCATAGATTTGCAGGATTTCTTTGCCGGCGCTCAGGAAGATCTCGCCTTCCGGAGTGACCGCGAAATTCTTGCGGCCGCGCTCCACGAGCGTAACGCCGAATTTCTCCTCGATCGCTTTGATTTGCTGGCTTACGGCGCTTTGCGTTACACCGTTTCGCTCGGCTGCTTCGGAGAAGCTCGCAGTCTCGACCAGATCGAAAAGGATTCGGAAAGTTTCTATCTGCATAATGTTAGGCTTGTTTGCGCCTCTGGTTTGCCTTCGAAACGGTCTATCGTAAAAGCCTACACGCAACTCTTTCCTGATGGAACCGATACGACTCACACTTGCCATTATTCTGACATTTTCGAGCTGGTCATTTTCCCAGGAGTGGACGCGGTTTCGCGGGCCGAACGGAACCGGGATCGGTAAAATCAAAGGGTTGCCGGGGGAAATTTCAGCGATGGACTATCACTGGGCGGTGAAAACCGATGGTGAGGGCCACTCTTCGCCGGTGCTTTGGGGCAACAAGATTTTCATCACTCAGGTCAATGATGGAACGGAGAAGGGCAGTGAAAGAAAGGTGCTCTGTTTTGAAGCGACAAACGGCAATTTGCTCTGGGAATGGACTGACCCGCTGGAGTCGCACAATCTACACAAATTTAACAATTTTGCGTCTTCCACTCCCACGGTGGATCAGGACCGGGTGTACCTCGTTTGGGGATCGGGCACTCATACGCAGGCGGTGGCGCTTTCGCACAGCGGAGGGCTCGTCTGGCGGAAGGAATGGCCGGGATTTACTTCCGATCACGGTCAGGGTTCGTCTCCGATCCTCGTTGATGGAGTACTTGTGTTTCATACCGATTCAAAGGATGACTACAAAAGCTATGTGATCGGTTTAAATCCGGAGAGCGGGGAGGTTGTCTGGGAGGTGGAGCGGATCACTCCGGCCAGCGATAAGAAGCATTTCACAGCCTACAATACTCCGGTGACCGTGAAATCCGGGGCGATCAATACGGTGGTTGCGTTGCAGAGTAACGACGGATGGAAGGGGATCAATCCCGTAGACGGCAGTATCGTCTGGCAGGCACCAGGTGGATACAGTTTCCGTTCCGTGGGTTCGGTGGCGTCGGCCAACGGCTATCTTTTTGCTTCGTTCGGTTCCGGCGGGGCCGGGAAACAGGGGACGACTCTGAAGGTAGGCGATGGTGATGCGGAAGTTCTCTATTCCCTCGGAATCAAAGACGGTCTCGGATATGTGCCCTCACCGTTGATTTATAATGGACTGTTATTCCTCTGGGCAGATGGCGGCGTTTTGACCTGCCGCGACCTGGCTACCGGGGAACAAAAATTCCGTGAAAGAATTGGCGGGAATTTCTTCAGTTCACCGGTTATTGGCGACGGGAAAATTATTTGCGGCAGTCTCGACGGGGAACTCATCACGGTGGCGGCTTCGGATAAGTTTCAAATTCTGGGCCGCAGTCGGCTTGAAAGCGGCATGCATGCGACTCCTGCGATTGCAAACGAATGCCTTTACTTTCGCACCGGCACTCACATCATTTGTGTGTGTGGCAAGAAGTAGAGAAAGACTATCGATTAATCCTGATCGAATTCTCAGCCAGCCAGTCGTAGGCTTTTTCCGCCACTTCTTCCGGCGTTCTGCCGTTGAGTAGCAACCTCACATGAGCTGTGTCGGATCGATTGGCTCCGCTCACCGGCGGCACGGGCCGGTCGGGATGGGGCAGGTGACTGGAATAGGTGTAGCTGTTTCCTTCCAGTTTTACACCCGGGAAGTTCTTAAACGCATCGACCGCGAGGTCGTACTGCCGGTCCTCATATTCATAGACTTTTAGACCGGGGGCATCCTGCCGACAGGCTTCCAGCATGGCGATCAATCGTTCCGGTTCTTCCTCCATAAAATAGGAAACCAAAAGGAATGCCCCGAAGTAAAGGGCGCCTTGCCTGTGGGATGAATTCCCGGAGTATTCGAACCATTCTTTGCGCGACATTGTCAGCAGGTTGGCGAAATCAAAGGGCCCCGGCACGGTCTCGCCCCGCTGACTGTAGTACGCCTGTTTCCTATCATAAGCGGCGGACTGTTCTTTGATTCCCTGCATCATCTGGGACTGGTGAAACGCATTTTGCTTTCGTGGCATATGCTCGACATATTCCGCTGTTCCTTCGACCATAAATGAACAAACGGGCGATATCCTCCATCTGGCGTTCGCTGATCGGCAGCCGGCCAAATAGAGAGAAATGAAAGTGTTTGGTTTTATATACATATTTCCCCTCTCTCGATTCCTCTTTGCTGATGCGGCCGGGTGATGCCACCTGACGGAAAAGACAGAGTGGAGGGCCAGAAATTTTTCTTCAAGGCCGGAGGTCCGGCTGCGTGGGCGAGGATCGTTTCGTAGTCGATTGACTTACTTATGCTGGCTAGAGCGTAGGCCTGATCCCTTCCGGAAAGTGTGGCGACAGGGATGAAATATCCCCGGCCTGCAGGTGTTTTCAGAAACAGTTTGCCGCCTTTTTGGACTCCCCGGAGTTCTGCTTGCAATGTCTTCCCTGATTTATTGATCCAGTTTCTGGGGCGTCGTATTGTTCCGGCACTGAGAACGATCCTGCCGTCGGCACATCCCACCTGGGTGCCATGTAATTTCGAACCGGTCCGGGCAGTCCACGTTCTGCTGTCCACGGCATAACTACGGGCCGGGTCCAGCAAGCATATGACTGATAACAGGAGGAAGGGGAACCACTGTTTCATCCTCCTGTTGTAACCGAAAACGGTGCGGTTTGTCAAAGCTTCGCCAATTTGACCGAGATGTCACCTTTGGCACCGAACACAAATACGATTCCAGGGTTGAGTTCTTCGTTCCACGAATTCCGCTCGACGGTATAGACTCCGAGAAGTTCTACCTCCGGGTTTTCAAAACAAAGCTCCAGGTGTTCGGGGACCTTGGCGGAATTGATCACTTTAAAGAGTTCGTTCTCGACCTTCGGAAGGTGGTCGTTCAGATCGATCCGCAGTTCTTTTTCAATTGCTTTGATCAGCATTCCTTCCAGCAACCAGGCCGCTGAACGGGAAATGAACTCCCGGGTCTGCAGGGTCATTTTCACATCGGTGAATCCGAAACTCTGGGTCTCGCAATCCACGATGGGGCGGGCATTCAGTTTCACGGTGGCGGAGACTCCTTTGCCCATCACGCCGGTCAGTGTCTTGATATCGAGAGTCACATTCAGCTTGCCTTCCTCTGCCAATTCTATCCCCGGACGAGTGACCTGAATTTTGATCCCCGAATCTGTCGTGACCATAAACTGATCGTCAACCAGGCTCGAATTCAGCGCTTTCAGATTGGCTATGATCGGTACCCGCAGGTCGGTGACCGGGTTTTCCGGGACGATATTCAGGTAGGGAACCTTCTCCGCGATTCTGTCCCGCACTTCGGCATTGGTGATAAAAGTCTGGGCTACCATTCCGATGGTTATCGAAACGCTCTCCGGATTGGAATAATCGATCGGCCCCATCTGGGCCATCGCCGGATCAAAAACCAGCCAGGCATCGGGATCTTTCGTCATCAGCTTCACCAGATGCGCTTTGTTCCACATATTCTGCACGCCCTCCTTCATATTCAGCGTTCCCGTCAGGGCGGGGCCGATTTTGGCAAGCTCCGCATTGATTTTCGGGCGTAGAGCCTGCTCCACTTCCGCTTTGGCATCGCGGGGTCCCTGGCGCCCGTAGTTGGCCACAGCTTTGGTGATGTTGAGCGAGTGAGTCAAATTCGGTGTCACCTGCCAGTTCGAATCAATAATCGGGGAGAAATTCCCGCTGATTGAGCCGCTCATACTGCAGTTTCCTTTGATGCCGATTTTAAAAAGCCCGAAGTGCCCGTTGGCGTTGGCATTTCCTTCCAGCGGAAGTTGATAGGTGAGGTTACTGCCGGTATTTTGCAGAGTGAGGTTGCCGGGCAGCATTCTCCACTGAATCGTGGCGTCTTTGATCTTTTTGTGCAGGTCCTGCCGTTCGCTGCCGGTAATTTGTTTCGGAATATCCCGGTTCGCCATCTCCCGGAGAGTTTCGATAGGCAAGTCCAGCTTCACCGCGAGCAGAGACCTTTCCGGGATGGGAAACTCCCGGTATCCAAAGGGTACGCCTTTGGGAGGAACGGATTCCGGCATCATGTCCGGACCCACTACTCTAATTAAGACCGGTACCGCAGCGATCGCGGCAAACACCAGAAGCCCCAAAACAAACATAGTCAGGAGGAACTTCTTCATGTGGTAAATATCGTGAATAATTGACTTTTAATCAATTTGAATTTCTCAGGGGGTTAAAGTCTTCATTTTCACCGTGATATCACCTCTCGCGCCAATGACTACCACGATTCCGGGGGAAGGCAGGCTGTTACCGGCCGTTCGGGTTACGGTGTAAAATTCGCGGATCTGCACATTGGGTTCCGGAATGGCGATCTCGATGTCTTCGGGAATCGATGCGGTATCGAGGTATTTCTGGATCTCCTTTTCCAACTCGGGCAGGTAGCGGTTCAAATCGGCTTGAAGCTCCTTCTCGATTGATTTTACCACCAGATTTTCAATCATCGAAACCGCAGGGCGGGGCAGCGCCTGGCGGGTTTTCTCCGTCAGGCCGACATCGGTCAGCCGGATTGTCTGGGTTTCAAAATCAAATTCCGGTCGCACTTCCACCCATATTCTTCCGGTGAAACCCCGGCCAAATTTGCCGGTGTCCGCATCCACAGATACACCAAAAAGCAGGAAACCTTTGCGCCCCACCCGGATTTCGGGCCTCTCGATCGTTGCCTTGCCCGCCACGCCGAACGACTGCGAAAAAGAGCGGGGCGACAGTTTTTTGTTTAATTCTTCGATATTCACAATCACCGGCACCCGGATGTCGTTCACCGGATCGGTGAGTTGCAAATCAAGGGGCGGAAGCGTCTCGGGATAAGACAGATTCACCGGCACGGCAGAAACGTAGGAATCAGCTTCCATGCCCATCGTGACCGATAGTGAGCCGGGGCGCGAGTAGTCGATCGGGCCCATCGAGACATTCGACGGATCAAACGCGAACCAGGCCGGAGGATCGGTGGAAACCTGCTCGCCGCGATGGGCTTCATCCCAGAAACGCTGCAAATTTTTCTGCAAATTGAGTCCTGCCATAATCGACGGACCTACATTGGCCGCTTCCTTTTTGATGATCGGATTGGCGAGATCCTGAATCATCCCGGTCGCGCTGATTGATCCTATTGTGCCGAGAGTCAGGTCCGCATGGCTCAGGATCAGCTCCGGCTGCAGATTCGGCTCGATCACCCAGTCCGTAGTGATCTGCGGGGCGACTGTGCCCACAACCCGACCGCCGAGGTCGGCATCTCCCTGAATCGGCAGGCGCAGAATCATCGCATCGAGCTCCCCGTTGACCCGTGCCACGCCGCGGATCGGCAGGCTGAATGCCAGATTCTGCCCGGTATTTTGCAGCGAAATATCGCCCGGCTGCATGAGCCACTGGATCGTGGTATTTTTCAACCGGCTGTGAAAGTCCTTTTGTTCCGCACCGGAAATTTGGTCCGGCGCGTTCTTATTTGCGGCTGCTGCGAGAGCATCCAGCGGCATTTCCAGGCGCACGGCGATGCGGGACTTCTCCGTGGTCGGGGCATCCCGGATACCCTCCGGCGGATAGTCCGGAGGTTCCACAATCACAGGCGTTCGCGGACCGGAGGGGAGGACATAGGGTAGCGCAAGGCTGCCCGCTCCAGCGAGAAGTACAAAAACGCCGAACGATAGCAGCAGCTTCTTCATTGTGATTTAGACGATTAATAAGCGCCGCAAGGTGCCTTTTTTGTTAAGATTATTTGAATTCAACAGGGTACAATCTAAAACCCAACAGGGTACAGTCGTCCGCGACTAAAGTCCCGTCGAGCCCTGAAGGGGGCAAAAGGCAAACCAGCCCGGGGATAATTTCCCGGGGTCGGACTATCTATCACGAAATATAACCTGATAATTAATATTACCTAAACACATTCTTCGGTCATAAAGTCACAGGCGAAAGCCGGTCCAATTGCCGAGACGGTCCAGGACGGGAGTCTGTGTTCGGAGTGTTCGTAGCAGGACAGTTCACTTGCGCCGATGTCATCGGCCATGGTCACGATGATGTTTGGCTTTTTAGGTTCGGCGGCGTTTTGTTTGCGAAAAGCGGGAGAATAAGTAGTAGGAAATTTCTCATTGAACGTAGATTTCGGCGAACTTAATCGGGTCGTGGAAGGATTTTGCGTCGGGGCCGAGTGGGGAAAATGCAGTCGTCTCTTCATTGGTACTTCCGGTGCGTTTTCGGTACAGATTAAAATACCACGGCAGGCTGGTTCCTTTTCCGGATTTCAGGGCATCGGCTTTGGACTTGAAGGGCTGGCTGCCCACGATCTTATGCAGCGGATCCTCATCCGATGGGGTTATCGGCAGGCGAACCTCGATCGACCAATAATCGTCACCTCGATGAGTTGCCACCTCCGCCTTTGCTGACCAATCGTACCACCGCGACTTCGACACGCCCCGGTCTAAATCCATAAAGAAACCGTCCGGATTGATCGTGATTTGGTAGTAGGAGTGTTTGTCGGTTTCAATAAGCAGTTCGAGGTGCTCGCCGTTCCATATCGCAGGATCACCACTCCGGCTTCCGCCGATGATCGGAGCGACTCCCGGTTCCGTTTGGCAGCGAATTCCGAAGTAGAGATTTCCATTCCACCAGCGCGTCGAAAATCGAGTCTCCAGTTTTGGTTTGCTACCTGTGTGAATGTCTTTCAGGGGGCGGGGATGTGGGTAGGCGGTCCAAAAAGGCTCGTCGATTTCTCCGTCCATGACGAGGGTATCGCGGGCGTCGCGCCATTTATCTTTACCCATGTCGATAACGCGAATCCCGGGGAGACCCTCGGGGCGTTTCGTTTGCATCTGGGAGGAGCGATTTCTCAACGTTACGAGAAACTCATCTACCAGGGCAATTCGCTGGCCGTAGGCCGAATCCGGAACGGCAGCCGCTTTTGCCTGATCAAACAGCTGCAGCGCCTGCCGGCTCACTTCGCCATCGCTGGCGAGTTGGGCATAGCTTTTTTCGCAAAACTCGATGAAAGCTTTCATCTGCTCAGCGGCGGGTCCGTAGAAAAGTTGGTAGTATTCCTCGAGCAGTGCGTCGACATCCTGATGCGGATCCCACCACAACCGCGAGATGATATAGGGATTCAAATGGCTCATGCCGGGATGATGCAACCCACCCTTGCCACTGGACAGCCAGACGTCCTCCCGCCAGACTTCACTAACGGTATCCTTTAACCCGCGGGCGATCACGTGGGGCCAGTATTGCGGACGAAACGCACCCCTGTTTGTCAACGGGGTATAATTCAAAGTGACCGATAACGGGTTGTTGGTTTTTTCCTGCCACTCGCGGCGCAGCTCGGCGGCACTTACGTGAACTTCATCGTCGAGTTCACGAATCGGGCGACCGTTGGTGATTTGGACCAATATATTATCGGGTAATTTATCGATTGAAAGTGGTGGTAATCGGTAGCTGCTGTAGGCACCGGAAAAGACCTTTCGGTCCGGGTGAGTTTTGGCCAGTTCATTGGCGACCCGGACGACGAAATTCCAGACGTAGTCGGAGGACAGACCCGATGGCCCCCGGTCCAGAGTCGCCTGACCTTTACATAGTTCACACTGGCAGTGGGTGAAACCATCGTGCGGCATGGCCGAGATGATCGGCATGTCGTAGTGATCGAACATCAGCCGGGCATAGGCGACCATCTCTTTGAAGAACCCCGGTGAAGAAAGGCAGGCATTGGCCTTTTCGCTTTCGGTATCACGCTTGCCGTTGGGCAGTAATACATAGTATTCCGGGTGGGTGGCGCGTTGCTCTGGATGATCCGTAAGATTGCGCTGTCCGTGGTGGAGAATGCCGTATTGCTCGTTCGCTCCGGCCCGCAGGTACCAGAGACCGTCGTTGATGTCCGACGAACAGATGAGCGGGCGGCTCATCGATCGCACTTCGAATGCGGGGGTGACGGTACGATCTCCCCCGGGCAGCGCGACCTGATTCAGCTTCGGAACAATCTCGCCGAGATCACCCGGCATATACCACCGCACTCCGAGATCATATAGAAAAGCATAGACCGCGTTCAGCGAACCGCGATGATCATAGTTCCAGATATCAAGGTGCTTACTGTAGTCTTTATATAGAGAGGCTCCGACCGGGTTCTGCCAGGGATGACCGGCCAGTTTCTCCCACTCCGCCTGCTTATTTTTTAACCAGTCCCCGCGGCTCCGCCCCCACGGTTCCTGAGGGGTGAAATCCAGGTCCCGGCCCATCAGCGCCAGCCAGTCCGGCCCGGAGACGATGCGATAGGCATCCCGCTCCAGACCCTTCGCTTCAATGCCTGCCCGGCGAGCCGGCTCACTTTCGCCCACATAGATTTTAACCGGCATCGCATCCGTCGGCGAAGTGACGATGGCGAGTCGTGCTCCGGAGATTTTTTCGAGATAGGTCTGCAGCTCTGCGGCTGCCAGCTTCACCGCCCTCGGAGGAGTCTCCGCTATCACTATTTCCGCCTGCGGTTGACCTTCAACGACAATGTTCTTTTCGGCGGCAATGATCCACATCGGCCCCGCAAAGAGAACGGCGATGAGTGAAAGGATTGAGTGATTCATGATGTTACAATATGAATCTAACTTTGGTGGAAAGTCCGGTGAAATTCCCGTACGCGAACAAGGGGGGCATGATTTGCGACAAGTATTCATCGTAAATCTTCCGTGAGAGGAGGGACTACCGTAATGATCGGTAATTGGGTGCAAAAATTAGGAGTAGGTTTTTATCGAGTGCAAGGCGTGTTGCTTGCACCTCTTGCTGGCAAACGCCGAACTTACATGGAGTCAGAAGTACTGCGTTTCACCTACTTCGTGACCAGGGCTATCGTCATTTGCATATTCTCACCTTGTACCTTGAAAGCGCAGTCCGGGAATTTCGGCCGACCTTTCGGTATGGTTTTGATGACCGAAAATGCCAGCGGCTCTTTAGGCATACCGACGATATTTCTATCCAGTCTGCCGTCGCCGTTGAGATCGTGAATCACAGCAATCGCGTAGATCCCCGGTGAAACGTTTTTCAAAGTGGCAACCACATCGTCCTGGTTGTGCACCTCTGCGATAACGGAATTGGGCAGCTGCTTTTTTAGAAAATTTCTTTTTGAATCATAAAGCCCGATCAACAGGCGCCCCTTCGCTATCGGGATGTCAGTAACCTTAACTGTGACTTCGGCTCCATCCGCCGATAGAGCAAAAAGAAAGGCAAGGAGGCAGAGAATGCTTAAGAAGGGACAGTGCGCTTTGAGGTTCATTGCAACAAATTCAGTATAGTATCCGGGAATATTTACACAACCGCATTCATCTTCTGAGAAGCGGTCACCTGACGTTCACTCTATTATACGATTGAGATTTTGTTTCAGTATTTGAACTGAGCCCGCACTGGTCTGGCCATGATCTTGGATCACTCCCCGGAAGTTTGCGGGGAGGAATTCCGTGAAGATTGGCCTGAGACGGCGAGACTCTATAGCTCCGGCCATGTCACGAAGGTCAGGAAATCCTGCCTGCCTGATTACGCAGTCGGCGAGCGGGGATGAAGCGGCTTTACCCGCAAAGACCGCGAAGCTGTCTAACAGCTCAAAGGCAGAATGCAGCAAGCTGAGGTGCTGCGCTACCGTCGCCTGATAATTAATTGTTGAACCTCCGTCTCGATTTGTGTTTGCGGCAACAGTGGCAGCTTGCAGGGATCTCGATTTTAAAAATGGGGGGCTTCTTCCCGTTATTCGGCGGATTTTAGATCTTTCTTTTCGGGGAAATCGAGATCGGTAATCGTGGCTCCCGTTGAACTGACCGCCTCGGCAGTAGTTTTTCCCTGAAATTGGAAAACCA
>JARGOZ010000338.1 GCA_029213025.1 Verrucomicrobiales bacterium
AATACATGCAGTAACCAGCGTCGGATGAATTCATGCGGCGAAAGTTTCATTACCGGGGTCTTGCCGGTATTACTACAGGTCCACTTTACTGAGATACCACAGTGCTGCGGCGGCTTTGCCAACATGGTTGAGCTTCGAATTCCACTGTTTGCCCAGGCGGAGCACAAAAATGTAGATGCAAGGTTCTGCCGAGTATCTGATCAACCCCGGACCTCTTTGCACGACGCAATTCGGACCGATGAAACGCTACTCCTTACGTTCGCAGCTACATTCGGAAAAAATGTAGATGCGAGGTTTTATCGGGTACCAGACGGTTCGGACTTTTCTCGCCGATCTGCAGGATTTGCATGGTGTTTGCGGGATTTTTGCAGGAACGCTCCGCGTCGGAGCAGTCCCTGGCCGTGCCGCTTTTTTGTTCTAAAGGCTGTTGCCGAATCAAAGTCCTACACGCTGGAACAATTCGTTGAGAGGCAACTGAAGTCCGATGTAAAAATCCCCGAAATCAGCGTAGCGGGAGCTGACTTTGTCGAAGCGCATTTCGTAGACGATGTCTTTGATTTCCTGCGTGTTGTGAGCAAACAGAGTCACGCCCCATTCCATCTCATCGAGACCGGTTGAGCCGGTGATGAGTTGGCGCACTCTGCCGGAGTAGGTTCGGCCGACTCTGGCGTGGCCCATCATCAGTTTGCGGCGCTCTTCGTATTCCATGTCGTACCAGTTGTCCTGTTCGCCGCGGCGCTTGCCCATCGGGTAAAAACAGAAGACCTGCCAGTCGGGCATATTGGGATAGAGGCGGTCGGAGTTGTATTTTTTCATCCGCCGGTCGAATTCATCGAGCTTTTCGTTGTATTCGGTGCTGTCCTTTTCGACGCCGTCTTCTGTCACGAGGCTTTCACCGTACTGCTCGCGGGTGGTGGTGTATTCGCTCAATTCCGTCATGCTCAGGTAGCTGTAAGTGGGGGTGAGGACGTCGGCCCCGAGCGAAAGAGTGAGTTTTTTCTCAAATTCGTTGGCTTTGTGGAGATCGGCTGTGAGCAACATAAAGCCGATGTCGGACTTGGGTGACACCATGGAAAAGGTGAGTAGCTGGGCGTCATCCGATCGGATGTCCTGAACGAGTTGGGAAAGGTGAGCTTTGGCTTCGCGTTTTTCTTCATCCGAGAAGAGATCCCACTGGGAATGTTCGATCTTGTAAAACAGATGAATCACATGCCAACCTTCCCTCGGGATGACGGGATCAATGGCATTGGCTTCGGTCGAGAATGCAGTGCTGGTTTCTGGTGTCATGTTAAATAGCTTGTCAGGGTATGCTTCGATACGAAAACGGTTGCGTCCAACAGAAAAACCTCGTACTTTCTGCGCAACATCAATAAATTTGATCCAAATCCAGGAAAATGGCTGAACTTGAAGACAGATACGAAGATAACGTAAAAGGTGCCTTTTACGTGGACGACCAGTGCATTGATTGCGATCTTTGCCGTGAGACTGCCCCGGATAACTTCACTCGTAATGAAGACGGTGGTTATTCTTACGTCTATAAGCAGCCTGAAAACGATGAAGAACTGGCGCTTGCCGAGGAAGCTATGGAAGGCTGCCCGGTGGAAGCCATTGGAAATGATGGTGAGTAATCGTTTTACTTTCAGGAAAAACTGATTTTTAATAAAGCGGCACCTTTTAGGTGTCGCTTTTTTTGTGACCCGATTATGGCGCGACGAAGAATCAGAAGAAAACCATCTGCTGCGGAGACAGGGCTCGCTCAGCTCCGCGGGTATTGGGAACCGGAGGATCTCACGGAGTACAGCCATGAGATGGCGAAAGTGGTCGAGGGGGCGCTGAAGGGCATGGGTCTGAAAGACCGTTTTAATGAAGAGCAGGTCTTCGAGGCCTGGTCGACCCTGGTGAATCCTTTTATCGCTGAACACGCCCGCCCGGTGTCTCTGGACCGGAAAGTCTTATATATTCAGGTGCTGCATTCCACAATTCACTACGAGTTGGAGCGCATGAAGGGGCAAATCCTTTCGAAGATGCAAAATGCCTTTGGGGCCAATCACATCAGGGACGTCAAATTTCGCCTCGGGTGAAGATTATTCTCTGTTTCGAGTGATCTCGATGCTGACGGAACCGCAATTCGGGATGATGAATTTTTCCACCTCCAGAGTTACGGACTCAACACCGTCAAAAGCGAAGATCGCTGCTGAAATTTCTTCCGCGAGGGTTTCGATCAGTTTCCTGGCTTCACTGGAGGCAACGGCCCTGATTGCCTGAGTGACTTCGTAGTAATCGACAGTTTTCTGCAAATTATCTCCGATACCCCGGATTGAGTTACTCAGGGAGATGGCAGCAGTTACAGAAACGGTTTGTGGCAGTTCCCTTTCTTCGTCAGGGACGCCAACCACGGTGGGCAAAAGTAATTTTTTGATATGAATTCGATCACTCATGGGCCGAGAATAGCCGCTTCGGCCTCTTTCGTCAGCAAACTTTACAGATAAGCGGTTTTCCTGTATGCGGGGGATATGAAAATTACCCGAATTTCCGTCTATCAGGTCGATCTTCCACTCAAGGAGGGGAACTACAACTGGTCCGGAGGGAAAAGCGTCTCGGTTTTTGACAGCACGATCGTCGGCATCGAGACCGATGAGGGAATTACCGGCTGGGGCGAAGTATGTCCGCTGGGGCCGTTTTATCTTCCCGCATTCGGACAGGGCGCGCGGG
>JARGOZ010000003.1:0-122752 GCA_029213025.1 Verrucomicrobiales bacterium
TGGAGCGGTATTGGGAACCGGAGCTTTTGTGAACCAAATCTTCGAGCGGGAGCGAGCGCGGTTCGGACCGAATCGCAAGTCGGGTGCGCGCAAGATGCGCGGAGCGGACTGGGGAGAGTTGCGGGTGTTACGGGATCTGCGGGTGGATGTGATCACGTAGAAAGCCTGGCAGGCTTCCCGGGCACTGGAAAAGTCGGCAGCAAGTTCATTCGATAAAGTCTTGTCACCGCGCGCGATCCCCGGCACAATGCCTGGAACTAATCACTCTGTAATTCTTAACGCCATTGCCAAAAATAATCGCTCTGGCATCGAAGCTGCTATCCGATTAGAGGAACATTTTCCAATAATTATAGTCCTCCGCACGTCAAATACACATGCCTAAAGTTCGCCTCGCAGGAACCGTCCGTGGAGAAAAGGACCCGAACCGGGAAATTCGCGCATCGTTGATTTACAGTCTTTTCAGCAAAGGCTGGGACATCAATAATTCCAACGGTAATCAGCAGATTTCTCTGTCCAACATTGAGAGTAAGATCATTGAATCCGATGCCTTCGTGTTCACTCCCGGAGCTACTCTGGAAGACCTTTTCAAGGCGGTGTCCATTTTCGTCGGCTACCAGACTCTCGATGCCAATCTGGCCGCCAAACCGACCGTTGTGCTCAATTCCGACGGCTCGTGGGATCCGTTTTTTGCGCTTCTGAAGCATCTCAAAGAGATGGGAACTGTTAAGCAGGATTACACCGATTATCTTTTGCTCGCCGACGGCCCGGATGAAGTCCTCGCCACATTAGCCAGTCGCAGGCGGGAGGGTTCCCCGGAAGTCAAACGCCTCGTGGTGACTGATCCGGTGAAATCGTACGATTTGCCTCTTCCCATTGATCACGAGGCGAATATATGTGTTTTCTGTTCCGCTTCGATTAACAAAACGCCGTATTTGTCCGATGGCTACAATTTCGGAAAAATGCTCGCGGAAAACCATCTCGGCTGTGTTTCAGGTGCGGGAAATTCCGGCATCATGGGCGAAGTGGTTAGCGGCAGCGTTGATGCAGGCGGTTGGTCCGGAGGATCGAATGTGCCCCACATTATCGAACTCGAAGGGCTGCCGGAAGGACTCTCCAGTTTCTGGCTGAGACCGGATATTTACACCCGTATGGAAGTGATGATCGAGAAATCCGACGCATTTGTCATCTTCCCCGGTGGGGCCGGTACTGTGCAGGAAATGCTCGCCCTGATGATCTTCAAACATCAGGGAAATCTCGCCATGAAAGACAAACCGGTGGTGGTTTACAACCGGCGCGACGAAGAGGGAGCCCGTTTTTGGACACCGTTAATCAAGATGCTTTCCTCCTGGTGTAACGACAATGAATTTGCTGTCGTGGAAGAACTCGACGAAATCATCCCGACGGCACGGAAACTGATGTCTGCCGACCGGACCGCGATATCGACGCCGCAATGCGTTGAGGCTTGATTTCGCCTGACATTTTCATGTTTTCGGCTCCCGGAAGCGGGAATACAGCGGACTCACGGATAATTTCCGATTTTCCCGCTGTAATTCCCACAACGAAGCGTAATCTCTCCGACACACACGCAAGCATACCATGTCGGTTGATCGTTCTATTTCTTCCATCCGGGTTCGCGGGGCCCGCCAAAACAACCTGAAAGGAATCGATGTCGAAATTCCTCTCGGAAAATTGACTGTCGTAACGGGAGCATCCGGCTCCGGTAAATCCTCGCTCGCGTTCCAAACGCTCTACGCTGAGGGCCAGCGCCGTTATGTCGAAACATTTTCCCCGTACACGCGGCAGTTTTTCGACCGGATGGATAAACCGAAAGTCGATTCCATCGACGGGATCCCCCCGGCCATCGCAATCGAGCAGCAAAATGCCGTGAAATCGACCCGCTCCACCGTGGGTACGATCACCGAAGTAAATGACTATCTGAAACTGCTCTTTCCCCGGGTCTGCCAGGGCTTCGATCCAATCTCGGGAGAGGAAATCAAGCCGGAAACCCCGGAATCCATCTTCCGAAAATCAAAGGACCGCTTCGGAAAAGATGCCGGAGTGATGATTCTTTTCTCCATAGCCGTGCCGAAGGATTCCTCGAAAGAGGAGTTGTTCGATTTCCTTCAACAACAGGGCTACCTCCGGGTGGTAATTTTCGGAAAAGTCTACCGGACTGATGACCCGGCTGAATACAAAAGGAAAACCATCCCCGCCTCCGTGGATATCGTGCAGGACCGGCTGAAGCTAAATCGCCGGGCCCGGTTTCTGGAAGCGGTGGAACGCGCACTCTATCTGGGTCGCGGCCAGATCGCAATCGCCGATCCGGATATCGAAGACAGAATGTCGCTCGCCACAGGCTGGAGTAACCCCGAGACCGGCGTGGTCCTGCCTGAACCCATTCCCAATCTTTTTTCCTTTAACCATCCCGCCGGTGCCTGCCCGGAGTGCCGTGGTTTTGGCCGCGTCATTGGTATAGATATTGATAAATCTCTACCCGATAAATCCCTGTCCATCGCCGAAGGTGTAGTTCGCCCCTTCCAGGGGGAAGCCCACTACGAGTGCCAGGATGATTTAGAACGCTGCGCCCGTGCGAAGGGCATCAGCCTTGTTACTCCTTTTGATGAGCTCACCGATGAGGAGCGGAAATGGATCATCGAAGGTGATATCAAAAACGAAGAGGAAGCGTGGGATCAGGGACTCTGGTATGGTATCCGTGGATTTTTCCGCTGGCTCGAAGCCCGCAGCTACAAAATGCATGTCCGCATTTTGCTTAGCCGATACCGTAGCTACACCACCTGTGATGAGTGCAACGGTACCCGCCTGAAGCCGGAAGCTCTCTACTTTACAGTAAACGAAAAGACTCTGCCTGATCTCTGGCAAATGCCGATCGATGAACTACTTGAATTTATCGAATCAATTCAGCTGCCGGCTAAGGACCGTGCGGCCGAAACCATCTATAATGATATTCGAAACCGTCTTTTCTATCTCACCGAGGTAGGTCTCAGCTATCTGAATCTGGACCGGCCGACCCGGACACTTTCAGGCGGGGAAATTGAACGGGTAAACCTCACTACTTGTCTCGGCGCCAACCTGACCGGAACTCTGTTTGTGCTCGATGAACCTACGGTAGGCCTCCACCCGCGCGATGTTCACAAGCTGATCGGAGTCATGCAACGGTTGCGCGATCTGGGCAATACACTTGTGGTGGTGGAGCACGAGGAATCGGTTATTCGAGCGGCTGACCGATTGATTGATATAGGGCCGGGTCGCGGGGAAACCGGAGGCGAGTTGGTATACTCCGGAGTTGGCTGTGGAGCGGGTAATCTCGCAGCAAAAGCGTTAAAAAAGAACCCCGACTCGCTTACACTCCAGTATTTGGCGGGTGATAAAAATATACCTGTCCGGGAGTCGAACCGGAAACCGAAAGAATGGCTGGAAATCAAAAGGGCCAGCCAGCACAATCTGAAAAAGATCGATGTAAAGATTCCCCTCGGGGTCTTTTGCTGTGTCAGCGGCGTTTCCGGATCCGGAAAGTCTACATTAATTCACTCCGTGCTCTATGAAAATGCAGCACGCAAACTGGGCCTGGGCGGCGACGAACAACCCGGCGCCTGTCGCGACATCACCAATGTTTCCAAACTGGAAAACATCGTGATGGTCGACCAGTCCCCGCTCGCCAAAACGCCCCGCTCCACACCCGCTGTCTATACCGGCATTTTTGAAAATATACGAAAGCTTTTCGCCGAGTCGATGGACGGGAAAAGTCGGGCCGTTACTCCCGGGTATTTCTCTTTCAACAGCGGCCACGGACGTTGCGAGCGCTGTCTCGGAACCGGTTACGAGAAAGTAGAGATGCAATTTCTCTCCGACCTGTTTGTGACCTGCCCGGAATGCGAAGGAAAGCGCTATACACCCGATGCGCTGGAGATCAATTTCGAAGGAAAAAACATCCACGAAGCTCTTTCCATGACGGTCACTACCGCCCTCGGCTTTTTTGACACCGTGGACGACCGGAAAGCAACCCGCATCGTGCAAGGCCTGCAACTGCTGGCCGATGTAGGCCTCGGCTATCTACGCCTCGGTCAGCCGTTAACTACCTTGTCCGGCGGCGAAAGCCAACGCCTCAAACTGGTCGGACATTTGATCGAGAAAAACACCGGCTCAAAAAAGAAAACGGCACAGAAAAAATCGACTCTCCTTATCTTCGATGAGCCCACTACCGGACTTCATTTTGATGATGTAAAAATGTTACTCGCCGTGTTCGACCGGCTGGTGGAATCGGGTGATTCTGTAGTAGTCATCGAGCACAATCTCGATGTGATAAAATCGGCCGACTATGTTATCGAGCTGGGCCCCCAGGCAGGTGTCAATGGTGGCGAGGTCGTTTTCACCGGCACACCGAAAAAGCTGGCGGCTCATGCTACTTCGGAAACCGGTCGCTATCTCGCGGAGTATTTCTATAAGTCCGGTAAATCGAAAAAGCCCGTGGTGAAAGAAGCGGCCCATTCAACAGGGTACAGTCCGGAACTTAAGAGGGTACAGTCTGCAACTCAACAGGGTACAATCACCCTGACCGGAGCCCGCGAGAACAATTTGAAAAATTTTGACCTGACGATTCCCCGAGATAAATTCGTAGTCATCACCGGGCTTTCCGGATCGGGAAAATCCACCCTCGCTTTTGATATACTTTTCGCCGAAGGCCAGCGCCGGTTCCTTGACAGCATGTCGACCTACGCCCGCCAGTTCGTCGAGCAAATGGAGCGACCCGATGTCGACTCGGTTACCGGGCTCCCGCCAACGGTGGCAATCGAACAAAGGATTTCCCGGGGCGGTGGAAAATCCACTGTCGCCACCGTAACCGAAGTATGGCACTTCCTCCGCCTTCTCTATAGTAAAGTAGGGATTCAGTATTCTCCCGATACCGGCAACCGGGTGCAGGAACAGAGTATAACCGCCATCGTTACCCAGCTGCGAAAGGAGGCAAAAAAGTCAAAGAAACCGATTTTCCTGATGGCTCCCCTCATCAAGGGTCGCAAGGGTTTCCATACCGAAGTGGCGGAGTGGGCAGGTCGTCAGGGTTTCGAAACCCTGTTTGTCGATGGAGAATTCAAGAAAGTCGAAGGCTTTCAGCGGCTGGCTAGATTCAAAGAACATTTCATCGATGTAGTGGTAGAGGAAATCGATCACCGGGCAAAGATTGATGAAATCAGAGAAGCGCTGGAAACCGCACTGAAACTCGGACGGGGCACGGCCCGATTCATCGATCACAAAGGCAAAGTTCAGGTTGTTTCGACCCAGCGTTGCGATCCCGACACGGGACGGTCTTTCGAAGAACTGGATCCCCGTCTCTTCTCCTACAATTCACCGCATGGTTTCTGCCCGAACTGCCGGGGCTACGGAACGATCGAAAAACACCCGGCGATGTCCGACGACAAACACGCCGAATCCCAGCTCGATGCCGAGTTGCGCGAAGAATACCGGCGCAGCAAAAACCGCGGCGAACAAGTCCCCTGCCCGGAGTGTGAAGGCGCCCGCCTCAACGAGGTCGCCCGCCATGTCCGGGTAGGTGATTTAGGTGTACACGAAATAGCCGCCATGAGTGTCCGCGAAGCAGGTGCCTTTGTAGAGAAACTGCAGTTTACAGGCAGCGAATCGATCATCGCCCGCGATATCATTCCGGAGATCTCCCAGCGTCTTCATTTCATGGAAGAGGTAGGCCTTAGCTACCTGCAGCTGGATCGCTCTGCCACGACACTCAGTGGCGGGGAAAGCCAGCGCATTCGTCTCGCTGCACAACTGGGCTCCAATTTGCGAGGTGTGCTCTATGTACTCGATGAGCCCACCATCGGCCTGCACCCTCGCGACAACGATGCCCTGCTCGACACCCTGACAAACTTGCGCAACAAAGGCAACTCTCTCGTCGTGGTGGAGCATGATGACGAGACTATCCTCCGTTCCGACTACCTTATCGACCTCGGCCCGGGAGCCGGTGAGCTCGGCGGCGAAATCGTCTGGCAGGGAACGCCGGATAAACTGCAGAAGTTAACCTCCACACAAACCGACCGTTCCCCTACGGCGCGGATTCTGTCTCAAAACATCAGTCACCCGATCAACGGCAAACGCCGGACCCTGCCCGCCGCCGGAAGTAAAGAAAGCTGGATCAAAATCGAAGGCGCCAGTGCCAATAACCTGAAAAACATCAACGTCCGGATACCAATCGGACGCTTAACGGTAATCGCAGGAATCAGCGGTAGTGGAAAGAGTAGCTTCATGCGCGGAGTATTGAAACCCGCTGTCAATTCGGTTCTGAAGAAAGGCCGCAAGGACTACACTCCACCGGTGAAGAAGTGGAAATCAGTGAAAGGTGCTGAACATATCGAAGCCATCTACGAAGTCGACCAAAGCCCCATCGGTAAAACGAGCCGGTCCACTCCGGCGACCTACGTAAAAGTCTTCGACGAAATCCGCAAAGTATTTGCCCAGCTCCCCGAATCAAGAGCCAGAGGCTACACCGCGAGCCGCTTTTCTTTCAATACCGAAGGCGGTCGCTGCGAACCCTGCAAAGGCAACGGCAACATCAAACTGGAAATGAACTTTCTCCCCACCAGCTATGTCGAGTGTGACGAGTGCCGGGGCCGCCGGTATAACAGTGCGACTCTGGAAGTGCTGTACAACGGAAAATCCATAGCAGACGTCATGGAGATGTCGATCAGTGAAGCGGCTGAATTTTTCAAAAGTCACAGCAAAATCCACCGGACGCTAAATCTCATGACGGAAACCGGTTTGAGCTACCTGCGCCTCGGTCAGGCCAGCCCGACATTGAGCGGAGGCGAGGCACAAAGAATCAAACTGGTCACCGAGTTGACCAAAGGAATCGGCCGCGCCAACAATGCGAGACTGAGACAAAACCGGGCACCGAAAAGCAATCTCTATCTTATCGAGGAACCCAGTATAGGTCTACACGGTGAAGATGTGATCCGGCTCATCAATATCATGCACTACCTCGTGGATGATGGCCACACTGTGGTAGTCATCGAGCACAATCTCGAGATCATGGCGGAGGCCGACTATCTCATCGAGATCGGCCCCGAAGCAGGAGATGAAGGCGGCAAAGTAGTAGGGGCCGGAAAACCGGAAAGAGTGATCCAGGCGAAAGAAAGCCGTACCGGCAAATATTTAGCGAAGCTAATCGGCTGACGTCACTTGCTGCAATACACGGCGACTGAAAGTCGCCGGTATATGCAGGGGGCAGAAATTACGTATCCTGCTCACCACGGGCCATCACAACCTTACCGGTGCGAACCGTTTCGATGATGTCGTAGTTAACAAGCAGGCGAATCGCAGCGTCCACTTTGTCGCTGGCACCTTCGATGCGGACCACCATTGAGGTCTCGGTAAGATCAACGGTTTTCCCTCCGAAATGCTCAACAATCTGAAGCAACTCAGTGCGTCTTTCCGTGCTGTCCAGTTTCACTTTGATCAGCACAAGTTCCCGGACCACCGCCTCAGAAGAGGTGTGCTCGGAACAGTGGATCACATCGACCAGTTTATTACACTGTTTAACAATCTGATCGAGGCCCGCAGGGTCTCCGCTGATTCCCAGAGTCAATCTGGAAAACGCCGGGTCACGTCCCTGGGAAACAACCAGCGAATCGATATTGTAGGCACGCCGTGCGAACACCTGACAAATCCGCATCAGGACACCGGGCTGGTTGGTCACATACATACTCAGAGTATGACCGTCTATAATATCTACCTTAGGGGCAGGTTTCTTATCTGCTGTAGTAATGGAATGAGCCATTGGATAAATTGGTTAAAAACTATAGATCACTTTGTTGATTAGGTAGAGCCTACCGGCTTTTCCATTTTGTATTTCGGTGGCTCTGTCAACATGTCTTCCAGAGCTGCACCCGCCGGAATCATAGGGAAAACATTATCCGCTTTAACACACTCGGCGTTGATTAGAACAGGGCCGTCATTGTACTCGAGTGCTTCCTGAAGCTTCTTGCCAACATCCGCCGGTCGTTTGATATTGATACCTTTCGCTCCATATGCTTCGGCCAGCTTTACGAAATCCGGATTGCCTTCCAGGTCGACACCGCTTTCCCGGTTGTCGAAAAACAACTCCTGCCACTGACGAACCATACCGAGGTAGTGGTTGTTCAGAACGAGAATCTTAACCGGCAGCTTATGGATCACAGCTGTAGCCAGTTCGCACAGTGTCATCTGAAATCCACCGTCACCACAAACAGCAATGACTGTTTGATCCGGGCAGGCAAACTGCGCACCTATCGCGGCAGGAAATCCGAAGCCCATGGTTCCGGCCCCACCGGAACTGATCCACTTAAATGACTCGCTGTTTTTGTAAAACTGAGCCGCCCACATCTGGTGCTGACCCACATCAGTCGTCACGATCGCATCACCATTTGTCAGCTCGTAAATTTCATCAAGCACCTGCTGCATACGGAGACCACCCTGCTTTTTGTAAGCGAGAGGGTATTTTCTCTTGTAGCCGTCCATCGTTTCAATCCAGGAATCGTGCTTCTGTGTCTCGACCTGCTTGTTCAGAAGGGTCAAAACCGCTTTGGCATCACCAATGATCTCGATATCCGGACGAATCATCTTGTTCATCTCGGACGGATCGATATCGATGTGGATAATTTTTGCCTGAGCCCCGAATTTGTCGGCCTGGCCGATAATCCGGTCATCAAAACGTGATCCGATATTTACAATCAGGTCACATTCGACAATGGCTTTATTTGCATAGGCTGTTCCATGCATACCCAGCATACCAAGTGCAAGATGGTGATCTTCCGGGAACACCCCTTTGCCCAAAAGAGTTGAGGTAACCGGTGAGTTCATCTTCACAGCCAGCTCCATCAGTTCCTTTTCCGCTCCGGCAATCATCGCTCCGTGACCGGCAAGAATAACCGGCTTTTTGGAAGCGTTGATCAGGAGAGCGGCCTGCTCAACCGGATCAGGATCGATAATATATGACTTCTCCGGAGTATAACCCGGCAGATCCATAGGAGCATCCAAATCGCCGGTAAAAGGGCTTTGACTGATATTTTTCGGGACATCAACCAAAACCGGTCCGGGACGACCGGTTGTCGCAATATGGTACGCCTCCCTTGCAATACGGGGCAGATCGTTGGTTTCACGAACCAGGTAGTTGTGTTTCACAACCGGAATGGTGATTCCGAAAATATCCGCTTCCTGAAACGCATCCAGACCCAGCATCCAGGTAACCTGTTGGCCGGTAACGATGATCATCGGGATCGAATCCATTTGTGCCGTCATGATCCCGGTAATGGTATTACCAGCGCCAGGGCCGGAGGTCACAAGAACCACGGCCGGTTTCCCGGTCGCTCTGGCATATCCGTCAGCCATGTGAGTGGCGCCCTGTTCGTGGCGGGTGAGGACGAATTTGATCTTTGAATTGACTGTTTCCAATGCATCGAAGATCGGAAGAGCTGCGCCTCCCGAATATCCAAAAACATATTCGATCCCCAAATCGTCGAGGGTTTTGATGAGAGCCTGCGCTCCATCCATTTCCGGTTGCTGATTACTGGCCATAGTTCAAAAATAGGAAAATTTCGCTAAAGATCGTCTTTTTGAATATTTTCGCAATAGGAAAATTAACATTTTTGCACAAACATTCGAAATTTGCCTACGGAACAATATCGAAAATCCACTTTACGAAGCAAAGCACGACAAGCGATTCGCAAACATTAAATAAAAATCGACACAATCGGTATGAAGCAGATCATTTCGACACAAAAAAACCGCCTTCCACGAGGGAAGGCGGTTTTGAAAAATAAATCGTTTTGAACAAACAGTTTAGAAGGAAACTTCGAGACGAACTCCGCCGTGCAGTGTGTCGTTACCGCCGCTGTCGGTGATATTTGCACTGGAAGCACGCACTCCGTCAGCAAGCCAGCTGTCAGGCGTTCCATTGTATCCGATATAAGGAGAAAGAATCGCACAGTTACCTACGGCCATTGGCATTGTCGCTTCGAGGAAGTAATTGTTCCAACCGGACGAATTACCGCCGGACTCCTGATTGGCATTCTTACCACGAGCCGTTGAGGTCCAAACATTGTCCGTGTAGACAACGCCGCCACTAACAATAACCGAAACGCAATCAGTGATGCAGAACTCTTTATCCAACATTACGGTGTGGATCCATGCGCCGTTGTCGTTGTTGCCCTGATTGTCGAGCGAGCTAAACGGAATCTGAGCGGAAGGAGTGTTGAAATCGTAGGCCCGGGTATAAGTCAAACCAACTCCACAAAAGAGATCTCTTTCGACGATAAAGCTAACCTGGCCATGGGAATCGCCATTTGCCCCTGCCGGTCCACGCCAGTTCGGGTAAAAATAGTGATCGTAGCGCAAGCCGAAATCAAATCCACACATGCTCGGCAGTGAAACCGCTGCGAATAAATCTGTCTGGTCTCCACCTGCATTATTAGGTCCGCCCAAAATGTTTCCAGGATTGTCTGAATCCAGAGAGGTCACATGTTGAAAGCCGATCGTCACAGGAACAATACAACCATCAATCGTGTAACTGGCTTTCAGCGCAACGGCATCGTGAGCGTAACGAACACCACGAAAGAAATAATCAGACATATAGGAGATACCGATCGTGCCGGGAAGATCTTCGCAACAATCAATCGGGCATTTGTCGCACTGCGCAGGCGGTGGACAGTAAGAACCGGCAATAGCGCCGTTCATGGCAACTACTCCAAAGAGTGAGACAAGTAAAATTTTCAGTTTCATGTTTGTATTCGAGTTTTGGTTACGATGCAATCTGCAAGGGATCAGCCACATAAGGCGGATTGCATGAAAGGCGATCATAGAAGAGCAATCGAGGATCGCGCAACAAAATTATTAACTTTTTCTATTATTTTTTTATCTCGATTGTAGACAACCTGAGACGAACACCTCTTGAACGTCCTGTCCCGCCCGCCATAGTAGGACCATGCACTCTGAGGAATTTATGCGCGAGGCAATCCGCTTGTCGGTGGAGAATGTCGAATCCGGGAAAGGGGGACCTTTTGGCGCTGTGATTGTCCGGAATTCGGAAATTATCGCCCGGGGCGCTAATCAGGTCACTTCGACCAATGATCCCACCGCCCATGCGGAGGTCGTCGCTATCCGGGAAGCCTGCAAAATAATCGAAAACTTTCAACTGACCGGCTGCGAAATCTACTGCAGCTGCGAACCTTGTCCCATGTGTTTCGGGGCGATCTACTGGGCCCGGCTGGATGCGATTTATTTCGGAAATTCAAAGCACGACGCCGCCGAAATTCAGTTTGATGACCACTTTATCTACGAGGAAATCGAGAAACCCTTTTCGGAACGCAAAACCTTCACACGCCAGATTCTTCGCGAGGAAGCCCTGACCGCTTTTCAAAAGTGGGCTTCAAATGAGCAGAAAGTGGAATATTAAACAGCAATGCACGAATTGGTTCTCAATGATCGGATCGTCCGCACGGATCTGCCCTCCGGCACGACGCTTCTTGATTTCGTTCGCTATGAGCAACATCTCAAAGGAACAAAAATCGGGTGTCGCGAAGGAGACTGCGGAGCCTGTACGGTTCTGCTGGGAACCCTCTGCAAAGACGGGGCGGTCCGCTATCAGTCGGTCACGTCCTGCATCTCTCCACTGGGAAATGCGTTCGGAAAACACGTCGTCACTATCGACGGCCTGGCTTTGGACAAAACTTTGTCGGTCGTCCAGGGCGCTCTCGTGGCGGAGGGCGGAACGCAGTGTGGTTTCTGCACACCGGGTTTCGCCGTCTCACTAACCGGTTACTGCCTTTCCTGTCCCCGCCCCGATGAAGATAGCGCGATCGCTTCGATCGACGGAAATATCTGCCGCTGCACCGGTTACAAATCAATTGAGCGGAGCGCCCGCAGGGTGGTCGACGCTTTGTAGCACGCCGCCAGTCTTGCGGATTTAGTGGAGCAGGGATTTATCCCGCCGTATTTTCTTGATGTTCCGGAATTACTGGCTTCACTCCCAAAACAGAAGAGTCCGAAAACGGGTTATCGCGGCGTCGTCGGAGGGGGAACCGATTTATATGTACAGAGACCGGAAAAGCTGACCCGGACCGAGGTGCAGCTTGTTTCTGACAAAGTAAAGCTCAACGGAATTCGAATCAAAGGCAAGAACTGTCGCATCGGGGCCTCTTCCACCGTCACTGATCTCCTCGAGTCGGAGGATATGAACCGAATCTTCCCGAATCTAAAACAACATCTCAAGCTCGTTTCCTCCACCCAGATCCGTAATATGGGCACCGTGGCCGGCAATCTGGCGAATGCCTCACCGATCGGTGATCTCACAGTTTTCCTGCTCGCTTTGAATGCCTCCGTCACCCTGAAAGGGAAAAACAAACACAACCTCCCGCTGCGCGAATTTTATCTCGGCTACAAAAAGCTGAACAAAGACCCCGATGATATTATCAAATCCATCGAGTTTCCCCTGCCCGGGAAAGCAACCCGGTTCAATTTTGAAAAAGTATGCAAAAGAACCCATCTCGACATCGCCAGTGTGAACAGTGCGATCCAAATTTCCGAAACTGAAGGCAGAATTCGATCCGTGTCGCTGGCCGCAGGTGGAATCGGACCGATCCCAGCTTATCTCGCCGGAACCTGCCAATTCCTGAAGGGCAAAAAACTCTCTGCCAAAACGGTCAAATCCGCAGCCAAAATGCTCACCGGCGAAATCTCCCCGATCAGCGATGCGAGAGGTAGTGCCTCATATAAATCCCTACTTCTCCGCCAACTGTTTTTTGCCCATTTCCTCGAACTTTTCCCCGATCAATTCGACCTCCCGGATTTCCTATGAAAAATGTAGATGCCGCAGGCCACGTTACCGGGAAATCACTCTATCTCGACGATCTGCCGGTCATCGAACGGACACTGCATGCCGCAGTGATTGATTCGCCCTGCGCCCGGGGGAAAATTACCGCGCTCCATCTCGACGAGTCGCGCGCCGCACCCGGAGTCGTCGCCTTACTCACCTGTCGCGACATTCCCGGGGAAAACGAAGTCGGCGGAATCGTGCATGACGAACCCCTCTTCGCGGTCGACGAGGTGGATTTCTGTGGCCAACCGATCGCACTCGTTGTGGCGGAAACGGAGGCTCAGGCCCGGCATGCCTGTTCTCTGGCAAAAATTGGAATCGCTCCTGAAACTCCCCTGCTCGATCCCAGAGAGGCAATACAGAAAGGAGAATTGATCGTTCCGCCCCGAACCTTCGAACTGGGCGATACGCAAGCCGGATTTTCCTCCTCAACACACATTTTCGAAGGCGTTGCGGAAACCGGAGGGCAGGAGCATCTCTATATAGAAACCCAGGGAGCTTATGCGGTTCCGATGGAGAGTGGCCACATCCGTATTTCCTCATCCACTCAGGGGCCAACAGCCGTTCAGCGAACTGCGGCCAGAGTGCTCGGGGTTCCCATGCACCTCATTGAAGTTGATGTAACCCGCCTGGGAGGCGGCTTTGGCGGGAAAGAGGATCAAGCGTCCCACTGGGCCGTCATGGCCGCGCTCGCCGCCCGCAAACTTCGACGACCGGTGAAACTGGTCCTGCATCGAATGGATGATATGCGGATGACCGGAAAACGCCATCCCTACACATCCGACTTCAAAATCGGGCTCGACGAAAACTACAAAATCACCGCGTTCGAAGCGGACTACTACCAGAACGCAGGAGCGGCGGCTGATCTCTCCCCTGCGGTATTGGAACGAACTCTTTTCCACGCAACCAACAGCTACTACATACCGAATTTCAGAGCGACCGCCTACAGTTGCCGGACCAATCTTCCCCCGAATACAGCTTTTCGCGGCTTCGGAGGTCCTCAGGGAATGTTTGTCATCGAGGCAGCCATCGCCAAAGCCGCTATAGCATTGGGCGTCCCGGCCGCAACCATTCAGGAAGCCAACCTGATCAACAACGGCGACGAATTTCCCTACGGACAAATTGCCAAACAAGCCAATGCCCGCCGCGCCTGGAAAACAGCGGACACGGTTTACTGCGCAGAGAAAATCGAAGCAGAGATTAGCCGGTATAACGAAGCTCATACAACTACCAAAAAGGGATTTGCCCGGATGCCGGTTTGCTTCGGAATTTCGTTTACCAAAACCCCAATGAATCAGGCTCGTGCACTCGTCCATATCTATCAGGACGGTAGCGTTGGAGTCAGTACCGGGGCCGTGGAAATGGGCCAGGGCGTCAATACAAAAATGGTTGCTGTAGCCGCGCAAACTCTCTCGATCAATCCCGGCCGAATCAAACTGGAAACCACCAATACGACTCGCGTCGCCAATACGTCCCCCTCGGCCGCAAGCGCCACCGCCGACCTGAACGGAAAGGCTCTGGAAAAAGCTTGTATCGCTCTCAAAAACAGACTCGCCAAAGAATTCGACGGCATCGAAATTCGCAACGAAGAGATTTGGCTCAATGGCAAAAAGACAAGTCAAACCTGGCAGGAAATGATCGAGACGGCATACCTCAACCGGGTCAGCCTCAGTGAATCCGCGCACTATGCCACGCCGCTAATCCACTATGATAAAACCAAAGAAAAGGGCCACCCTTTTGCCTACCATGTCTACGGAACGGCTCTTGTTACTGTCACAGTGGATTGTGTTCGCGGCAGCTATGAATTTGACTCGGTAAAAATCGCCCATGACTTTGGCGACCCGCTCTGCGATCAAATTGATCGCGGACAAATCGAAGGCGGACTGGTTCAGGGTCTTGGCTGGATGACTATGGAGGAAGTACTCTACAACCCGGAGGGAAAACTTCTCTCCAATGCACTGTCCACCTACAAAATTCCGGATATCTACTCCGCACCAAAGACTATAGAAATCACTCCTCTCGAAGTAAGCGGTCCCAAACCCGCCATAAAGAAATCGAAAGCGGTCGGCGAACCTCCTTTGATGTATGGCCTCGGAGGCTTTTTCGCGATCCAGAATGCGATCCGGGCCTTTAACCCGGACTACACACCGCAATTTACCGCGCCGATGACTCCGGAACGTGTCCTGCTGGCACTATATGAAAAAGAGTAAATGGACGTCTGGCAATTTATCCGCGAATCCCCCGAACCCGTAGCCCTCCTTTATGTAGCAGACAGCAAAGGGAGCAGCCCCGGTAGAAAAGGGTTTAAAATGGCGATTCGTCCGGATGGAGAAATGGCCGGCTCCATCGGGGGCGGCGTCATGGAGCAGAAGCTGGTTAAATGGGCAGTCAACCGTCTCGTTTCAGGAGATCATCATACCGCGATCCGTCGGCAAATTCACCGGCCCGGCGAAGACCGCGACAGCTCCGGCCTGATTTGTTCCGGCGAACAAACGGTAGTATTTACTGTAGTTCACCGGTCCGACTTTACTTTTCAGGGTTTCTTCACCCTTACCGAGCAAGGCGCAGCCGAATCAATTGCGAAACCGCAAGGGAATTTTCTCGCGGTGGAACCGTTTTCTCCGGAAGAAACGATCTATATTATCGGCGGCGGTCATGTCGGACTCGCGCTGTCCCGGACTATGTCTCGGTTGGATTTCCGGGTCGAAATTTTCGACGACCGGGCGGAACTGAATACAATCCAAAGCAATACCTACGCAGATAAGATTCATCCCGAAGATCTCGCCGAATCCCTGCCTGGCATTCCGGAAGGTAATCACAGCTGGATCGCAGCGGTTACCTTCGGTATCGTGATCGACCGGATCGTGTTGGAGACCCTCCGGAATCGAAAATATCGCTACTTTGGTGTAATGGGAAGTGACGCAAAAATCCGCCAACTGAAACAGGAGTTCGGCCCGCTTCCCGGTATAACTGCGCCGATCGGACTATCTATTCACAGCCAAACCCCCGAAGAAATCGCAGTCAGCATTGCGGCACAAATCATTGCGGAAAAAAATCAGAACAACTCGATGAGCGAAACCAGTGATTTCGCCACAGTCCGGCTGAGACCGTAGCTTGTGAGACCGAACCAGAGAATCAATGCAGTTCCGGTGAGGAAGGAAATTCCGGCCCATTTGAAAAGATCGTTTCCAGCGGCTTTTTGTAATTTACACCCGATAAACAACAACCCTCCCAAAACCGCAACAGCTGATAAGGCCGGAAACTGAACCCACAGCGCGGTGAATGATAAATGCATCCGCAAGGGAAACGACAATTCACTGTCGAGAGATGTAATCACTGTTGACGCTTTCGCTGTCTTATAGTGCAACAAAATGATCAGCAATACCCCGACACCAATCTGGACTGCCGATCCAAATTTCAATACCGCAGGCGGTAAAAACATCTCTTTGTCAAAATCTGTGTCGCGCTCCATAACTTAAAATTATGGAAATTATAACGCATTTTGACAGAGAGTTCACCTGGGTTTTCAAAAATTCGGGCTTTTCTACTATTTCACAAAGAGACTCAGGATCAGGATCAGTCCGAAACTTACCAGAGAAATCGCGGTAGAAACCAGCGTCCAAGTTTTCAGGGTCTGTTTCTCGGTCATGCCCATATAGCGGGAAATCATCCAGAATCCGGAATCGTTTACATGGGAAAATCCGGTCGCACCCGCCGCGATCGCTACCGTGATCAACGCCAGCATCGGTTGGCTCAAATCCTCGGTAAATCCGGCCATCAATCCTGCCGCGGTGAGCATCGCCACCGTGGCGGATCCCTGGGCGATGCGGACCAGCGTCGCAAAAATGTAGGCCAGAGCCACAATCGGAATGCCGCTGGTGCCAAACACATCAGCCAGCGCATCGGCGATACCGGTGGAAATCAGCACACCTTTGAAAACGCCGCCCGCTCCGGTAATCAAAATGATGATCCCGGCTGGACCCAGCGCCCTCGTGCACAGTTCCAGAATCTCCTCTTTGGTACCGCCCCGCCTGGTTCCGAGAAACCAGATCGCCAGCAAGGTCGAGCCAAGCAGGGCAATTACCGGATGGCCGAGGAAATGGATAATCTGCATCAGCGGAGAACTGGTCGCCAGAGCTGCAGCAAGTGCCGTTTTCCTCGCGCTGTTAGACATGGGCTCAAGTCCGGAAGCGATGATCTGCTCGACAATCGTGGAGGCGAGAATCATACCGATAGGCAGGGCGATCAGCAGCAAAATCAAACCCACAGGCGGCAAACTTGCTTCTTCCGTCTCAGTTTCTGCAACATGGTCCGGCAAGGGAACATCGACAAATTTTGCCACTTTCGAACACAGCCACGGACCGCATATCAGAGCAGTCGGCAAACCCACCACCACGCCGAAAGCAATCACCCACCCGAGGTTGACCCCGAGGATATAACCTACCGCAACGGGACCAGGTGTCGGGGGGACAAAGGCATGAGTCACCGCCATTCCCGCCACCAGCGGCAGGCCGAAAGTCAGTAGCGATTTTTTTGTATCCCTCGCCAGGGCGTAAAGAAGCGGCGCAAGAATAACCAGCGCCACATCGAGGAAAACCGGGATCGAGATGATAAATCCGGTCAACAACATCGCCCACGGTGCCTTCTTTTCGCCGAACAACCGGAGGGTTGATTTCGCCAGAGACTGCGTGCCGCCGGAATGCTCCAGCAACGCGCCGAAGATTGCCCCCACCCCGATGATTGTGGCGATAAATCCCAGTGCGCTGCCCATACCGTTTACCACGGTGCCGCCGATTTGGGTCAAACTGATGGCGTACGGATTTGTCAGACTGCCGCCTTTGGCAAAAGGTCCCGGAACCAATCCGCTTCCATCAAAAACGAGGGTATTGGCATCCGGCACGGCGACCACTTTGCGCCGACCGTTGTACACTCCGGGTTCCACTCCCGAGATGGCGACCATAGAACCCAATTCGCGACCATGACCCGGAACAGTTAGGATGATTTTTTCATTCTCCACCGCGGCATTGGTTATGCCGACCGGCTCTGCTTTTCCATTTACGAAAACAGCCCCTAATGCGACGACAATCGATGCCACCAGCAAAGCGATAAATGCCTGCCATTTGAAGCGCAGAATCATCACCAGCAGAACGATGATTCCGAAGGCAAGCAGGGCAATCAACGATCCCACAGGGAGAGGCGATTGCGCGATAACAGAATGAAAAGAGGTAGCAAAGGGCATCGGTATTTTACTGGTTACTGGACAATTGGACTGAAACTGACAAATTCACGAACCCCTGTAAACCACAAAAACCGGTGTTTCATGTTCGGAAATACGCCGAATTTCGCTTACAGTTTTCCACCATGACAGCTCCCCGATTCATTTCCCGACCAAAGAAAGTTACCGTCATCATCAATCCCGCGGCAGGGAAACCCAAGCCGATACTCCATCTGCTCAATGAACAACTTGCGGACATCGACTGGAAAGTGGAAGTGACCCGGAAACAGGGCGACGCAAACGAGTTTACCAGGCGGGCGGTAGCAGAGAGTTCGGAGATCATACTCTCCTACGGTGGCGACGGAACGCTCATGGAAATCGTGGACGGAGTAGTCGGCACTGACGTTCCGGTTCTGATTCTGCAGGGCGGTACGGGTAATCTGGTTGCCTCCGAGTTGGGAATTCCCCATCAGATTGAGGCTGCGCTGGAAATCATCAAAACACCGCAGGTCAAACTTGTCCCTGTCGATCTCGGTGTGGTGAATGATTCCTTTCATTTCATTCTTCGCTGCGGTTGCGGACTTGAGGCTGAGACTCTGATCCGAACAGAGAGTGGTGCCAAATCCCAACTCGGTAAACTGGCTTACGTCCAGGGGCTTTTCAAAGCCCTCGCCGAACAGGAGACGATAAAATTTCGCATCTGGCTGAACGACGATCCGGAGCCGATCATTACCAGCGGAGTTACTCTGACGATTGCCAATGCCGGTCGAATTGGATGGGGTGAATTGAAAGTGACACCAAATGCGCGAATCGATGACGGTCTGTTCGACGTGTGCCTTATCAAAAAGACAGCCCTGCAGTCCGCTGTGGAATTTGTCCGTATCGCCCAGAATCTCGCCAGGAGCGAGCATGGTTTTACCTCCGACGCCACTGTGCAATATCAGCAGGCTTATAAAGTACGGGTCGAAACCGATCATCCCGTGACCTTCCAGGCCGACGGCGATATTGTTGGCGAAACACCATTTCAGGTTTCCATGGCGAAAACGCCCCTCTGGGTAGCGGTGCCAGGATAAAAAAAACGGCCCCCCGTTGCCGGGGAGCCGCCGATTGAATGGTTGACGATGACGGATGGTTTAGGAGACCGGGATCTGACGGGGTTTTGCCTCGTCCTTGAGAGGTAGCCTCACAAGCAGCTCACCGTTTTCGAGTTTAGCCTCGATTTTTGTGTCATCCACTTCCGGACCTACATCCAGTTTGAGTTGGTATTCCCGGTCCGAATCAGACCCGCTAAGCCGTTTCCAGCTTTCCGGGTAGTGCATCTTGCGATGCCCCGTCACTGTGAGAATTTCGTTTTCGATCGAAATGTTCACGTCTGATTTTTCCACGCCCGGCATAGACACCCGGACTTCCCAGTGATCATCGCTGTATTCCGAGGAATAGCGGGGTCTGTAGCGATCCACCGGCCGGGCCGGAGCATCGACGGCAATCGTGGTTTCTTCGTTTTTTGGAATAATTTCGTTATCTGTGCTCATTTTTCGTAATTGGTTAGGGTTGTCAAAGTTAGGAGATTTTGATGTTAACCGGTTTTTTCTCGGGAGCTTTCGGCAGAGTCAAAGTGAGGACTCCATCGGCAAGTACCGCGTTGATTCCATCGGCTTCGATGCCATCCGGAACTCGCATCGTTCTTTCGAAGCGGACTTTCTCCCCGTTTTCGTCTTTCCGGCTGGAGGTGAACAAGAGGGTTACCAGATCTGCTTCGTATTCGATATCGAGGTCCTCTTTCGCGACTCCGGGCAGATCAACTCTGGCGTAGTAGTTGGAGTCATCCTCGAACCACTCGACAGAAGAAGTCCGCTTTCTGGAGAGTTCAAAAAGAGGTGCAAAAGCCTCGAACGGATCCCCTCCGAAAAATGAATCGAAGGCCGACATTGGGTGTTTGTAATTGAGTGTATTCATAGCTTTCAATGTGTTGTTTTTGTTTGCAAGAAACAATGAGCATACGCTGTGCCACAGAATACATAACGAATACAATCCGCTATTGATAAATCACTTGTGAAATTTTCAATAATTCCCAACACATCCAATTTGAGTAAAATTGGCACACGAAACACTTTGTATAGAGACAAAAGTTCGGGACAATATGTCACTCCTGAAATGGCTATGCTCGGCGCCAAAAATCCGCGACTCAAAGTCGCCGGATCGAGTTCTTGCGAGATCTCAACCGTACTCTGTCAAGTCCGGCGAGAAGAAGAGCGCGGAGCGTCAAGGAGCCGCGACAATCCTGTCGCCTGCGAGGCCCATCCGCCAATGCCGTTGACGACAGGATTGTCGTCATTCCTTGGGCGAAAAGAAGAGCGCGAAGCTTCAAGGAGGCGCGACAATCCTGTCGCCTGCGAAGCCCATCGGCCAATGCCGTTGACGACAGGATTGTCGTCGGTCCTTGAGCGAAAAGAAGAGCACGCAGCTTCAAGGAGCCGCGACAATCCTGTCGCCTGCGAAGCCTATCAGCCTGTCAGGTCCGCAACTGTTCCCTGTTGAGTCCGCAACTGTACCCTGTTAAGTCCACCACCGTACCCTGTTGAATGTGGTTTCGGGCTTACCGGTTCACCACGATAACAGTCCGGCCGGGATTGCTTCGTTTGAAATCCATTTTCGGAAAAAGACTACCTTTCCCGACGGCCTGAAGGGCGCTCGATGCAACGCCCATATTTACCAGCGACTGCACCACTACCTCGGCTCTTTTTCGGGACAGCTGCAGGTTTTCCATCGATGAACGACCGTCATAGCTGTGATTTTCGATGGCAAAACTTCCGCCTTCCTTCGCGATCGCCCCGACTGCTTTGGACAATTCGATCATTTGCTCCCGGTTCCAGTCACCGGTGAGTTTCACTCCGGTCGGTTCAAAATCGAAATAGATATCGATCGCGCCGGGACCACTGCCGATGAGACGGGGCAAGATTTCGACGGATTTCAAAGGGAAGTCCTTAACCTGTTTTTTTTTCGGTTCCGGTTCAGGATTCCAGGCCGGAAAGTTTTCATTCAACCAGTCTTCGTCCGCGCGGGATAAACGATTTTCCTGTTTCATTTTCCGGGTTTGCACGAAGGCGGCCTCGAAATAGCGATTCGCTGACTGGATCTGATTGATGCTCCGGCAAAAATTACCCAGACGCAGACAGGATGACCAAAACTCCCTCTCAAATTCAGGATTGCCCGGCTCCAGAGAAAGCATTTTTTCCACGATGTGGAGATCCTGCTCGTAATGGAAAATTGCTTTATCATTTTCCCCGAGGCTGGCACATGCGTCGCCCAGCTTGCGACTGGAGATTCTCAGATCAAGAAGATAGTCGGAGTTTTCCGCAGCCCGGTCGTTGAGCTCCTGACAGACGGAAAAGGCTTTTTGCAGGTGCGGAATCGCCGCCGATACCGATCCCGATTCCAGCAGTAAGTCCCCGGTATTCATTTCCAGCACAGCGAGTTGCTGCAATCGCGAAGTCCGGTCCGGATAGTCATCCGCGAGGCGGGGACTCGCTTCGAGAGCTCTCCGGTAATAATTCAGAGCGTCCTCATTCTGCCCTTTTCTCAGGAAAAAATCGCCCAGCTTTTGACAGGCAATCAGCAAAGACCGAACCGCTTCCGGGCTGGCGGATTCGCTTTGCGCATTCCCCACAGCGAGTTCGTGCGCCTTTTGAAAATCATCGAGAGCCGCGTCGAAATTCCCCTGCTCCAACTTCAGGTCGCCACTGGTTTGGAGGTGAGCAATCAGAGAATTCGGATTTGCTCGCTTCACTTTTTCGCCCCCGGCGGAGTAGTATTGCCGGAGTGGCTCCAATACGGTCTTTTTCGACGCCACCGGAAGATGATCCCAGACCCGGTCGCGGATTTGGACACTGATCTCATCAATCACTTCTTCCGCTTCCTGCCGTTCCGTTTCCACTTCGGCGAGCGCCCACTTTGCTTTTTTAGATTTTACAAATCCCAGAACCGCCCCGGCGATAGCGGCGAGGCACAGTGTCGTTACGAAGCCCAACAGGATGAGCTGGAAACGGTTGCCTCCACTACGCTCGACCTTCTCGTGTAAATCGGACACAGGGAGCGGCGGCACCGGAGCCTCGGGAGCCGCTGTCAGCTCTTCAAATACCGGGATTGAAGCCTCTTCCGGAATACTGACGATGGCCTCATAGGCTTCCTGAGTAAAGGTTTTGCCATCGCGACGCTGCCATAATTCGTCGAGCAGATGTTGCAACTCTGAACCGGTTTCAGCCGTAAACCCGATCCGGTCAATGAGGCCGGGCTCGAAATGGTAACCCGCTTTTTCAGCCGGCTTTATCATGCAGTCGAGAATCGCCTCGTCCCCCATCGGCTCCAGAGTATAACCGTTCTGAAAGTAACCAGCGAGACAAGGGTGGGCCAGAGCCGGGTCGCAATTTTCGGTGCGCACGGTGAAAACGACAGTGCAGGCCGTTGTCTCAGCGGCATCGAGAAGGCTTTCGATAAAAAGAGCGGGATCAGACTCGTCGATGTGATTATCCGCCTGGGTATAGAGTTCCTCCCACTGATCGACGAAAATCAGAACCCGACTGCTGTCTTGATTTTCACTGAGGATATCTTCAATCAGTTGAGGAACGGTCACCTCACGCCGGCGGAGAAGATCTGCTGCACGATTCAGATCAGCCGCCTGCTGGGCGGGTGACACATCGCTGGACGGAGGCGAAAGAACTTCAGCCAACTGCAACAGCGGAGCCGCGAGAGGTCGAAGTGAGAGAATTTCCCATCCGCCTTTTCGCAAAGCGGGCAGCAAACCGGCGGCAACAAGAGATGACTTGCCGATACCTTCCGGACCGATCACCGGCACCACAGAACAACTTCTGCCGGCAACGAGTTCGACTAATTCTGCGGCTTCTCTTTCCCGCCCGAAATAGAATGTGGCATCCTCTTCCCGAAAGGGTCGTAGACCGCGATAGGGACTGATCTGATCCCGCGGATCTTCCACTACTCCGACAGGGTCAATTCCTTCGAGTGCAGCTTTAAGTCGCGCCAAAGAACGTTGGTCGCGAGGATCCGACCGGAGATCGAGCCAGGTATCGAGCGGGAGAAGATCCATCGGCGAATCACTGTGATTCGGCAACAGAACCGGAACCACCGGAAAACCGGGAGCACCCGACCGCAGAGCAAAAGCGGCCAGTTTTTCGATCTGCTGGGTTTTCCCCAATTTATCCGGACCGGGAAGGAACACAACCGAGCGGCACTCGGCGAAAGCTTGCTCCGCAGTTTTTTCCGTCGCCTCCCCTTCTCCGGGGTTGGATTCATCCAGAAAAACCGTCTTGCCCTCGCTACGCAGATAACCGGCTATAATTCGGGCGTATTCGAGATCCCGCTTGTCGTGGCTGATGAAGACATCTGTGCCATCGGCTGCCGGTTTGGAGAGTGGCACAACCGGGCCGGGAAACGACTTCTCCGGCACCGGATCTGTAACCTGAAAAAGTATATTTTTGCGCGACGGCATCTTTTTCGGCTTTGGTTCCGGCCCGGGAGGGATCGGGGCGGTTTCCGGTTCAGGAGGCAGAAACGCTTGCGGAGAGACCGGATCGTCTTCGCCAGCCTCTTTATCCGGGCCCGGAGGCAAAGGTTCGTCGGGAATGTCCTCTGTTTCCGGTTCCAGAGAATCCGGTTCGTCTTCACTTTCGGCCTCCGGTTCCGGTTCTGTCACTGGCGGAGCCTCTTCTTGTTTGTTGTGTACCTCTTCGGATTCCGGTTCCACCGCTTCGTCTTCAGCCTCCTCTATTGGCGAAGCCTCTTCTTCTTCTTCGATTTCCTCCTCTTCGGATTCCGGCTCTGCCGCTTCGTCTTTGCTCTCCGCTTCGGGCTCATCTATCGACGGTGCTTCTTCCTCGTCAACGATACTTTCCTCTTCGGATTCCGGTTCAGCGGCTTCGTTTTCCGGCTCATCTTCTTTCGCTTCGTCAGCCGGATTTCCGGGAACAAGGAAAGGCACATGGCAGGCGGGACAGGGCGCCTCTATACCGACATCCTCGGGACCAACCTCCAGGGTGACATCACAGTTGGGGCAATTGATGGTAAATTCTGCCGGCTGCTCTTCTTCCGGCTCGGGCGGAGCCGGGGGCGGAGTAATGGCATCGGGTGCGATTTCGTCCGGCAATTTGAGGTGGGAACCACAACCGCCACATTTCACGGTCTTTCCCGCGAGATTCGGAGTGAGCCTGAGCGCAGCCTCACATTTTGGACATTTCAACAAGCTCATAAAAGAAGCGGAAAGCGGAATATTCGGTCAAGTGGCAGCCCCCGAATGAATACTTAACAATTTTTCAAAACGATTGAGCACCGGTCAATGTTAAAAAACATTTCGAAAATCTCTGAAATCCCCTTCTCATCCCACTTTTCCCTTGCTTATAACCTCGCCAGGCTATGTTGCGGATCGAATTTTTACAAATATAGAAATCCAATGAGCGACGAATCGAAGAAAGACTCCGAATTAATGAAAAAAATCGTGAGCCTCTGCAAAAGCCGGGGGTTCATTTTTCAGTCTGCGGAAATCTACGGCGGCCTCAACGGATGCTGGGATTACGGCCCGCTCGGAGCAGAATTGAAGCGCAACCTGAAAGAGGTCTGGTGGCGACGAAATGTCCAGGAACGCGATGATATCGTGGGCATGGACGGATCAATCCTCACCCACCAGGAAGTCTTGAAAGCGTCCGGTCACGTCGGCGGATTCTCCGATCCTATGTGCGACTGCCTGTTGAGCAAAGCCAGACTGCGGGCCGATCAAATCCCGGAGCAGTCCGGAACGGTCTACAGCTACACCGGTGCGTCCCACGAAGAAAGCGGCTGGTCGGTGAACAAACCGTATTCTGTACTGCTCACCGAAGGTCAGGACCCTAACAAAGCGAAGAAAACAGCCCGGCTTTATTACTCCCAGTTTCTAACCGATAAGCAGATCTCTCCAAAAAAACTGGAGTTGACCGACGAAAGTACGCAGCAAGTCGAAAACGTAACCAACTTCAATCCGGAGAACGGTTCGCTTCTTACCGAGGCACGTCAGTTTGACCTCATGTTCAAAACCCACATGGGAGCGTCCGCCGTCGACAACGATCCGGCCGCGGTCGCCTACCTGCGCCCGGAGACAGCTCAATCGATTTTTGTGCAATTCAAGAACGTGCTCGAAACCAACCGGATGAAACTGCCCTTCGGTATCGCGCAGATTGGTAAATCGTTTCGCAACGAGATCAATCCCCGGAATTTCACCTTCCGCTCCCGCGAGTTCGAGCAAATGGAGATCGAGTTTTTCTGCTATCCGGAGGACGGAATGAAGCTGACTGACGAGTGGCTCGAAAACCGTCTTTGTTTCTACGAAGATATCGGTATTCCCCGCGAACATCTCCACATCCTCGATGTACCGGATGGCGAGCGGGCTCACTATTCGAAGAAGACTTATGATATCGAATACGAATTTCCTTTCGGAATTCAGGAACTCGAAGGTGTCGCCTACCGGACCGATCACGACCTGAAAGCCCACCAGGAAAGCAGCGGCAAGTCACTGGAGTATTTCGATGATCAGAAAAAAGAGAAAATCATCGCTCACGTCGTGGAACCCAGCGCGGGTTGCGACCGGACGGTGCTCGCCCTGATTTGTGAAGCTTTCGACGAAGAAACGATCACCGACGACAAAGGAAAACAGGAAATCCGTACCGTGATGCGCTTCGATCCGAAGATCGCGCCGATCAAGGCAGCTATTTTACCGCTTTTGAAGAACAAGCCTGAGCTGGTGGAAAAAGCCCGCGAGATCCAGAAAATCCTGCAACCGGTTATGACCGTGTCCTACGATGACGGTGGCGCAATCGGCAGACGCTATCGTCGCCAGGATGAAGTGGGAACACCATTCTGTATCACAGTCGATTTCGAAACAATCGGCGAAGAGGGATCGGAAGACCTTAAAGATACCGTGACAATTCGTGAGCGTGACTCGATGGAGCAAACCAGAATGCCGATCTCAGAACTTCTCCAGTTTCTGATCGCCAAAATTCATTAGCAATCTGACCTGTCGAGGCTAATCCCCCATCAACACCATCCTTCTAAATTCTCGTTCAATCTATACCAGGACGGCTGATTGAGAATTTTACTCAGCCAGCCTCGGGATAAACCACTGCGAGTTGATTCGCCTGATCGAAAAAGAGGATTCTTTGATCCTTTTCGCCGATCAGAGCGACAGTCGCATTCGGAGTAATCTTGAATTGATTGGCCAGTGCCGAATCCGGTGCCCAGTCTTCTTCAGACCACGAACCCTCCAAAAGTTGCTGTGCCTGAGAGATCGACTGGATCCGGTAGACTCGCTTGCCGTTTTTCGGATTGGCATAAAACCCATGTTCCAGAGCCTCTTCTACCGGCTTAAGTGTCCACTTATCCAATCCGGAATAACAGACACCAAAAAGAGCAAACAACTCCGTATCGTGCCGGGAAGCACGGGAAGCCAGGTGATTGGTAAAATCGGGACGAACCTCTCCGAAGTGCGTAGTGGGGAACAATGCCGCTGAAGGAGAAGTATCTTCGTCAGGGACGCATCCTGCCAACACAGCGAGCAGGCAGACACTGCTGACTTTTACCAACCCGTTTACCTTCATAATCCTCTCATTTTTCAACGTAATCAGACGAGGGGAAAATCAATTCGTCAAGAAAAGATTAATTAATCTTAAACTTATTTGCGTCTCTGTGGGAAAAAAGTCGGGAAAGTGGAAATTCGCCTCTCAGACAGCTTGACTATTCCTCCCCATAAGACAAATTACCGTCCTTCGATTACATCGACGCGCTTAAATACGGTTGGGTGGCAGAGTGGTCGAATGCGCTTCTTTGCTAAAGAAGTGAACCTTAACGGGTTCCGTGGGTTCGAATCCCACCCCGACCGCCATTTTTCTTTCGTATTTCGCTCGAGCAGGGCATCGAGGCAATCCTGGTAGATGCTATCGCTCAACTTTGCGGTGAGGAGACTACGGTCGTGGCGAGCGGTCGAACCGATGCCGGGGTTCATGCCAGCGGTCCAGTCGCACATTTCACTCTGGAATCCCTCCCTCCGGGACCTGCCAGGCAGGGAAACCGGTATCAGTTTTTCAAAGAACCGATCCAGATCGACGGCTACTACTTCGAGCCCTCCGGGAAACCGGGATTGGGGTATGAATATGATGAGAAATTCGTTGTGAGCCGGAAAAGATTGGCGTGAATCATACCATTTATCCCACTACCAGCTGGACTGATCAGATACTGGAGCAAGGTGAAAAAGCAGGCGGTAGTCTCAGCAACTATATACATGCTTTGGTGAAGAGCCGGTTTTCCGGACAAAGTGATGATCTTGTTGGTAGCCGTGCGCTTCCAGCCGCCGGACATGTGGAGCCACAACCAATGCCCGGGACTGCCCGGCGGCTGGAAGTACGCCGCTACCGGAAAAAAGTCAGCGACTTCCGACTGTACCTTGTACGCTCAAGCACTGTATAGGGTACTCTTTTGGCAGCGTAGCAGAGGTAACGAATCAGCCTAAAAGTAACTAAAAATCACAGATATGGGGTCGGGTGAAGATTCATAGAAAAACAAACATCTCTTTTCATCGATCTTCAGGCGGCAATAGTTTCAAGGACCGATGCGAGGTCGATGTTCCATGCTTCATCAACCCTCACTAAATTGCTCAGCTTGCCTTCGCAATGCTTATGTGGCTTTAGCGTTGAAGTAGGGCAAAACGAGAACTCCCACTTTTCAGTGCGAGGGTGGAGGCATGCTGCCAATATTTGAAAATCACTGCGCGAGTAAAACCTCGTGCATGGATCGTTTTTTGACGCTCTCGTTTTCTGAAAATCCACTTTGGTTGTGCCGTCAGCAAGTGGGATTCGAAGGGCATTTTTGCATTCGATAAATATAGGGGCCGATTCTTGATAGATGACTTCGAAATCAGGCTTACCATCTTCTTCAATTTGTCTGAAGTTATCGATACCGGGAGTCAATTGAATCAAATTCCCCAGATGTTTCTCAGCAACCCATCCTCGAACGGCCATCTTTAATCGAGGTGCGGCTTGAATCATGTTTAGAATTTCATCTTCAGAAATTTCAAATTCCAGAGCCAAATCATGTATCAGTGTTTTTGGTGGCTCGTTACCGACTATCAATCCGCTCTCCGATGGAAAATTACCCGAGTAACTATCCAGATTTTCAGCGAGCAAATAGCGATGACCTTGATCCAATCCGCTTGCCGCCTGTTCGAATCTTACATAGTCGAAAAATCGATCAGATTTTCCGCCTACCATAACTTCGATCGGTTCATCACCTCTCCTATCCCGCTCCCAGAAATGCCATCCATGATCAAGGATTTGCTCAACCTCTTTTCGCTTGAATTCGATCGATATAAAGAATTTGGTCCATTCGTGAATCAGTGGGTCAATACCGACAAAGATCTCGCGTTCCAAATCAATCCCCACGATTAGCGTTGTGTAAAGCTGGTAAGGATCCTGCCAGATTTGATGGATCTCCGATGTTTTCGGCCCATACTTTATCTGAAACCGATGCTCATCTTCGGGGCGATTCTTCGTTAGTTTTGAGTTGGCGGTGAAAGGGTATATAATGACTCCGTATTTACAGCTGTCCGGACCCTCGAAGGTAATTCGGAAAGGAGCTTTACCGGAATCAGATGACGCCAGAATTCGACAACCAGATTCTCCAAGTGAACGAAGGATGAAATCCAACATCCTCTGCTTTCCGTCTTTGCCTCCCTTCTGAACGGAATACTCCCGGTAGTTCATGAGTTGGCGAGGCTCTGCACTTTCAATGCTCCTGGACCTTTACCGGTCCCTGGATGATCGGCATGCGCCCCCTCTAAATGTAAATATTTATCCAGGACATCTTCTATCGGTTCCGGAGGAGGACAGTCACTTCTCTTCGCCGGGATGAGCGAAGGTGTCATATTCTCGTATTTCGATTCACCAAAAAGCCTTGCTCTCATTTTCAACGCAATGAATTCAGCCAGTCCGGAAGGGACTGCGTTTCCTATTTGTTTCTGAGCCTCTGAGCGGCAGCCCAACACCTTGTAGTCGGCTGGAAACGTCTGGATCGCTAGCATTTCTTCCGCAGATAAATGTCTATTTTGCCAATGGAACGGACCTGTGGCCGGTCCGGGTTGGGCAGTAATGGTCCATGATGGTTTATTCTTTGCAACTTTGAGCAGGAAATTCCAAAAGCGGCGACGCCAGCCGAACAAAGGTAATCCTTCGCCTCTATCTGTATGGTATAGATAGTTGGTACCTTCGGGAATCGATGAAAGTAAATCTGCCCATTTACCTTTCAATTCGAGATTTTCGCTGCTCTCGTTAAGATGTCCGATCGCGTCCCAAACTGTAGTGAGTGGTTGCATGTCGTTTGCAAACAGGTCGGCGTCATTCACGTCGCCATGGGTTTGTTCGAGTTTGCCAATTTTCCTGCCATCACGATGCCCTATAATAAACACCCGCTCTCGAAGCTGAGGAACCCCGAAATTGACAGCATTAAGCCGAAAGTACTCAGGGTCGTAATTTGTGCCCCGCTTTTGATTGATTTCGCCTATCCTTTCAAAAATGTAATCCAGTCCTTCCGATTTATTTTTGTAAGAAATCCCTGCAACATTCTCGATAAGGAAACTTTCAGGACAGGAAGTTTCCAGAATTCTGAAGTAGGCGTCCAATGTTGCAGCTCTTGGGTCTTCGAGCCTCTTTGAATCACCAGTTGCCCAGAAACCGGACTTCGAGAATGGCTGGCAGGGCGGCCCCCCGATTAACACGTCAACCTCTCCCGCTCGCAACTCTCCTGTTTTCAATATTTCAGATGACGCGTAATTATGAATGTCGCAATTAATGACCGGCCAATCCCTGTTGTGGCGAAGTGTCTCAGCGCATCGCCTGTCGAATTCAAGGGCCACGCGAGTCTCAAATCCAGCCGCCTCGAAGCCTAAATCAAGGCCTCCAGCACCCGTAAATAGGCTGACAACACTTCTCATCGCGTTATTTTGAACAGTTTCGTCCCCAAGTCAACATTACTCAAAGTCTATTTTAAATTTGAGAACCATTAAAGACCTCACCGTTGCTCATTTTCGGATTGAATCAACCCTGCAGATGCCCCCTCAACCAATCCTGTTGCGCGAAACCAATTCAAACGCCAGTCTTGCTCATCGAAACCACGCAACAATCGTCGCCTGCGGAAAAGATCGCCCTATTCCGATCCTTATTTCGAGGCCGCGAAGACGTTTTTCCGCAGCGATTTGAAAGCCGGAAAACCGGCAGATGCGGATACTCTCCTGCATGCCACAATGAGTGGGTGCGCGGGATTTGTGAGAAACCGAAAGTGAAGTGCTCGAACTGCGCGCACCAAAAGTATATCTCTGTGTCAGACGAGATAGTGGAATGGCATCTGACGGGTAGAGATCAATTCGGGAAACCGTTCGTGATGGGGGTCTATCCAATGCTTCCCGATGAGTCTACCTGGTTTCTTGCCGTCGATTTCGATGGTAAACAATGGCAGACAGATACTCTCGCTTTTTTGGATTCGTGTGCCCAATTCGATGTGCCCGCTTACCTGGAGCGTTCACGCTCTGGCAATGGTGGCCATGTATGGATCTTCTTCAATCAGCCGGTATCCGCTGCGCTGGCACGAAGAATGGGCTCGTTTCTCCTGACGCATACTATGGATTCGCGCCCGGAGCTTGGCTTTGCTTCTTATGATCGCCTATTTCCCAACCAGGATACTTTGCCGAAGGGCGGCTTTGGGAATCTGATTGCCGTTCCGCTACAGAAATTGGCAAGGGACCAGAACAACAGTGTATTTGTCGATCCGAAATTTGCAGCCTATCCGGACCAATGGGAATTTCTATCTTCGGTTGATAAAATGACCCTTTCATCGATTGAGCTGGTTGCCGCGGAGGCTGAAAAGAGAGGCGGCGTGCTGGGTGTAAAGACCGTTTCCTCTGAAGAAGAAGAATTTTCACTGGCTCCATGGTCAGCACCGCCATCAAGACAAATATTAAATGCGATTGCTTCGGAGGAACGCCCAATTTCTCTTGAATTGGTTTCGGGAGACGGAATCTATATCGAGAAAAAAGTTCTTTCTCCCAAACTTCGCAATCGAATCATCCGGTTGGCAGCCTTTCAAAACCCCGAGTTCTACGAAGCCCAGGCAATGCGTTTGCCTACTTACGATAAACCCCGGATCATCAATTGCACTGAGGATTCAGGTCAATACCTGACCTTACCCAGAGGCTGCGAAGATTCACTCAAAGCGCTTTTTTCGGAATTGGATATATGTTTAAGTAATCGTGATGAACGCCACTCTGGAGAAAAGATCGACTGTCAGTTTCAGGGCGAACTTCGTCCAGAACAACAAAAAGGTTCCAACGCGCTGCTAAAACATGACACAGGTGTTCTTGCTGCCACTACAGCTTTCGGAAAAACCGTTCTCGCCGCCTGGATGATCGCTCAACGCGGAGTGAACACGCTCATTCTCGTTCACCGAAAACAGTTGATGGATCAATGGGTAACACGGCTCACCGAATTCCTTGATATAGAAGAGAACCAAATCGGACGATTAGGTGGTGGCAGAAGAAAGCTGAAAGGCAAAATCGACATAGCCATCATTCAGAGCCTGGTTCGAAAAGGAGAAGTAGATGATCGAATAGCAGACTATGGGTATATCATAGTCGACGAGTGTCATCACATTTCCGCTCGAAGTTTTGAACTCGCAGTTTCCCGTGCAAAGGCAAAATACATTACCGGGCTGTCGGCGACGGTGATTAGGAAAGATGGCCAGCATCCGATCATATTTATGCAATGCGGCCCTGTCCGGTATCGCGTTGATGCTTTGGATGAAGCAAAAGAGCGCGAATTCAGCCAGAATGTAATCGTGCGCCCGACAACGTTTCAGGGCTTTTTGACTGAAGAATCAACCGATGACCTTCGATTCGATTTCATCAAACTTTGCGAAGAAATTGTAAATAATCCAACCCGGAATCAACAGATCGTCTCAGACATCACCAATGCGTGGCAAAATAAGCGAAACTGTCTCGTTTTAACCGAACGCACCGATCACCTTGCTATACTGGCAGATCACCTTGAGGTGCTTAAAATACCGACAATTACGCTGCGGGGAGGCTTATCCAAACGTGAATTGGCTGGCGCTGTCGAGTCGATCGAATCAGATCAACAGCGCAACGTTATACTGGCGACCGGCGGTTTTGTTGGTGAGGGGTTCGACCATTCCAGCCTGGACACTTTATTCATCACTATGCCGGTATCCTGGAGAGGAACAATTGCCCAATATGCCGGTCGCCTACATCGGAATCATGAAGGCAAAACCGAAGTCATCATTTATGACTTCGCAGATTTTGAAGTGCCCATGCTCGCCCGGATGTTTGACAAGCGCCAGCGAGGCTACGAAGCGGTTGGTTACACAGTAACCATCCCTGCTCACGCCCTGCCGGGTTGGCCGTCCGAAGTCCCATTACCATTCGATTCGCAATGGAAACAGGAATATATCGATAGTGCGAGACGACTGATTCGAGATGGACTTGATGTTGAAATAGCCAGGCTGTTTTCGGCCGCAGCCACAATGCCTCACGATGCAGAAGGGAAAGATCGAGCCCGGAGTGCCAGCGAGGCTTTTCTATACCAGGTTTTAGAACGACGTGTAGAAACCAAAGGGCACTTCGAACTTAACGGAACGCTTCCGATTCCTTTCGGGTCCAATTCAGAAATGGAGGTTGATTTTCTGTCCCGCGCCCATCGAATTGCAATCGAACTTGATGGCAGCCAACACCTGACACCGGAAGCGTACAGGACTGATCGCTATAAAGATGTGTTGCTACAAGAAAATGGCTATTTCGTTTTGCGTTTTTTAGCAGGAGATATCGGCAGATACCTTGATCGCGTGCTCGATCGTATTGACCTGACACTGTTGAGAAGACAGGAAAAGCAATGAACAATCATTTTAAAATGGAGCCATCTCCCGGGGACAGGTTAACAATCAATCAGCAAAAATCAGCCGCTCAACTGCAGATTGCAAGTGTCCCGTAAAAATCTACTAGACACACAGTAGATAAACTACTAGACTGGCAGTAGATGAAGCCCGATCAACCGTCTGACCTCGAATTACAAATCCTGTCAGCCCTGTGGCGACTCGAGCCCGTCCCGGTTCGCAAACTCCTCGAAGAATTGCCCGATGGCAAAAAACGGGCTTACACCACGGTGCTCTCCGCCCTTCAGGTGATGGAAAAGAAAAAGCTCGTGACCCGGGAGCGGGATGGAAAGACGGATCAATGGTCCTCGGCGGTCACTCAGAGTGAAATCCTCGGCAGCCAGGTCGACCGACTCGTGGATCATGGATTCAACGGGCGCCCCAGTTCGTTATTACAATGCCTACTCGATCGAAAAATCGAGCCCGATGAACTGGATGCGATCAACGAGCTTCTGGAGGCATATCGGAAACAATCACCCACTGAACCCAAATGAGCACAGTATTGGAATGGTTCGACACGCCCGCGTGGCAGACCCTCGTTCGCTCCTTTGGGCATTCCCTCTGGGCCGGCACCGTGATCGCATTGCTTGCCGTCATTTTGGTTTGGTCGATCCCCGCAAAGTGGGCAAACCTCCGTTACCTCCTCGCACTGTCGGCGCAACTACTCATTCCATTGCTTACCGTTGTGGTTTGGGCCCTGCTTTTTCACTCTGGCAAAGTTTCCCGACCATCGACAAACAACTATTTGCCAAGTCCGGTGGTAGCGACGCCCGCCCCAACTACAGAAAACGTCATCCAGTCCCCGGGAATTACCCAAACCATAGCCGATAATATAGCAGAACCTTTTCACTGGTCACCACTGGTGTGTTTGTCATGGATCTCCGGCACCCTTTTCTTTCTCACGATACTTTTTCGCGACGCCCGCTCCGCCGCCGATTTGGTTAGAAAAAGATCCAGCACGGAGAGTCGAATAGAGTTTCTCGAGCCTTTGCTCAGCGAACTGAAACTAAAGATTGGCATCAGCTCAGAGGTCTCACTCCGAACCTGCGGGCAGATCATCCACCCCGCAGTGACGGGATTTTTAAAGCGGGTCATTTTGATCCCGGCTAATCTACCGGAGAATACCTCGACAAAAATGTGGAGGGTGATTCTCGCTCACGAACTGGCCCACATAAAGCGATATGACTACCAGGTAAATTTGATTCAGCGGGTCTGCGAATCGATCCTGTTTTTCAACCCTGCGGTGTGGTTTCTCGGAAATCTCGCCCGGGAGGAAAGAGAGGCCGCCTGCGACTCACTGGCGAGCCGTGCCGTTTCCGATCAACGGGAAACCTATGTCGAAGGTGTCGCCGAGTGGATTAAAATGACCGCCGGAACAACCGGCAGAACTCCCACGCCGCTTATGTCAATGGCCGGGCAACGACCGTCTGGAATCTCCGCCCGGATGAAGCGCATCCTGTTCCCGACTCACCGACCGGCACCTACGATCAACCTCTCATCGGTTTTGGTATCGATCCTCCTGGTCGGTTTTGCCGTCTGGTCGATTCACAGCGTTTCGATCCGCGCCGCTGACATACTCACAGGTAAAGAACGCGCCCGAATCAGTTCATCTCTTCGCGCCGAAACCCCACCCGCGATAAAACGGACGGATCCGTACGAACTGAAAATCAATATCCGGGACGAGCAGGGCCAACCATTTGAAAAGGCATTTCTCGACAAGCTGGTATTGTCTCTCAATGTGTCCCACGAGAACAGCGCCCTTTCGACCAATTTGTCGAACCATCAGAATTTCACCCGGAAAATCGAAGGCGGTGTCAGTCAAATCCGCTATTTCTCACCGGAATGGGTTCCGGTCTCGAGCCCCTGGATGGCTCCTGAACCAGAGGAAAACGAAATGGAACACACCATTACCCTCAAAAAAGGAACGGACAGTTATCTAAAGATTCTGAATGAAGCAGGAGCGCCGATAGGCAACCTGGATTTCAATCTGGTATTCAACGGCCGCGGACATCATCAGAAGGTGACCAGCAATACCGATGGCACCGTGACTCTACAACTCGATGAACCGGCAGAATTCACCCTTTACCTATATGATAAAAACTATGCCTGGTGCGATATTGATTCCATAAAGGTGCGCCCCGGGGAAACCACTCCGGTGACGATACCAAATAACGCTCCTTTTACGCTGACGATTCTGGACGAGACCACCGGAAAACCGGTCGCTGATGCAGAGATCCGAAAAGCCAGAGAATTCGATTATGCCCACCGCCCTCTCGGCACTACCGATCGTGACGGGCGAGTCATCATCCATCAAATGACGCGAAACGAAATCCGGGATTTGTGCGTCATCAGCCCCGAAGGACACCGTGCCTTCCTCACCGATCTTTCGCCCTATCATGGAGAGAACCAAACCAGACAGATCCCGGCTCCAAGACGGTTAAGCGGCACACTGGACTTAACTCAATTGACTGGCGTGGAGCCGGATGCCTCCGGTCGTTACCCGCTAAAGATCAACGGCGGGACTTCATGGGAAAAAGGTCATACCAACGGATGGAGACAAAGCGCACTGACAGATCCAGCAGCAAACGGAACGGCCAAATTCCGAATCGAAAACCTCTGGCCCGGCAGACTGACCCTTTCAGCTGGAAATGCCGAGTGGCGAACTCCGGATATCGACTCGGCAACAGAACCCGTGGTATTTTCGGCATCGACGCCGAAAACCATACTACCCAACCAGCGGGAAAAGCTTGGTGAACGGGATATCGTAATCGACTTCAAGGCACCTCAAGGAACCGAGCCTTGGGATGGAGACGTCAAAGTGTCGACCTACGGAATCGACGGATGGGAACATACGAAACAAAGAGTAGTGGCAGGAAAAATGATATTCCGTGATGCACCGATCTATTTTCCGCTCACCATTGAAATCAGCCCGGAATGGTCCGACGGCTTCTGGTTTCAAGAAAAGCGAATCTATATTTCGAAGCGCAACGAAATCCCTTCAGAAAACGAAGCGATCCAAGCTGAGATACCGGTAGTGGAAGCCGGAGGCATCAAAGGAAAAATCCTGGAGAGCGATGGCACCCCGGCGAGCGATCTTTTGATCTCAGTCCGACATGTTCCGGGTGAAGGGGAAAATAAACTACGCAGTCTCCCCCCGATCAAAAACAGTTCCCAATCGAACGACCAGATCAGTGAATTCTTCGCCGCTCCACTTCCTCTGGGCTACTGGTATCGACTCCACATTTATAGAAAAAATACGCGAATCGCCAGCGATCCCATCTTCATCGGCCGGGAGAAACCGTTTCTCGAGACGACTCTGCAATTCACTGAGGGAGTATCCGTAACAGGCCGTGTCATCGACTCCGCAGGAAAACCTGTCGCAGGGGAAACCGTGCAATTGATCTACACAGCTCCGGAAGGCGGAATCTTTTCCAATGAGGGAATCGAGACCCATTTTGATGGAGCCTTTCAGTTCGAAAGAGTCAACCTGGATATTCCGGGCAGTTACTATCTGAAATTTGGTGGAGATGAAAGCGGATATCACATCCCCGTAACTGCTCATAAACATTCAAAACTGATTTTGAAACGGTAGAGCAGCATCAATCTTTCGTTACTTTCGTTGGACAGATCGGCTGTCCCCAGTGTGAACGCTGACTTTCACCTCATGAAGTATCGTGGACAGATAGGCTGTCCCCAGTGAGAACGCTTACGCAAACTGGTCTTGGATCTTTAGTGCCAGGGAGTATTGCAGGCTGCACAGAGTTCGAAGAACATGATGAAAAGTAGTTGCGGCATTTGGGTTACCTTCTAAGTCATCTCGGTTTTCCAATGATATTACTTCGATTAATTTCAAAGCCCCATGATTCGACCTATTGCCGTATTTCCAATAATTTATATGCATATCTATGACTTTATCTTTCATCACTCCAAGTAAATCGATTCTCGAGTCACTCGCTACTGGTCCGGCAAGAAAATGTAAAACCTCGTCAATCTGGTCATCAGACAGTTCACCGGTGACGTAATTTTTGTATTCCGGGACGATGCCCTCAAAAAAGACTTGGTAGGACTCGTCAAGATGGGTAGCACTAATTCGGTCGCCGTGAAAAAACAGCATTTGAGTAAATTCCTTTTTATGATAATCCGCAGATAAAGAGTAAAAACTAGATTTAAAAAAACGGTCGATCAAAATCTTCCAACACCGGATTAGAACTAACTGATCATCGTGCGATTGAGCCCCATATTTTAATAGATCTGAAAGAAATGTGTATGTGTGGGAGCTTCCACCTTTGCCAATTTTTAATAGATTATCCCACGTTTTCAGCAACCTCTCTTGATCGAAAGATCTAATCGTTCTTAGAGCTTCTCTTCCCAAAATAAAGCGGTCGGAAGGATAACAGTCCCAATGCTCTTCCAAATATGCTTTTTCTGGGAAAACGCTCGATAAAGAATCGACTAATAGACCATCTATGAAAGAAATTTCATGGACATCGCGATCGTCTTCGGATCCCGAGAATAGTAAGGGATTCGCTGCGGAGATGAAGAGATCAAAATCGAACCAATAACTTGCCCTGTTGAGGGTGTGTTTGTTTTGGTCAACGCTTTCTTTAGCTGGTATCTCAATATTCCATTCCGAGGGATAGTTGTCCTCCCATAGATTCGACCATTTCTCTTCAAGGACCCTGTCCTCAGTTTCGGAGTCTAATTCACCACATTTTGAACAATTCTGCCGAATTTGGGAGAATTTAAGTGCAAATGTAAGTAATGGATAATAGTCATCTCCGATGACTTCCCGTAATACCCAGAACTCTTGAAAAAGGGTCTGAACTGTAAAGTTTCTAGCCCTCCGTGCAAACGCAACACATAGTTGGCGAATATCCTGGTTGTCCGGTTCGATTGTAATCATCCAAGGAATAGCGATCGCCAAAAAATGTTCACCGTCGTGATGCGCGTCATCGCGACCATAGTGCCGGCATATCGGTGGGGATTCTATCAATTCCCAAAATGCTTTCTTTATGTCTTTACAAATCGAATCGTTTTCAATCAACACTTTGTGGCCAAGCTTCAAACAAACCGCCACTAAAGCTGATTTTGCATGGCGAGGATCCCGCAAAGCCGATTCAAAGCTGCCGATTGAAGTTGGGATTTCCCATTCGGTTACTTCTTCAATTTTTTCAGCTATGTTTTTTACCTCTTCCAAAGTCAATGCACGGCCATCGGTGATGAGATTCCTGCCCCACATAGGTATTTGAATTTTCTGCTGCTGCTGAGAATTCTCAGCAATTGCGTCTTTATTGACTAATTCATCCGGGAATTCGCACCACCAATACTCACCACCTTTAGAATCTGTTTTTGATTTCCAATTTTTCTTCTCAAATTGAAATGACAGACGCTTCATCTCGATTTTCTTGGCTCCCGAAGTTGACTCACTAAGGTCCTGGTAATGAGTGGTCAGATCTCTGAATAGCGCATTAAATATTGAATCTTGAGCACCTACTCGCATCAGGAATTCGGATAGACGAATATTTCGATTCTCACGATTCAACCAACTATTTCGTGCCTTGTATGTGTGTTCGTTATCACGATAATCATACAATTCAGGCACGGAATGCTCAATCACCGCTGCCAGATCAAAATCAAAGATGTTTGGATCAAAAAGTAATGGTTTAAGGGCGTCGCAAAAAAGTCGCGGGCAACTCTTGCCTACACATACTAGAACACCAGCCAGTGCTGTCGACTCGCCCTTTGAGAAAATCTTGGAAACGATGGGATTGATAGATTTATCATCTTCGCTCTGAACTATAAGCCACTGCTCCAGTGCCATTAAAGCACAAGAAACTATGTCAACTGTGTTCAGGTTATCTCTATTCCATGAGTAGGTATGGCTCCACCCCTTCCAATCGACCTGTTCGCTCCCGATTTTAAGGGTAATGGTCGAGGGATTTGGGACGGAGTGTGGCCACCAATCGTATAATCGGTCAGTTGCAAAATTTGTAAGTGCCACAATCATTTCGAGAGCAGGTTCCCAATCTGACTCAAGAAATTGATAGAACGAAGCTTTAGTCCAAAATGGAGGACTAAAATCGAACCCTGAAAATGTAAATCCGTGATGATCCGCCATCGTCGTGTCTCGAAATTCAGAAGAACTATCAGTAAATTCGCGTTTGGGCCACTCGATCAAGAAAGCCAAAGTTGCCTCGCAAGCCGCTTCCGGAGCAACTTTGAAAAGTTCAATTGAATGCTTACTTGTAAGATATTCCTTGGCGAACTCTCTTGAAATTGCATGCTTTGGTCCGAGATCCCAACTTGCAATTGGGAAGACTATTTCGGGTTGCCTACTGAAAAATGAATTACCTCTTTCGTATTTTCCTACCCATTTTTCATCGATCTGACCCGGTGTTTGAGACGATATAGCCTTTCGTCCGGACGCTATAAGGACGAGATCAGAAATCTCGTTAGGGTATTCCGAACTAGCCAATAAGCAAGCTCTGTATATCGCTGAATGGTGAGAACGGCTAATTTCACCTGTGATTTCTTTATCAAGCTCTTTCGCGCAATTGTCTACCAAGACTTTTGCGAATCCAGTCCAGATTTCGCAAATTCGCTCACCAAATATTTCTGCAGAATCGTCGTGAGTAAAAGCACTTGCGAAAATTACCCCAAAATTTGCTAATTCTACTGGAATGTCTTGAACAACAAGCTTGTTTTCCTGTTCTAAAAACTGTGCAACCCCGAGCCAATGCAGGATTTTGGGAAACTTGGCTTCAGGGAAGTCAAGTTCGTTTTCATTCATGTTAAACTTTTCACATATTACAAGATACTGAGGGTTTACTACAGTAGCTACGGCTTGAATTCTCTGCAATAACCTCTCGAGCAATCTGCATTTTTCGTTTACAAGTGAATCACGAAGCACTTCCAATTTATCAAGTTGCTCGTCGGCGAATATCAATGCGTCGAGCCAAAGATCCAAGTATACTGCTGACTCAGTATCTGATTTTAGCCGTAAACTGAATTGTTCAACATTTTGTAACCAATTATCCACATCATCTCGAAGCTCAGTTTCGGCATATAGTTTTATTGACCTCATCCATGCTGGGCAATCACTTTTGCCTTGAATAAGATTGATCGGTCGCTCTTCGGATCGTATCGAAAGATAACGGCTCCAATCACTTAGCAAATCGTGTGAAAATTCGATTCGTCCTTCCGGATTCTTTCGTAAAATCCGGCTTTCAACTAACTCTTCCCCTTGAACCTCTTTACCAATGAAAAAGTTTTCCGTCAGAGACTTGGTGCGTATATTTGCCAATTCAATCCCTACCTCTTTAGCAAGATTTGCCGCTGGGGACATTGTTTTGCCGCGCATAACTTGGTCTTTCCACCACCATTCAGCAATCTCAGCCTCATTGGTCAACGACGTGCCTGTTCCTGGATTTCCTGAAACGACAACGTCGAGGATTTTTACATTGGATAAGAGGCTTTTGATTTTGGGATCATAGGCCAATCTCCGTATATCGGGATGAGTGGAAGCTACTGTTTCAAAATCAATTTCGGAGAGTTCTCCAACCTGTATATTTTCTAAAGAGCGGAGAGGGCATTGTTTTAGAAGAGGGTGCACCGAACGTTTCCAATCAGCTTCACTACTTTGTTGAGTAATGAAAACGATCTTCCACGGGTTGGACTCTGAGTTTGTTGCTTTAAATAGTATCTTACCAATGTTGCTCAGCACGCTATCGTTATAAAAATCGTCTAATCCATCAATGACAATCAGGCCTTCGGGGTTGCTGCTTCGCTCGAGAACCTCTCCCAAATTCGGAACCTTCGCGTAGAGATCCATAAAACGGTCGGCGGTGAGCCAAAGAACCGGTGTATTTGCTTGGATGAACTGGTCAGCAATCCATTTTACTAATGCACTTTTCCCGGTGCCTGATTGTCCAAAGATCCGCACCACTTCGGCTGAATTAAGAACGGATTCTATGTTTGATTTATCTGTTGCTCGATCTAAGCGGAGGCCACCGAAAAGAAAATTATCTATTACCTCAATATTTTCGTTTGTGTGATCGTTGATCGTTGCCCATAAAGGTTCGTCGAATACATAGTTTTCGAGTAAATGTTCTTTCCGGATTTTCTCGATTAACTCGCTCCGTGAACAGCTTCCTCCTTCTCTTATTTCCCGCGCAATATTTAATAATGTCGTCCACAGACTATCTATATTTGCATCAGTCCGGTGTGAGTTTTTAAGTACGTTACGGCAATTCTCTTTGGCAGATCTTAGGCTGGTAGAATTATTCCTCTCAAAGTCGAAGTCACAGAAGTAGAATTTTTTGAGGAGATCGCCAGGTTTCGCGGAGGCCTTTAAATTCGGAGAGGCAAAGGAGTTCAACACCTTTTGATATTTATTATGAGGATTATCGGAATCGAGTTCATCACTGGTTTTAATGCGGCTTTGCCGAAGAAGTGAGTTAAGAGTCTCTGACGTTCCTTGAGCTATGGGACTAGAAAATAGAGCCACGAATAGGTTTGATTTTGAGGTGAACTGCTTCTTTTCGTCGGCTTTCCAAGCGGTCTCGTTTATATCGCCTTTCAATCCATTTTCAGTTACTGTCTTAAAACTCTTGATAGACACTCCAGTTTCAGAAAACTGTTGATCCTTTATAAAACTTAATACCAAGTCTCCAAAAGGCTCCCAGGATTCGTCCTGCCGCTTTAAATGGACAACTTTTCCGAGGTCATTTATCGAATCTCTTCCAGATAATATCTCGGTAAAAATATAAGCAACGACATGATCCTCAAAATCAAAACCCATTCCACTTGTTGATTTTAGGCTTGGAGTATTCTTCTTTGTCTTTGGCGGTACCGAGGGTCGCAATAATTCAGACGGATCAACCAGCGGATTGGGCACGGCTGGCGCTGCGATTTCCACGATTTCGTCGTTACCCGCTTTTCTTGTGTCGAGAGCGTTTTTGAGCAATGCGTCAGTTGTGAGATACTTAGCTGCAATTTCGCGCGCGGCCGTGTTATCTCTAAGCATGGTATTTAATTCTGTCCGTTCGCTCTCGGTGAACTCCGGATCAGAAGACTTTTGTAGTAGATCTTCAAGTCGAGTTGTATTCATTACTTTTGTGCCTCCTTTGCAAGTTCCAATTTAATGCATTCGGCTAAACTATTTCTGAGTCGTTTGAGCTGCATTTTAACGGCGCTAAGACCACGGTTTTCGGCTTCTGATATTTCATGAATCGTTTTCCCATCAGCGTAAAAGTCAGTTAATACTCGTTGGTTTTTGGGACTGACTTTGTCGAGGCAAGTCTCCAAGGCGTTTAAACAGTCCGGATTCGAAGTTACGATTTGCGCCGAAGCATCGACCATTTTCTCTGCAATATCGGAATCAAACAGCATCCGCTCCTTCTCCCGATTCCGGTCTCTTATGACTCCCTTAATTTCGAATTTTGCAACAGCAGTTGCCCAAACGAGAAATGGAGTTTCTCGACCCCAAGTTTCGGATTTTTTCCATAAAGTGAGATTAGTCCGCTGCAAAGCTTCATCAGCATCACGTCCCCGACCGAGCGAAGCAGTACAAACGCAGCGGAGAGCATTTTGAGATTCGGTCAATGCCTTCACGAAATGGTCTTCAGGCGCGTCTGTGGGAAAGTCTGGCATGTCTGTTCAAGAATTAACTCCACTAAATCGTAGTTTTGGTCACATTTTTCTTTCAAAATTGTTGAAAATTTGGCTTCGATAAGTAATTCTCGATGATTTTTCTTCGTTGGGATACGAATAGTGCTCGATTGAATTGCCGTGATTGTTTAGATGCGTGGTGTACCAATTGCCCAGTGTCTTGTGACCCGGCTGGCCATAACCCGGCAGCTTGACGTAGTTGCCGATAAAGTTCATTTTTGCATTCTTGGCCGCCAGCATCACGATAGGCTGTTCGATGCCGTTGCAGTGGTGGTGGGCTTCGCCGTTCTCGGCCTGGTAGGTGATGACGGTGTTGTATAACATGGTGCCGTCGCCCTTCGGGCGTGGCTTTGAACGCCTCGACCATGGCGGTCATCAGGCGAATGTGGTGCATCCGAATATAGGCGCGAACTTCATCGGCGGACTTGCCGGCGTGGCCCAGGTTGTGAAGGTTCAGGATACTGCCTTCGTCCAGTTGCGGGAAGCCGGTGTAGGCAGTCCCGAGTGTATCGAGGGTGAAGAGTGCGGAGTTAGTAGGTCCGGCCCGCATGGCGCTGACGAGAATCTTTGTGAAGGCTACCTGCTTTTCTTTGGTGGTGCGACCGCTTGCGAAATCGGCTTCGTTGACGTTGGGAATATTGTTGAGTATCTGATCGGAGATTGCGTTGATCTGGCGATCACGATCTTTGATGTCGTTAGGCAGATAAGCTGTCCCCAGTGAGAAAACGCCAGTAAGAAAACGCAATGAACTATGTTTGGGGATGGTGCAGTGATGATATTCCAAATTCCCATGCTCATCCCTGAGGAAACGGTCAAAGCCTTTCGATGAACTACCGGGAAAAAAGGATTTTGCCTTCGCCTAATTTTTTGCGCTCTTTTCAAGGAAATTTCAATTCTGTCAATTACCGTGAGAGAACGGACTGCGGAACCGGTCCCGGATCGGGAATTACACCTGGCATCTTTGTTTTCTATCGATAAACTTTCGCTCATGGCCTCCAAATACGCCATCCTGATCGCATATGACGGATCCGAATTCTGCGGATGGCAGGCCCAGCGCGGCGTTGGCCAATACGAAAATCGCAAGCGGGGTATCGAGGCAATCCTGGTAGATGCTATCGCTCAACTTTGTGGCGAGGAGACTACGGTCGTGGGGAGCGGTCGAACCGATGCCGGGGTCCATGCCAGTGGTCAGGTCGCACATTTCACTCTGGAATCCCCCCGCGACTCGGAGAAAAACTTTCTGAACGGACTCAACAACCTCCTACCGGAGTCGATCAGGATTCACCGGCTCGGCCACGTTCCGGATTCGTTCAACGCCAAGTTCACCGTGCGCAAACAATACAGCTACTATTTCCAGTCCGGGCCGGCCAACCTGCCGCATCTGCGGGCCTACTCGATGTGGAATCGCTACGACCTCGATGAAGACCTGATGCAGGAGGCGCTGCAACACCTCATCGGCGAGCATGACTTCCTGCCTTTCTGCGGTGGTGGAGCGAAGGTTTCCTCTACGGTTCGGAAAATCCATGAAGCGGAAATCACCCGGGAAGCGATCCCCCGGCCCGGTTGTTTTGACTCCTCCCGCCACCATCTTCTACGGATGCGAATCTGTGGTTCCGGGTTTCTCAAATACATGGTTCGCAGTATCGCCGGCACATTGAAACAAATCGGTGAAGGCCGCCGCGCCCCTAATGACATGGCTGAAATTCTGGAGAGCAAAGATCGCGGCCAGGTGGGACCAACCGCACCGGCCGGCGGACTGTGGCTGGACCGGGTCTGGTACCGGAAGCAGAGCGGAATCGATTTTCTGGACCAGATCGATGCGGGCCGGTGAACCACGTCTCAACTCTCGGCGATTACCTCGGCTTCCCGTTCGATACTGGCTTCCAGATTGGGACTCGTAACGGAGGATTTCGGATAGGCAACGGGGGCTGCCGGATAGAGACCTTTTTCGACCCGGATTGCGGCGAGACGGAAATCGTCCGCCGCATTTTCCAGTTCTGTTTTTTCCATACCTGTCGCAGAGGAGGCCATTTCGTGAACTTTTTTCTCCAGCTCTTCAAAGTAGGTAATTTGATCCGCCACTTCCTGCTTCGCAGATTCGTTCAGGGGGATTCTGCGATACCCACAGTCGACTTCCTCAAACATCGGATTCATCCGGAAATCCAACGGTTTCACCCGCCACGGCGAACGGTCAAACAACTGCTCATATTCGCAAACAAAAGCATCCGCCACCAGCTCTGAGCAAAAGTAGGCATCCGCCACATTAAAGATTTTTTCGGCCATAGGGCTCTCCAGCCAGCCACTCAACATAGGCGGCACCAGGGCACAGAGAGAATAAAACGTGACGCCCCATGTATCATACCCACAGCCCTCACCGTCTTTTCGTCTACAGAAATCCACTACCTTATCCAGGGTGGCGGCATCGATATATTTCGGACGCAGCACCATGAGATAATAGCCGTTGTCAAAATAACTCTTTTCAAAGCAGAGTTGTCTTTCGCGCTCGGTGAATGCTTCGATCTGCTCTTCGGTAAACGTTTTCCGGTTCCCCGCTGCGTCGAAATTGAACTCGCGTTTCTCTGCTTCCGAAAACGTCTTGATTGCCACCCCGTCTGATCCATCGACTTTTTCGTAGATCACTTTTTCCCCGGTCAACATATCGATTTCCTGAACGCCTTTGCCGTTGCTCTGGGCTTCGACAATATTCCTCGCCGGGGCACCGGGCTTGTCTTTTTCGTCAGCGCGACAACCTGCGTAGATAAAAGCGTGGCTCCAGAAACGATAATCTTCATCGCTGGAAAGTATGTTGGATGCCTGAATCGGAGGTGAGTTCTTCCACGAAGGTTTACCGGAAAGCAACACATCACCAACCTTCAGTTTGCTGAAGTCCAGTTCGGAATGATAGACCGGGGTATCGACGTTGCGGAATTTCTTCCTGTTCACCCGGTCTTCCGCTTTACCCTTTTGCTTTACCATCTGAATCGTCGGTATGATCTGAAAGCACACCGGATAAATATTCATGATCAGGAAATTGTAGAAGTTCCCGGCTTCCCCTAAAAAATCGGAGTAGGGAATATCCCGCTTCTTATTCAGGTAAAAGGCCATGCCGGCCAGGATGAAAGGGAACAGCAACGTGACCAGTAGAGATAACGCTGTCGCTGAGATAAGATTGAGGGCTGTCTTGACCAATACACTCTTGCGGATCGTCTTGATCCCACCCCAGACCACTGCGATCAGACCCAGCAGGCTGGAGGCAATAAACCACATTTTCGAAAAGGCGCCGGGCCTCTCCCAGAGAACCAGCAGCATGAAGTGATTTACTCCGATTGCGAATGCCAGACCGGCGGTCAGGGGAATCAGATAACTGAGTGGCCCCCGGGCGAAGCCGAATATCATGATCAGCAGTCCGAGAGGAACGGTAATCAGAAAGATTTTCAGCCAAATCGCTTTATCTTTCTGAGCCGGATCAATCAGATACTCCACCACGGTAGCGAACTTCTCTCCAAAACTCCCTTTCAACGGAGGTAGGGGTTGGCTCGCGGAAGAGTCAATAATGCCGGATTGACTCCCCCATTGGGTTTGCGAGGTATAGGCCTGAAAGGCCATCCCCAGCGGGATCAAGTTTAGTAACACTGCCAAACCCGTGATTCGCAATGCGAACGGGATCGACCTGATTTTTCTGGCTCTGTTGAGCTCCTCCAGTCCTTTCATAATATATAGATTTCAAAAAAATGCGAGAACGGAGGAGGATATCGCATCCGGAAAACCGGGAATGTCTGGCAATCCCGGTTTACTCCAGAGGCGTCGGAGTTTCCGTCGATTCCGCAGCTACAGGTTCAGCCTGCGGGCGGAAAGAAACGGTACCTACATAATCGAACTTCCGGGTGCCGGAAGGTAGATTGGCAAGCATGAAAAAGGAAGTAGGTGCGTAGTTGGATTTAATACCACGGTTCAGACCCGCTATCGCAGAGGACGCTTCATTCTGGGTAGCATAGAAAGCACGGAGCCCCGGCAGTTTGGTGGCTCTGAACATATTTCCCGCCATCGCATGACCGGTCGACAGATGACCTTCGGTTTCCGCCGGGTTGGTAATTTTCGTCAGCAGGACATTTTCGAGAAGAAATTTCCGGCGGGCCGCATCATCACTACCGAAGATGCTGCGCAGCTGCACATCGGGTCCCTGCATTAATCCCGGGTTGCTCAGCGGAGCATCGGTTATGCCGGGAAGCGGATCGAAAACCGGATTGATCTTCGAAGTCAACCAGGCGGTTGGGTCTTTTCCGGAACCGGGAGGAAACTGACTGCTCAGCTCCGAAGGTGCGATGTCGCGAAGCGCAAGAATCGCCCAAACCAGTTCCGAACAATACAAGCTTACCGACATGTTCCCCTCCGGATAAGTAGCGGTTTTCGCGAGGTCCAGAGGCAGGTTTCCGCTGGCCGGAGCTTTCAAGTTCCGGTCTTTATACGGAGTGCCGTAATCGGTGAAAAAAGTGATCCTGTCATGATCCGATCCGAGAATTTTCAGCGACCACGCTTTCACATTTTTCTTCTGGGAAGCCGACAACTTCGGTCGCAGAATGTGGAACAGATCCAGAGCAGCGTAGTGATGCTCATAGTCCAACCGCGAGCTGTAGCTCAGCGGACTCTCCACAGTTTTTACATACTTCTTTCCGCCGGCAGATTCGATAGTGGCAATCGCGGTGTGACTGATACCGAGTTGTATATTGCAGTAGCCGTTGAATTTGTACCATTCCGGGCGGAAGGACAAAAGAATATCACAGTCCTGAATGGCTCCTGAATCAGCAAGAATCCGGGCTACTTCATCCGTTGATTGAATCTCTTTCGGCAGACGAATCACCCGAAGTTGGGCATCGGGGTAATCCGGGTGAGACTGGATTTCGACAGCGCCTCCCGCCACTTTGGTGATCGCACTGACTTTGGGAATTGCCTTTGAGGTCGAATACTCCGATTCCACATTATGACTGAGAAATTGCACCGGAGCCGGGAAGTCCAGCCCAACTGTTTTCTCGACTTTGCCACCTCCGAAGTCCTTCTTCCAGCAACCTGCCAGAACTACAAAAGACAAGATCAGCACTGTCCACCCTACTGTTTTCGGGCTGAGTTTATTAAGCGATAGTTTCATAAAAAAGCTTTCCTGAACAAATATCAATTTCTAACCGCAGAAAACGAAACGACGGCTTTCCCGGATTGATCGACAGACATTTCCAGAACCTGATTCTCATCGGAGCCTTTCGTGGCTGCCGCCTGATTCGCTCCCAGCAACGTGGTCAAGCCGTGAATCCTCACTTTCTCAACATTGCCCTTTTTGTCTTCGGTAAAGGATACTCTGGGATGCCCGTAATCCGGAGTTCTCACACGCCCGCCGGTGCCATAATTGAGCTCCTGTGCCAGTTCACCGGCCTGGGAATTTTTCAGCGGTTCACGGTAATCAAAAATGTATTCGAGCAGCTCGGAGACCACTGCAATCTTATCTGATTTCGGCGGCAGAGCGTCCCCGGAACTCAGTGACCGGCTGATATCGAAAACTTTGTGATAAAAGCCACCGTCGCCGGTTTGTCCCATTTCATGTTTCTCGACCACGGTCACAATCATGAATTTGCCGTCGTCCGCTTTCCGGCAAAAGTTGTACGTATTAATAAAGGTCTGAGCGGCTCCGTCCTGGAATTCTTCACTGCGCGCGAGGTAAACATCACCTGAGGTCTTCGGGAACTGGCCGGATTCCATCAGCGGCAAATTTCGAAACAGAGCAAGAGTGGCCGAAAGCTCCCACCCGGCGGGAATTTCTTTTTCTTTCATATCTGAGGCATTAATTTGGAAGGGAGAGCCTGCGAGAAGCAGAGCCATGGAGAAATAGACGAACTTGGGACTCATAACACTCACTGTACGTTTGATTAATCGATTGAAAACAGCTTTTTTTTCGGCGCAATTCCTACACGCACAGCGATTCAACCCTGTTAGGTCGAAGATTGTACCCTGTTAAGTCCGCGATTGTACCCTGTTGAATCACGGATTGTACCCTGTTGAATTCCATCAACAGACGGAATTTCGTCTATTCTGCTCCGGCTTCGAAAAAAGCCCAGATCGTATCCACGGCATCGAAGTCCTGGCATGTTTTGCCGATAATTCTTTCGGGAAGGTATTGAACGCCACCCGGCAAAGTGTGGCCGCCGCCAATGACTTTATAGAGCACAACGGAGCCTTTTTTGTCGGCACTTTGCCAGACTGTTTTCTCGACCGTGCACCCATCGCCGGGAGCCTTGTCGGGAAGTTTTTCGGTGACAGGCTCCACCTGCTCAAGGCCGTTGTGAACGATCCATTTTTGAATCGCAACATCGGTGGAACTGCATTCGCCCCGGTTGAAATCCCGCTTCTTTATCTTTGGAAAAAAGTTAGGTGTGACCGGTCCGCCGGTATAGGGAACAAAAGGATCTTCGGTACCGTTCATATAGAGAATTCGAACCGGACGTACCGGATCAAAGGTCCGTTTTCCATTCGTATAGGGAGCGGGCATCGTGGCAATCACCACCCCGGCAGCCGCAAACCGGTCCGCCGCCTCAATAACCATACGCTGACTGAAAAAGCCGCCGTTTGATGCCCCCGTGACAAAAACCTTTGCCGGATCAACCGGGAGATCCGACTTCACTTTTTCCAGTAGAGCGAGCACAAAAGCCACATCGTCGACTTCCGCCTCCTGTTCGGCGAATTTCGGCGAATCCCGGCCGTCGCCCCAGTGCTTATTCAGTCCTTCCGGATAGACGACGATAAAACCTTCCTGATCTGCTTTTGGAGTCCAGCCCATTTTCGAAGCCACCTCAGCCGTTCCACCTCCGCCGTGAAAACAGAATACCAGCGGCACCGGAGTTTTGCTGTCCGCTACACGATTCGGTATATGGATTCGGTAAGCCCGCTCGCGGTCCTGGTGGGAAAAAGTATAGCGGACCCCGGTCGCATTTACCTGGCGGTTTCGATCGTTTTTCTGCGCGGAAGAGATTTTCTGCGCGGAAGAGATTTTCTGCGCGGAAGAGATTTTCTGCGCGGAAGAGTTTTTCTGCGCGGAAGAGGTACCTTGAGAGAACAAATTCTCTATCCATTTATCTACTACAGCAGTGGCCGGATACGAAGGGTCGCCCATTCGTTTGTTGATTTCGGCATGCCCCTGCAGACCTTTGCCGGGGAAGTCCCGAACCTCCACAGCGGTTCCGGCTTCCTTCAACGCAGCTGCGAGAGCGTTTGACTGGGTTTTCGCATCTTCTCTCTCGACATGTAGCAGTAAAAACGCCGGAGCATTGGGTGCCGCCGCCTGCAGCGTCGGTGACAGCGATGCCCGTCGTTCCGCATCAGTTCCGAAAGCTTCGAGGTAGGTATCCTTCATCAAGCGGCCGGCCTGGCCGATTTGATTTGCTACATGATAAGCTGCGCCGTCGATGGGAATCACTCCGCTGAGCGCTGTCTCCGACAGCCCGGCATCTTTCAACCATTTCGGATCTGTTCCCGCCAAAGCCACCAGATGAGCCCCGGCACTGTGTCCCATCAACACAATCCGGCTTTTATCAAAACCGAGTTCGCCACTCCGCTCGACGAGGTGGGCGATCGCAGCAGCCACATCCGCCGCCTGATCTTCGACCGCATGATCCGGAACCAGCCGGTAGTTTACCGAGGCAAACGCATACCCCTGTTGCAAATAGTGTTGATCTTTCACGCCGACCGAGGTCGCCTTGTCACCCCGCTTCCAGCCACCGCCGTGAACAAAGATCACCAGCGCCGAGCCCGGCTTGTCAGCTTTCCAGAAATCCAGTTTCTGCAGTTGGTGATCTCCATAGCTCAGTTCGACCGCTCTTTCACTCGCATTTGGCTGAGCCCGCTCCCCTCGGCGTTCTTCCATTCTCTCCCGAAGCTTTTCCCCTAACCGGTTTTGCGCATCAAGCGGGGCGCAGAAAAAAACACAGATCAAGGCTAACAGAAAATGGTTCACATTTGTCATGGTATGGAGAAACAACCCCTGCGGGTTGAAATGGTTTCGGGCAAAAGGCCTTTTCTCCAGTCAACTGATGTTGTTTCGATATCATTCATCATATAAACAGGAAAGCAGTAAAAAAACTTTCACTTTCACCGTCTTGCCTCAAAATTGGCTTGTTATGCGTGCCGTTGAAATTCTCTTTTGCTCTCTCGCTATCCTGCTCATTCCTACCGTGCAGGGCGAAATTCGAACCTTCACAGATGACACCGGACGCCAGGTGGAAGCGGAACTCGTGGGTCTCCGGGGTGACAATGTGGTATTGAAACGAAACGGAAAACTCGCCCAATGGCCGGTAAAGAAGCTGTCTGCGCAAGATCAGAACTACGTCAAAGTCTGGAAGAAAGTTTCACCGGCCACTCCTGAACTTGCCGTGCGGATTTGGGAAAGGGACGGCATAGGTGAACAGGGAGTCCTCAATTCAGAACGAATGGATTCCTCGATTCCCGGCAAAAACATTCCAATCCTGAAATCAACCGAAGAAAAAGGTTACTACAAACACTACGATGTCGATATTCACAACAACTCCGGAATCGATGCGTCAAACCTGATCGTTGCCTATGTGCTTTTCGTCATAGATCCCCAAAATCAGGTAGTCGGTGAAAACGGTCGCGACTCGGTGGATATCATCCCGTCCGGAGAAAGGAAAACGATCAAAACTCAGGGAATCACTTACGTCCGAACGAAGACAACTACGGCAACTTTTTCCACCAATATCCTCGGTAATCTGAGCGTAGGTTCTGCCACGGATCGAAGTAGAGAAAAATTCGGTGGTGCCTGGGTTCGAATCTATAGTTTAGGAGGAGAGTTGGCAGGAGAAGCAAAGCAGTTTTCTCCCCTGTTGGAAAAATTGAATCCGGCCTGGACGGGCTACTCCGGAGAACAACAAATTCTCACGCCGTCTTCCTTTTCCAAACTCGAAGAATTTTTCGGACCCTTGAAAAAGCTGATCGAAAGCCTTCCGGAGCCTCCTGCAAGTATACCGAAACCACCCGGCAATTTTCCGTTTCCCCCGGGCGGCCCGCCAAAGCCACCCTTTTGACATCCCCTTCCTCTGATCACGTCCTTGAAACAGGGCAAAGATCCGATCAGGCTACCGAAGCCATGAATCGAAGAAATCTTGTTGCCGGGACACTCGCCACTGCGGCTGTCGGAACTACTTTTGCGTCACCGGGTAAATCTCTGCCGGACCGCAAATTCACCATTGATCTGACTCCGGGAGCGATTGGAGTCAAGGCGACACCCCGCGAAGTAATTGACCTGGCTGTAGCCCACAGTTTCGAATCGATCCAACCGAACGCCACCTTCCTCGCGTCTTTGACTCCGGCGGAGAAAAAAGACCTGGCCGGCGAACTTCACGAAAAAGGTCTGGCCTGGGGTGCGGCCGGCCTGTCTGTAGATTTCCGCAAAGACGAAGCCACTTTTCGCGCCGGTATTAAAGAACTGCCCGGATTGGCCGCCGCGTTGCAGGAGGCCGGTGCGACCCGGGTGGGAACCTGGTTAAAGCCCTTTCATGATTCTCTCACTTACCTGGAGAATTTCCATCAGCACGTTGATCGACTCGGGGAGGTGACAAAAATACTCGCCGACCATGGACTGCGCTTCGGCCTGGAATATGTCGGCACAAGAACCCTCTGGACCAGCTCCCGCTATTCCTTCATTCATACCATGGCCGAGGCCAAAGAACTGATCGCGAAGATCGATCAACCTTCCCTGGGTTTTGTGCTCGACAGCTGGCACTGGTTCACGGCCGGAGAATCCGCAGAGGATATCCTAACCCTGAAAAACAGCGACGTCGTAGCCTGTGACCTGAATGACGCTCCGGCGGGAGTTGCGCTCGAAGAACAACTCGATAACAAACGGGAGCTACCCGCGGCTACCGGAGTCATTGATATCAAAAGCTTTCTTCAGGCGCTGGTCACAATCGGCTACGATGGTCCGGCCCGTGCGGAACCCTTCAACCAACCGCTCCGCAATCTCGACGATGGCCCGGCTGCCGATGCCACCGCTAACGCGATTCGCAAAGCCATTTCACAGGCCGGTATATAATTCATCCTGCACATGATGAACTCATCGATAAAGATCCTCGCCTTCGGTGCCCACCCGGATGATTGCGATATCTCTGCCGGAGGAACAGCGTTGCTGTGGGCCAAGGCGGGATGCAAAGTGAAATTCGTATCGGTCACCAACGGCGAAGGTGGACATCACGAAATGTCCGGTGAAGAACTGGTGGCGAGAAGGACTGCGGAATCGCAGGCTGCAGCAAAAATAGCTGGTATCGAGTACCTCGTGATGGACAATCCCGACGGCCAACTTGTTCCCGGATTGGAACAACGCTGGAAAATGATGCGGGTGATCCGCGAATTCAAACCCGATTTGATTCTGACCCATCGCCCTAATGACTATCATCCCGATCATCGCTACACCTCGCAGCTGGTTCAGGATTGTGCCTACCTTGTGGGAGTGCCCAATGTATGTCCGGACGTGCCGCCTCTACGCAGCGAACCGGTGATTGCCTACTTTCAGGATAATTTTCAAAAGCCCCACCCCTTCCACCCCGACGTAACTATAGATATTGATCCTGTCTACGAGGAAAAAATTCAAATGCTGCACTGCCATCAATCCCAGTTTTACGAGTGGCTTCCCTGGATCGGGCGACACGATATTCCAGTGTCGAATGACCCGGAGGAGAGGCTCAAAAACCTGAGAAGATTTGCCCGCCCGTTTTCCGAACCCAAAGAGGAAGCACAAGAACTTCTCCGACAAAGGTATGGCGAAAAACACGGTAGTGGCGTGCAGCACGCGGAGTGCTTCGAAGGCTGTGAATACGGCGCCCCGCTGAATCAGGAAGCCATTCGCAGACTCTTTCCGCTACCGGAATAGAGATTATATAAAGAGAGAGAGAGCTGAATTATCCAAAGATGCCGCCCATTAAGCCCAAACAACCGGAAACACACAAAGAGAATTGGATAGCTGCAATTTCGTGCGCCGTTTACGTTATTTCCCATCTGTTTCTGGTAGCGTGGTGGGGAAACAGTTCATGGGCCCCGTTGACCGAAGAAAGTTTCACCAGCTTGCTGGTTTTCGGGGCCATCCTTCCTCTTGCTTCCACGATCGGAACCATTGTTTTCTACCGGAAAAAACTGATAAACGGGACGGCGGTATTTTGGATAGGCGTGGCCATCTCTTTATGCCTGATCGCCGTATGGGCATACTTTTTCCTGGTTGCCTGGGCTACCGCTCAAATTTAGAATTTTTACATCCAATCCCAAATCATCGTACCGGTCTGGCAGGTGCAGGCGACAACCTGGAAAGCAAAAAGATCCCGACTATCACTATCGAACCACCCAGGTAGATCCCGATACCCGGCGATTCCGCGCTGATAAATAAGGCGGACTGAATCACTCCGCAAAGCGGAATCAGAAAGCGATATCCGGCGAGAATGTTTACCGGGTAATGGCGCGTCAGACCATTCCACAAAGTAAATGCAGTGGCGGAAACGATGGAGAGGTAGAGTGTGATTCCGGCGACCCGCAAATCGTTAAAAGCAGTCACTTCAGCCATCGCAGGCAGCCCGAACAGCGTCAGGACCACGCCACCGGCGAACAGGGAAAAACCGGTAGCTGTCGTGACATCGATAGTCTTTGACAAAGGTTGCAAAACAATCACTCCCAAAGTGCCGCTGAGTGATGAACAGAGAAAGAGAAGCCCACCAACAAGAGGCCGGCCGGCCCCCGCGCCAGGAGCATAGACAGCGATACCTATACCAATGGCACACATAGCGAGAATCGTATAATGCTTCACGGTTGGCGGGGGCGACTTCAAAAACAGCGGGGCAAGCAGGACCCACCAGAAAGATCCGGCCGATACCAACAGCGAACCAAGAATGCCGGATGAGATCGACAAAGCCAGATAGAAAAAGAGATACTGCCCCACGGTTTGAAACAGGGTGAACAAAGCCAGTAGCCGCCAGTCAGCATGACGGAGCCGCTGCCAGGGACGGGGCTTACTGATCAGCAAGAGAACCAGCAAGCCTGCGATGGTGAACCGGATCCCCGCAAACAGAAACCGGGTCGCCATTGATTCCATTTCCCACACGCCGTAGACGAATTTGATCGCCGGAAACGCAGAACCCCAGAGGATCGAACAGATCAGAACGATACCGAGAATCCGGGCATGGGTCGAAGGCGATAACATGGAGGCAAATTAAATCGGATGATCTCACCGGTTTGCCATCCTGCAAGAGTAAAACACGCCGGTTGGATAAACGTTCAGATCCATGCGGGAAACTCAATTTGCAGTTCTGCCACGGAAGGAATACTCTGGACCGTGCCTACACTCGAAATCCAAATCCCGACCGATCAACACGCGTTCAATCGGGAACGTCGGGAGCAAATTACGGCTTCGATACTGGTGCTGTGATATGACACGTACGCTATTGATTTCCCTCCTCGCAAGTTGTGCCGCTCTCGTTCAGGCTCAGCAGATCGACATCGAAAAATTCTTTACTGAGAACTTCATCGTCGACGGCCTGACAAATTACTATGTCGCCAGTCATCCATCGGAAACCAGCGCGAATCCTTTTCCCGGCAAAGGCCAAGCCCCGGATTTCTCCACGATGAAAGCTGTAACCGGTCGCAATGCAGCTCCGGCGACAGTCAGCGGCCCCGCTTCCCTCGAATTACAGGTAAAGAGAGTCGAGCAGGGTATCTACAAAAACTTCCGGGTGATCCGCCGCTTTGATGATCTCAGAAAATGCCGTGCCGACGGATTTTACGGAGCACTTTTCTACAAACAACGCCCGTGGCCGATGGCTGGAACCCTGGATATTCTGGAGGACTGGAAAAAGAAAGGACTGGTTGTTTTTCAGATCGCTTACGGAAATTCCCACCCGCCGCCACCCGGCGAAGAATTGGGGTTCGGTTGTAACGAAGACGGCGGACTTACTCCTCTGGGCAAAGAAGCCATTGCTGAATTGAATCGCCTCCACATGCTGGTCGATATATCGCACTGTAACGATCAAACAACTATAGAAACCTGTGCCGCATCCAGTTCTCCCGTTGTTTCCACCCACGCCAATGTCTACCAGCTCACCCCGAACCGTCGCAACAAATCCGACGAAGCATTCCTTGCGATAGCGAAAACCGGAGGAGTCGCGGGAATCACTACCATTGGCTGGATGATAGAAAACCCGAAAACAAAGACCAGAAGTATACAGGATTTCGGCGACCATCTCGATTATCTCAAAAATCTGATCGGGATCGATCACATTGCAGTATCATCTGATACCTGGGTGAACGGCTGGCCGGAAAAAAGCGATCATTTCGCGTGCAAAGAACTTTCCGACCCGGCCCGCTGGAAACATGTCGCCGCTGAACTGGTTCGCCGCGGGTATACGGAAGAAGACCTCCGAAAAATCTTTTCTCTAAACTGGCTGCGGGTCTTTCGGGAGGTATTGGAACCTTGAACAGGAACAGCTCTCCACAGTTGAGCTGCAAATCCCCGAATCTCTTCATGCGCCGATCAAATTCCGAAATATAGTGGAGCATGGAATCTGCACCACCGCCTCACTCTCCCCTGCCTCCTTCGAACACGGCTTCCCCGGAAACGCCCGGAGTCATCCTCTGGTACAAGGTGTATCTCATCGTGATGTGCCTGATGTTTATCTGCGTGGCCGGACTCGGCGCAGCTTTGATGACGGGGCTTTTCCCGGTTACAGCAGAGGATCTTGACGGGATGCCGCCTCAGTTCATGGGCATAATCTATACCGGAATCGGTGTAGCTATATTGATTCCGTATGTCGTTGCCCTGTTCCTGCCCCGGAGACAGTGGACGTGGATATACCACCTCGTAATGATTTGTATCGGGATGACAGGGTGCACTATCATCGCATCAATCCCGCTGCTGATTTTCTGGATCAAGCCGGAAGTAAAAGACTATTACAAACGCCGGTTCTAAATCAAAGTCAGGCTGCGGCTGAATGAGTATAGTCCGGCCCGGCCACAATGGTCATAAGTTCATTCCAACTGATGTCACCAAAGCGGCTCCGGAAATGATCGCGTTGTTTTTGATCGAGTCCGGCCAGTTGTTTGTAGGTATAGATCCCGGCTTCGTTCAGTTTGCGGGCTCTTTCTTTATCCACTCCACTCAGAGCCGTAAGATCATCTGCAATCGATGGCCGCACCGGGTAGATCACACCCAGCTCCGCGTCGATTTCGACCTGATCAAATTCGCCTTTGAAAATGGAAATCCAGGTCGGCGGAGTGTAACTGAATTCCGCGTCGACACCTGTGGCAATCCCCAAACGCGTTTCGCGCTGCAGCCTGGCGATTTTGTTTTTCAGATCCGACCGCTCCCGCATCGCGAACTGCAGTTCATCTTCCCACTTGGCCCAGAAAACATAACCCTGCCAGAATCCCAGAGCTGTAAAAACCAAAGCAAAGGGCCAGAGAAACGCTGAATGGGTAAAAACAAAGACCAGTGTATTGATATGATCGGTCATGACAATTTCTTCAATTCCTCTTTCATGCCCCGGCTTTCGGCCCTGACTTTTTCCACTTCATCTTTGTATTTTCCCCAGATAATCCAGGCGAGAAACAATCCGATCGCGATACATATCACAGCGAAAAGGAGGCTGGCGATGATTTGGTATCCCATATAGAAATAGTGAGACCCAGCTTCTTCCATAGTTTGATTCATCGTGTAAAATTGGTATATAATTTGATTATGGAACGAGAATGACCTCCACTCTGCGATCGTTCTGGTTAGCGCCCCCTTTTGATTCACTTTCCCCCACTCCGATATATCGAATGGCGGAACGCTGCACTCCCTGAGCGGCGAGACTGTCCACCACACCCTGGGCGCGTTTCTCGCTAAGTTTTTTGTTCGCCTCCGGATCGCCTCTCGAATCAGCAAACCCTTTCACCAAAACGGTAGCGTCGCTGCCGATTTTAGCAGCGGTATTAACCGCGTCTTTGACCTGAGCCACTCCTTCCTTATTAATTTGGCTGCTGCCGGTTGCGTAGTAAACGACGAAAGAGGGAAAGTCCTCAGCGGGATCACTACCGGGAACCGGAGTTCCCTCCTTCATTTGATCCTGGATTTGGATATCCTTCGGCATCACTTTAGAAAGCCGGGCGAGGAGGCGGTTGTGGTTGATATCACCTGCCGCATCGCCGGTAATGGCAACTTCGTCTTCACCTACCGTGATTTCGCCTTCCTTAGCCAGACTGGAAAAATCTCCCAGAAAATCACCAAACCCGCGCAGCCAGGGAGCAGGCTTTACTTCCGGGGAAATCTCGATGTTGTCCTGCAGCTTCGCTTTGGGAAAAGATTTCGTCGCGCCGCGAACTACATGATTACGGCTTTCATTATCTGGCAATTCGCCGTCGAGTTGGATCCGGGGTGAAGAAAGAAACGCCTTCAATTTTGCCGCCTTTGTCGGTGTCACTTTCACCGGTTTAACCGGAGGTTTCACTACCGACATTTCGTCGATCAATTTACCGTCAGGGTAGAGTGCTCCGGCCATCGACAGATAGGTATCTTTCAGTGGCTGACCGGGAAGGCGTTGTTTCATCCGCAGCATCTCTTTGTTGATTTCGAGTTCGGCGTTGTTTGCATTGGTGCTGAAAAAATCCCTGAGCAGCGAAGGCAGCCCTTCGCCCCAGGAAGGCGCTACCAGAGTGATATCAACTACCAGTTTATTATTGATCTTCCCACCTCCCAAAGCCGCTGCGACGGATCTTTCGATGGCTCGTTTCATGTCCTGATTCTGAACCTTCCCAGTCAAAGTGAGAGTTCCCTTGTCGAGAACAGCGAGGACCTCTGCGTGTTTATTTACTTCGACGGGAGGAGCTTTGGGCAATTCCACTTTTGGAATAACCGGCGGAGGGATGGGTAACTTGCCGGCAAAAAATCCACTACCGAGACTTTCCAGTTTGCTACGGGCGGCATCGGTGACTCCGCTGATCATGATCCCTTTTTTATTGAAACGAAGGTCTCCGGAAAAGTCCTCATCCATATTCTCAATGAAGTCCGGCAGGCGGAAACCCCACTCCGGCATTTTGACATTTGGCGACAGATCAATCCCGTCAAGAACTGTCAGATCGGGAAACTTCACCCCGGTAGCTCCGACGACCCGTTTCTTCGTCGACTCATCGGGAAGCCAGCCGGACAGGTGAAGATTTTTGCCATCCCGGCGCATCCCGAATTCAAATTCCGCAGCAGGTTCCACCGCCTTCTGCTCCCCCTCTTCGACGACCGGCGGACCGAGTTTGCGGGCTTTGGCGAGAAGATTATTCTTAGCAGCACCGGAAAACGGATTTCGCTGCACCCGGATCGACCTGGAATCCGCTTCGATCTGTCCGGATGTCGCTCCGGGGAAAAAGTCGCCCATAAACACATCAAACTGGTTCAGCCACGAAGCCCGGGCGATACCTGGTTTCACTTTCAACCGGTTCTCCACCTCGCCGATGTTCATTTTCGAAGCCGCTTCCTGAATTTTCGAACTGATTTCCAGTGTGGGCACGATCCCGTCCAACAACAGCTTCCCTCCGGAAAATTTCGCCAACACCCGGGGTGAATCCTTGAGATACCCGGCCATATCTTTGACCGTCAGATTATTGAAAATCCGGCCCGCAGGTCTGAGCTTGCGGGCCTGTTCCTCTGCGGCAAGGCGGGTTGCTATGTTGGGGACATTACCTTCCAGAAATCCATCGAGATATTGATACTGAATAGCAATCCCATCGAAATTTTCCGAGATCCCGGGCTGCACTGCTTCGGTGAGAATCAATTCGTTCGGCCCGGCATGTCGCCGACTTGAAAACCAGAGGTGCGCCAAAAGGGTGAACACCGCAAGAACTACGATCAAAGGTTTCATGTCTCGTCAAACCATATCAATCGGCAGCAATTATGCGATATCAATCAAATATTTATAATATTCAGATCAATTCGCGAAAAATACGGGATTTGTGACCCAAATCCTACACCAACTCGGGCAAAGCCTTGTACTCATCCACCAGGAAATGTGGTCGCCCGCCCAGATCTTTGATCGCTGTGGTGTGGGGATTGATGCCCATATTCTGGTACATTGTGGCAAATACTTCTCCAAAATGAACCGGACGATCAGTGATTTCACCACCCTGACGATCCGTTGCGCCGATGACTTGCCCGGTTCGCATTCCGCCGCCGGCGAGCAAAGCTGTGCCGACGCGAGGCCAATGATCACGACCACCGGTATTGTTGATTTTCGGCGTTCTGCCAAATTCGCCCCAGGCAACTACGGTGACGTCGTCCGCCATGCCGCGTTCGTGAAGATCGTTAATTAACGCCGCGAGGCCCTGATCAAAAAGAGGTGCATGAGACAGCATTCCTTCCCGGTGCTTGCTATGGAAATCCCATCGACCAAAATTCAGTGTCACACAACGGGCACCCGCTTCGACCAGACGCCGGGCGAGAAGAAAATGCTCAAGATTGCGCGGCGCACCGTCTCCGACATTTTTTGCATCGCCTTTGCCATATCGCTCCCTGGTTTTCGCATCTTCTTTCGACAGGTCGAAGGCATCGGCCAGCTTGCTGGAAGTCAGCATTCCAAATGCCTGTTGATGGAAATCATCCAGCCCCTCCATAAGACCCGAACGATCCGATTCGCGACGAAAGTGATCAAAAGACTGCAACAGACCTTTTCTCTCATTGAGGCGTCCGAGTGTAAGATGATCCAGCTTCATCTCATTGGCAGTCTCATTCATCGGCTTGAACGGGCCGTGCCCGAATCCGAGGAACCCCGGTTTACCGGATGAACCGTAGGGCGGATGACCGGCCTTTGGTGCCAGACCGACAAACGGAGGAATGGCCGGATCACGGGAACCCATCAGCTTCGATGTGACCGCACCAATCGAGGGCCAGCCTCCCGAAGGTTGTCCAATTTGATTCAGAGTTGAACCTACCTTGCCGGTATAACACATAAAAGAATCGTGACTGCCATTGGGCGCGCCGTAGAGAGAACGGATCGGAACGAGCTTATCCATAGATTTCGCCAGATTGGGCAACAACTCGCAAATCTCTATCCCCGGTACATTGGTTTTGATAGGCGAAAACTCACTGCGAATTCCGGAAGGGGCATCCATCTTCATATCGAAAGTTTCCTGGTGCGACGGAGCCCCGGCCATATAGACCATGATGATCGCTTTATTCGAATTACGAAGCCCGGCATTTTGTTCCGCCCGTAGCAGTTGGGGCAGCCCGATGCCACCCATTCCGAGTGCACCGAGCTTCAAAACATCGCGCCGGGATTTACCGTCACACAGGCGGGAGGAACTTGATCCTTCAATGGCTATCATATTCAGGTATAGGAAATTCGTGTAGTAACTTTTTCGCGGTCCGGTCCCAGACCCGTAGAAAACTGTCTTCGCCGGCAGCGATAATGATATTCCCGTCGCCGCTGATTTCCGCCGTATGCAGAAAGGTTTTACCGGCTCCGGGCAGTGGTTGATTGGATTGCTTCAGCGATTTATCCCCGCTCGCGGTAAGTAGAGATTCGGTCTCACCGATAAATGCCACCGAAGTCACATCTTTCTGAAAACCCTCTACTTTCGATTTTTGCTTTCCATCGGCAATATTCCAGATTTTCGCCTGCAAATCCGCACTGGCACTGGCGAGGGTCAAGCCGTCTGCATTCCAGTCCACATCGAGAACGTGGCTGGAGTGGCCTTCAAAAGTCTGAGTTTCCTCCAGAGTTTCTGTAGAAAAAGTCCTGACCAGCCGGTCGGTGCCACCGCTGACCAGTTGATCGCCCTCCGGTGAGAAAGCGAGCGAAGTGATCGAATCATCGTGAGCGTTCCGGTTGATATGCAGGCGTTCCCAGCTTGTCGTGTCCCAAACGCTGAGTTCCCCGCTGCGCGACGGGACACCACTACCGGCGATCAATTGATGTCCGTGTGGATGGAAAGCGAGAGCGGAAACCCGATCTGAAAAGACGGTCGCATCTTTCCCATCACCCAGAGTTTTGGTAAGAGTCCAGCTTTCCCCGGCCAAAGTCTGCTGAGCAATTTTCCGTTTATCGGATAAGACGAAAACGCGGTGATCACCGGCAAACTCCACCTCGCCGGACGCCGAAGCGCAATCCTCAATCCAGGCCCCTGAACCGGCCGACCAGAGGCGAATCTCCCCGGATTTCAGAGAGGCGGCCAGCATCGCTCCGTCCGGAGAAAAGGAACAACTCACAGCGGAAAACTGCTTACTTTCCTCCGCCTCCTTTTTCGTCAGAGCTTCGAGTTCCGCTTTCAGCGCTACAACCAGGGCGTCGGCCTCTGCTACCGATGCGGAGGCTTCAACCTGCCGGGCAAAAGCTGCTCCGGCGAGTCGGGTGGCAGATTCACGATTGCGGTTTTGTGTAGTGTAGGTTTGCACGGCTGTTTTATACTCCGCTTCCGCTTTACTTAGTTGTTCCGGTTTTGCAGCCGGGGTTTGCCGGCGAACCGCCGTGAGAGCGATTCGCTTCTTTTCCTTTTCCCTTGATGCTTTCGCAGCTTCCGTGCCGGACGATTTGGCTTTTTCCGATTCGGCTTTCCACAAATTTTCCTCAGCCTTAATCTTTGCGCTCCAATACGTTTTGAGCCGGTTTGCTACCGTCACCTTTCTATTCAAAGCAGCGATTTCATTTTTGATGGTGTCGCTGCCACTTGCTTCCGCGACTAATTTCCCGTCAGCTACATTCCATAGTTTGATCGATCCGGTCGCGCCCATAGTAGCGATTCGATCTTTCGATACGGCCAGATCTTTGATCGCACTGCCGTGAGCGATCTTTCGGACCTCAACCGGCTTCGCCTTGAGATCAGCCGGATTCAATTTCAAATGAAGCACGTTTCCATTTTGGTACCCGACCAGGAATTCGTTTTTCCCGTCGATTGCCGACAACGAGGATATAGCCACCGCTTCGAAGGAAAAATCATAGGAAGGCCCGGTTTCGGAAAACGCAGACAGGTCGGCACGGAACAGCCGTATGTTCCGATCATTACAGGCTGCGAGTATATGCTTCCCGCCATCTACACATGCGATTCCAGTCGCTACTGTTGGCAGGACGACTTTTGCGACTGCCTTTGGATCCGTAAGACTGGCGCGAACTAGATTTTTCGTGGCATCAGCCGAGTAAAGAAAACGATTATCAGGCGAAAAACTCAACGCAGTAATTTCCCCCTTATGATTTTTTAGTACCTGCTGTGGTTTGGATGGATTTGCTATATCATAGATTGCTATTATTTTCCGGTTCGGTGAAACTTGAAAAGTCACGCCGTCATGAGCAAGCTCCATGGCAGTGCCGCCGATCGCTTTCGATCTCTGCCAAATCCTGGCGATTCGAAAACCTCCGGAAGCCAGCGTGCCGTCAGAATTAAACGCCAGCGACTGAACGATATCCCGGTGCGCTGTGGGATATTCCAAATCCGGATCGACGAGACTTGCGGCGAATTTGCCGAGGCGCAGATCGTAGACATCCACCCTTTGCCCCCTGCCCACTGCAGCAAAGCGTCCATCCGGAGTCAGCGCGGACGTATAGACAGGTTGCGGGCCGGTGAGCAGAGACCAGGATTCCGGAGCCGGATTCGCCACCTTTTCCCCGCGAGCGCCTTCGTTGATCCAGCGCTTCAGTAGATCGAGTTCGCCATCGTTCAAGTCGCGGGCTTTTGCCTTGTTGTTCGGCGGCGGCATGACCGGCTCTTCAATATGCGCGGCGGTAGTATAGAGAAGAGATCCTTCCGCATCTTCCGGAAAAACGGCGGGCCCACTTTCGCCGCCTTTTATCATATCCTGTGGGGATTCGAGGATAAGGTCCGCTTTTGCTTTAGTGGAATTGTGACACGACAAACAATTGGCTTTCAAAACTGGATAGATATCGGTAGCAAAATCAACCGGCTTCGGTTTTTCACATACCCCCGAAGAAATAGAGAAACAAAAGACGACAAAAAGGACAGCGGCGGATGGATTCCAATAACTCATTCAACAGGGTACAGTCCGGGACCTAACAGGGTACAGTCCGTGATTCAACAGGGTACAATCGATTTTTGTTCACGAAGTTGTCCTCACTTTTCATTTTTTAGGAGCAGGTTTAACTTCCACCGTTAACGGCAGCGACCAGAGAGCTATCTTGGTGTTCTTCCCGGAACTCAGGGCATTTGCAGCCTTGTGTTTAGCAATAGCGGCCGCCTTTTCCTTTTCGCTCTGAACCCGCTTTTCCTCCAACTCGCCGGATTCTTTCACAGCCGCTTCGTAGCCTGCTTTCGCGGCGGCGACGGCTTTTGCCACTTCAGGCTTCGCGTCCGGGGAAGCGGTTTGTAGATTCTTCGTCAAGCCGTCCAGCTCTTTCTTTTTCGCGGCAACAGCGGTCTTCGATTCAGCGACGAGTTTGGTATATTTGGCAACCAGAGCCTCAGTGTGTTTCTTTTGTGCAGCAGCTCTTTCTGTAGCGCCGGGGTTTCTCTTGTATTTAGTCGTCCCGGTGCCTTTTAATATAAAATTCGAGATACCTTGTTTCGGGGTAAATACATTTTTTTTCGAAGTAAAATCAATCGTCAGTTTACCTTGCTGATCTTTAGTCGCCAGGTTTAGAACCGGAGGCCGCCTCATTCCGGACAGCCCGACAGGAGTTATCGCCAGGGTGCCTTCGATGCCGTTTTTATTCGTAAGCGATACAGGAATCTCCAGCTTTTTGCCGATCTCCACCGTGAACGTTCGCTCACCGCCTACTTCGAGAGTGGCAGGTGCCGCTTCGGCCCCGCTAACTGATAAGGGAAAATCCGGGTCGAGACGGGTCCGCTGCCGGGAAATATTATAGTCCGTCATCCCCGCAACGAGGGTGCCGAGGTAAACCGGGTGACGAAGTTTTCCCGCAGTGGCCGTGACTGTAACGTTCCCATGCCACGGCTTCGCATCTGTAGCTGCGGCAAACACCAGCCGGGCGGCACTTTCGTTGCCGGAAAGAGTTACGGAAGGACAAGTCACGCCTTCAGGAAGTCCCTCAGAGGAAATGGTTACAGCACCGGAAAAACCGTCCTTTCGTCTCAGCAGGATTTGCAGAGGAAAGGTGCCGCCCTTTCGCAACAGTGGTGCCGCCGGATAAGCCTGCCGCGCGTCGAGATAGGGCCTTTCGGCAACGGCCACCACTTCGAAATCAGGCTTCGCCTGCCGAACGGACAACCAGTAGTTTTTCTCTGCACCGGCTGACGCATACTGATTAGCTACCACTACCTGATACTCCGCATCAGCGTCGGCTGTGAAACCCAGAGCCAAATCCCGACTCATATTCAGAAAGGTGGCACCTCCGTTATTTGAGGTATCATCCCCTTCCTTGACTTTCTTTCCGCTTTCTTTATCGGCGGAAAGTTTCTCTACAATGATATACGGATCGATGTGTCCGGCGACACGATCAGCCACTACATCAATCCAGTAGGCCGTTCCTTTTTTACCCTGAAAGCGAAACGTATCGATTTCCCCTTCTGTATCAAATCGCCCGGCTACCGCAAAGGGAGGTACGAAACCGGAGTCGCCGGTTTGCACCGGATGATCGGAAATCCCTATCTGTACCGGGTTGGACTTTTTATAGCGATAGGGAAAACCGGCAACCAATGTATGGGATGGACTTTGATTGGAAAACTCCGGTTTGGGTGGCGTCGGAGGAACAGCTACCTTCACGTTCAAGGTTTCGACCAGCTTACCATCGATCTGCAACCCCTCTCCGGGACTTCCACCCGGAAGATTGCGCCCGATCAGTGTTGCCTCAAAGGTCTCGCCGGCTTTTCCGGCAGGCGGATAAACCGCATCAATCCACGGTCGCGTCGATGCTTCGAGTACATAGGCAAAATTCGTTCCACCATTGTAAAAGGTGTCATGAACGCCGATCCAGTAATTTCCGTCGGCCGGAGCGGTGAAATCCAGCATCGGATCGCGGCCCACATAGTCCCGGTTTCGTTCCAACTCTACACCCTGACCGTCCACTATGGATAACACGGCATCCGCCTGGGAATCAATCCGCTCAGCGAGGCAGTGAACCAGAATTCTCTGATCTTTCTTTACCGAAATTTTCCACCAGTCCGTTTGTTTGGAATCAGTGGTTCCGGTAGCTTTGGTATTCAGCGCCAACGCAGGAGCTGTCGCAAGTTTGTGGTGGGCGGAGCCCGCTCTGTCCGAGATGACCTTCGAGCCTGCCGGCAAAATCAGCAATGGCCGCGAAGTCGACAAACCAAAATACCCGGCGGCACGAACCGGAATAAACTTCTCAATTGGGGATTCCGGAATCGTTACAGTAAACCGCAAGCCACTTTGTTGCGGATGAATTCGATACTCGGACTCCGGCAGCATCACCGGTTTAGATTTGATGTCCGGGTCCAGGAAATAGAGAGTCGAAATTTCTTCGAGATTACTACCTGACAAACTCACCTCCAAACTGGCACCCGAAACAACCGCAGGAGGATTGATCGAGTGCAACTCCGCTGTCGGCAATTGCCCCCGGGCAGTCGATAAACAAAATAAACACGCTACAACGGCGATATACCAAACTTTGATCATCCGAATTCGATCAATGGTTGAAGAGGAATTCTTTGGTATTCAGAAGCGCCCAGAGAATATCCTCAAAAGCTTCCCGCTCCGCCTTTTCCGGAGTCAAATCGTCATCCTTCTTTTCCGCTGCTTTGACGCGTTTTCTTTCCAGGTGGGATTTCGCCGCCTTGATTTCCGTTTCGTTGGGCAACCGGGAAACCGCATAGCGATAGATTTCGGCGATTCTCTCTTCGTCGGCTCGTTTGGCGTCTTTCGCCAAGGCTGCGGCCCGCCCTCCATCGTGACTCAACTTTTGCTGCATCGTCCCGGAGTTAATCAAATGAAGACTCTGGGCGAGGTTAGCATCATCAACCCGCTCGCATTCGCAGGCACTGTCCATTTCCGGGCGGCCAAATACAGTCAGGAAATAGGAATCTCTATTGAACTTATCATCCGGCAGACGGGTTGCCGATACTCCAGCCGGTTGATTGGTAAATACACTTTGCGAACTGGACACAAGGTTAATCGCGTCGAGCAGGACTTCCGCCTGCAGACGTTTGGGATAAAACCGCGAGAAGTTTTGCGAGTCAGTTACGTTGTGATCGTTAGGATCGGAACTGAGCTGATAGGTCCGGCTGTTACAGATCGTGCGAATCAACTCTTTCAAATCAAAACCGGATTCCGCAAAATGATCCGCGAGCGCACCGAGCAGAGCCGGGTGGGACGCCGGGTTGGTTACCCGCATATCATCTTCGGGCTCGACAAGCGCGGTAGAGAAAAAGTGTTTCCAGTAGCGATTCACTAACATCTGCGCGAACCAGGGATTTTCTTTCGATGTGAGCCACTCGGCCAAAGCCATTCGCGGGTCGGTGGAGGCATCCAGCTCCAGCGGTTCCTCTCCCAGAGCGGTAGGTTTCAGAGTCTTTTTGGTATTCGGGTTTTGCATCCCCGCAGTCACCCGCCGGTGATAGATTATCTCCTCGTCCGGCTGCTCGCCCCTTTTCCTGCCCACTGTAGTAAAGAAAGCGGCAAAACCGTAGTAATCATCCTGCGACCACTTTTCGTAGGGATGGTGGTGACACTGGGCGCATTGCATGCGGATACCGAGAAATACCTGAGCGATGTCCTGCATCTGCTCCTTGTTGTCCTTTACCGATCGATACCAGCCCACAGCGGGGTTGCGGCCGATTTCCCCGGAAGCCGTTACCACTTTCGAAACCAACTCGTCGTAGGGAGTATTGGCTTCGAGATGTTCCCTGATCCATTCATGAAACGCATAAGTACCGCGCTGGTAGGTATCTTTAGCTCGCTTGTTACGCAAAATGCCCGCCCACTTCTGGGCGAAATAGGCAGAGTAGTCAGGAGAATCGAGCAGCGCATCAATCTTTGCCGCCCGCTTGTCGGGACTTTTGTCGGTCAGAAATACATCAACCTCTTCAGTGGCAGGCAGTCGCCCTGCTATATCAATCGTAACCCGGCGCAGAAAAGTCGCATCATCCGCGACATCCGACGGAGGCAAACCGAGAAGACTTAATTTGGTAAAGATTTGTTCATCGATAAAGTTTTCCGGCTCAGGCAGATTATCTATAGTCGCACCGAGAGGAATCGTCGCCCGGTAAACCGCGACATGTTCCTGAAACCGCACCATCACCGAGGTGGAACCGGTCTCGGATTTCAGCGTAACCAGGCCGAGTTCGTCGACTTCCGCCATCGTTTCCTGATTTGCTTCATAGATCGCGGTCCGGGTGATATCTTTACTGGAACCGTCGGAAAAATACGCCGTTACCGCAAGCTGCTGTTGCGTACCCGGATCAGCAACAAGCTCAGTCGGGTATACGGAAATTTTCTCTACCTGCAGTGTAGCCTCCGCATTGTGAATCATCCCCTGGCGAATCCAGTCAACCAGGGTACTGTAGTCAGCGGATTGCTTTTCGAGACGAATTCCGCCCTCGTGTGGGATTTCGCCGGTCGCTTTCATCAACAGCAGACTGTTTTCCGGAGCAGCGGGCGAGAGCCGCCGTCCTCTTGATTCCCTCACCAGCCATTCGTGATCGTTCCATGGCTCATATCCAAATAGAGAAAGCCGGAAATTTCTCTGGCCGCCGGACTTGCCATGACAGCCGCCTCCGTTGCACCCGTATTTGGTAAAAAGAGGCACTACATCATTGGTGAAATTGACCGTGCCGGAAGAACCCTGTCCGGAAATCCGGGCCACCACCGTTACATCAGATCCAGGGATGGTTATTGTAGCTGTACCGTTACCCAGCGGCAGGAGATATCCGTTTTCGTTGATGCTGACGATTCCTTCCGGTTCAATAGAGAAATCGATATCGCGGGTGACATCTTTCGGAATTTTTCCCGAAAGATCCGTGACGATCAACTGCTGTCCGGAACGGGAATCATTCAACGCCACATCTTCGACATTACAGGACAGTTTTTTTGCCGGGTTTTCCTGAGCTGTCGCAAGCGATACGATAGCAACAGCCAATAGAGAAATTATGTGAGTCTTCATAGCGATTTAACCGACCAGTTCTTTCATCGGAGCATGTTCCGGATCGACGAGGTACATTGGTCGACCGGTGAGATCTTTGATCGTTGTGCTCCGGGCATCGATCCCGACATTGTGATACAGAGTGGAAAAGACTTCCTGAAATTCGACGGGGCGATCCACTGCTTCACCTCCCAGTCGATCAGTCGCCCCGATGACCTGACCGTGATTCATTCCACCACCGGAGAGCAAAGCGCAGCTGACCCGGGGCCAGTGATCCCTACCGGCATTGGAGTTAATTTTCGGCGTCCGCCCGAATTCCCCCCAAACCACAACACTGACATCTTTGTCCAGCCCGCGGTCGTGAAGATCCTGAACTAAAGCACTGACGCCCTGATCGAGCAGAGGAAAATCCTCTCTCCCCCGTTTAAAATTTCCACCGTGCCAGTCCCATCGCGAAAAACCAAGGGTCACACAGCGCGCCCCGGCTTCGACGAGACGGCGGGCCATGAGAAACTGGTCGAGCCGCTTCCAGCAACCATCCAATTGGAGTTTCTCGGTACCTTTTCCGTAGGCTTCCACGAGTTTCGGATCCTCTTTGGAGAGATCGAGAGCTTCGCCAAGTTGGCTGGATGTCAGCACCCCGAAAGCCTGTTGATTAAAGGTATCGAGACCATCCATCATACCGGTCTGATCGACTTCCCGGCGGAAATTATCGAAACTGGAAAGCAGAGCACGCCGGTCATGAAGCCGTTCGATACTGACTCCCTGCAGCACAATATCCTCCTTTCCGCCACCCCGAAACGGTGTGAACGGCGAGTGCGCCGGACCGAGAAATCCGGCCTGACCGGGATCGCCCCATTCGTCGTGGCGGCACTTCGGCGACAGCCCGACAAACGGCGGACAGGAGTCATTGGTGCTGCCCTGCAATTTCGACAGCGCCGCGCCCATGCTCGGCCAACCGCCCGGCGGCGGATTTTTCCTTCCGGGGCGACCGGTTAGACACATCATCAAATCGTGCGGTCCCTCTGCCCCGACCATCGAGCGAACGAAAGTAAATTTGTCCGCCATCTTTGCGATCCGCGGAAACTCTTCACAAATTTCTATCCCCGGAACATTGGTTCGAATCGGTCGGAAATCGCCCCGCACCTCGCTGGGTGCATCCATTTTCAGATCCCACATATCCTGATGAGGAGGTCCTCCGGGAAGAAAAATCATAATCACAGCCTTGTGATTGATGCCCCGCGACGCAGAACCGTTCGCCGCTTCCGCGGAGAGCAGTTGAGGCAACGACAAACCGCCGAGAGCCATCCCTCCGATTTGAAGAAAAGATCGTCGCGAATGTCCGTCGCAAAAGCGGCCGGAATTCTCGCCCAGAATCGTAAGCATAGAAATAAGCGGTAAAGTTCACAGTAAAGATAAGAAACGCCTCGTTTTACTCGACCGCTTTCGGATACGCATTCACGCAGAGCGTGAAGGAGGCTCGAAATCTGATTACAACAGGGTCGAAGAGCCTTTACCTCTATTAGACCTTAAGGAACTTATACACCTATGAGCTTTGATTTCCGGTCTCCATCTGCCAAAAGTCGCATCGCTACTTCAACCCGACGGGCCGCGATAAAAGCCGGATCGATCAGCCTGCTCGGAGGCTTTGGCCTTGACCAACTCCTCGCTCACGAGGCAAAAAATCCCGGCACCAAAAGCCCCAAATCCGTTATCTACATTTTTCTATCCGGCGGGCTGTCTCAAATCGACAGTTTTGATATGAAACCGGACGCTCCCGCCGATATCCGCGGCGAGTTCCAACCCGTGCCGACCCGGACACCGGGACTACATATTTGCGAGCACCTGCCCGAACTGGCAAAGCGCAGTAACCAATGGGCGCTCTGCCGGTCGCTATCGCACGGCTCGAACGAACATTCCGACGGCCATTACATTATGTTGACAGGCCGGACCGATCTCCCCCCGGGTTTTGATCGCAATAAACCGACTGACAGCGACTGGCCGTCCATTGCAGCACTAACCGGGAAGCTGCTGCCCTCCACAGGTGCCCTGCCCTCCTCACTTGTTTTGCCGGATAAAATTGTACACCGTACCGGGCGCACCCTTCCCGGTCAATTCGGCGGACTTCTGGGCCGGCAAAACGACCCGTTTTTTCTGGAGGCTTCGAAATACAATCCCACCGGTTACGGTGCCTACCCGGACTATCATTTTCATCACGGCAAAGGATTACAGAAACGCGACGATCTACAGTTTAGGACGTTCAGTTTGGATCTGCCTGATTCAGTGGATTTTGATCGCTTTCAGGATCGCCTCGGGCTGCGTTCTCTTCTCGACGGACAACAGAAACAACTCGAAACCGCGAAGAATGCCGACGGGATTGATCGATATAGAGAAATGGCGATTCGATTACTTTCCGATGATAAGACCAAGTCAGCTTTTGATGTCCACGGAGCAGATCCGAAACTACAGGACAAATATGGAAGAAACGCTTTTGGATGGTCCCTGTTGATGGCCCGCCAACTGGTCGAAACCGGCGTTCGATTCGTTCAGGTCAATCTCGGCAATAATGAGACGTGGGATACCCATCAGGCGGCGTTCCCCAATCTTCGCGACTTTCTTTTTCCACCGACAGATCGAGCCGTTTCCGCCCTGCTCGACGATCTGGCCGACCACGGCATGCTGGATGACACCCTCGTTGTCCTCGCCAGTGAATTTGGCAGAACTCCGAAAATATCCACCCTCTCAAGCGCCGCACTACCCGGGCGCGACCACTGGGGCGCAGTACAAAGCATCCTCCTTGCCGGTGGCGGCGTTCAGGGCGGTGCCGTCCTCGGCGAGACCGATAAAATGGGCGGCTACCCAGTGACCGACGGACGCCGGGCGGAAGACCTGGCCGCAACCATTTACGAAACACTCGGAATCCCGAAAACCGCCCACTGGACCGATGTATCCGGGCGCCCCATGCCGCTATATCAGGGCGAACCACTGAGCGAACTGTTCTCGTAACGAACCACAAAACGACAGACAAAAAAGAAACCCCTTGCAAATATCGCTATTTAGTTATATATGAATAAATAAACAACGATATGAGCACTCTCCCAAAACCCGTTTTTTCATCCATCAGTAAACTGTACCCTGTTGGGTCCCGCATCGTACAGGGTACAATCACCGTATTAGCCGTCACTTTGATCCATTCGTTGGCCGTTCACGCCGGACCGATGTCTGCGGATTCCCGGGGCGTCATTCACGAACTGTTCGCCTCTCACGAAGGATTTACGCGAAACGTCGAAACCACCGCGGATGGATATCGGGCCACGACTGTTTCCAAAGATCCGGAAAAAGCGGCTCTCCTCCGCAAACACGTCGAACAGATGGGCCAGCGACTTCACCAGGGTATGTCGGTCCGGCGCTGGGATCCGGCCTTTGCGGAACTCCGCGAACACTACGATGACATGACGGTGGAGATCGAAAAGATCGACGGAGGAATTGCGGCGATCGTTACCGGAAAAACACCCGAGGCTATTCTGGTCGCTCAAAATCACGCCCGAATTATCAGTGGATTCATCGCCAACGGATCAGCCCAAATGCATGTCCGTCACGCAACGGCTAAGAAAGCAGAAACCAAAACCGGGACGGCTGATAAAGAAGCCTGCGCGGACTGCAACCAATGCAATGAAGATGCCGAAAGCTGTCCGGCGAAATCGGGGGAATAGACCGGTTTGACCAATTGAGGTGCGATGAATCACAGATGGCGCGAAGACAAAACAATTGCGCCCGGACTATTCTTTCCAAAGAAATAAAACAAAACATTCGAAAAAGATGCTCTTAAAATACTTCTACGACACAACTCTGGCCCACGCTTCCTATATGGTGGGTTGCCAAAAAACCGGGCAGGCCGTCATCATTGATCCGGGCCGCGATGTGGATACCTACCTCGCAGCCGCGGAAGATGCCGAAATGACAATCACCGGCGCGGCCGATACTCATATCCATGCCGACTACGTATCCGGTGCCCGCGAACTCGCGGAACGCTGCGGAGCCAGGCTCTACCTGTCGGACGAAGGCCCGGCGGAATGGAAATACCAGTTTGCCGATCAATACAAACATCAACTACTGAAAGAAGGCGATCAATTCTATATAGGAAAAATCAAAATGGAGGTCATCCACACCCCGGGGCACACTCCCGAGAGTATCTCCTATCTCCTGACCGATGAAGGTGGAGGCGCATCCACCCCGATGGGATTGTTCAGCGGCGACTTTGTGTTTGTCGGTTCTATTGGGCGACCTGATTTACTCGAAGAAGCGGCCGGAATGGTCGGAACCGCTGCTGCAGGGGCGAAGGATCTGTATCAGTCAATTCGCAAATTCCGGGAATTACCCGATCACCTGCAACTCTGGCCGGCACACGGAGCGGGCAGCGCCTGCGGTAAAGGGCTGGGAGCCATCCCTTCCAGCACGGTCGGCTATGAAAAACGCTACAACCCCGCGCTTCAGTTCGAAAGCGAACAGGCATTTGTCGACTACATCCTCTCGGAACAACCCGAAGCACCAACCTATTTCGCCGTGATGAAACGGGTCAATAAAGAGGGGCCAACTGTCCTCGGATCAACACCGCTTCCTCCGGAAATTACCGTTGACCAACTATCCTCTATCACTATAGCAAACCAGGTAATTGATACGAGAAGCAGCTATCAATTCTCCGGCGCCCACGCTCCAGGAAGTTACAATATTCCTCTTGAGTATCTGGCATCCTGGGCAGGCTGGCTGGTCGACTACAACCAGCCTGTCTATCTGATCGCTCCGCCGGAGGATCGTCCGGAGATTGTTCGGATTCTCCATAAAATCGGAATCGAGAGTATCAGCGGATTTTTTGACCCGGCGGCTCTCGCCCGCTTCGGTTTACTCACCGGCTCGTATCAGAATGAGTCACCGGTGGAAGTCGCAAAACGCATCAGCGAAGGCGATGGCATTCTCATAGACGTGAGAGGTGACACGGAATGGACCGAGCAGCATATTGCCGAGGCGAAACGCTGCTTTCTCGCGAAGCTGCCCGAAAATCTGGCTGAGTTTTCAGGACCCTGCACTCTGATTTTTCAGTGTCGCAGCGGAGGAAGATCCGCCATTGCCGCCAGTCTGGCGAAAGCCGCCGGAATAGAAAAAGTCGTCAACCTCACCGGCGGAATTCATGCCTGGCAGAAAGCCGGATTACCAGTCAGCAACCAGATTCACGAACTTCACGGTCCCGGTGATGATGCTTCGATACCGGAGGGCGCCTGCCAGAGTCAGGCCGTGTTCTGGAATGCGCAGTGCCCGTCTTAATCCCGAACCAACTATACTATATGATCGACTTTATTATGGCACCCTGGCCCTGGTGGTTTTCAGGAATCATTATCGGACTGATCGTGCCGCTTCTCTACCTGCTCAGCGGAAAAGGCTTTGGTGTATCAACCAGTTTTCAGGAAGTAGGGGCATTGTGCGCCCGGGGCACAGGACCGGATTACCTGAAAAATTTCGACTGGCGGGCCGGCCTGTGGACACTGGTGTTTGCCGGCGGAATTATCCTCGGAGGATACCTGGCCAATTCTATACTCTCCCGCGAGCCGATTACTTTTTTACCGGAATCGTTTCACTCGACCGGCGGGATGATTAAGCTGCTAATCGGAGGATTCCTTGTTGGCTTCGGAACCCGGTATGCCGGTGGATGCACTTCGGGCCATGCGATCAACGGGATCGCCAATCTCAATCTCCCGAGCCTCATCGCCACGATCTTCTTTTTCGTCGGCGGACTGGCCGTAACATGGGGGCTCGGCGGGCTTTTATTCTAACAAAATGGAAACTACAGAAAAAGAATCAAAGCCGGGCTACCTTCCAATTGGGGCCTACATCAGGATCCTTCTCGTTGGAGCCATACTTGGCCTCGTTCTGGCCAAGTCGGAAGCCGCTTCGTGGGATCGTGTCCACAAGATGTTCCGGTTTGAGGAGGCGCACATGTATCTCATCATCGGCCTGGGAATTGCTGTCGCAATGATCAGCATGCTGATCCTGAAAAAGCTTCACGCTGTATCCATCGGCGGGAAACCGATTGCCTATAAACCGAAACCCTATCACAAAGGCGTCATCATCGGCGGAATGATATTCGGAGCGGGCTGGGCGATTACCGGAGCCTGCCCGGGACCTATCTACGCCCAAATAGGCGGCGGCGAATGGTATGCTCTCATCACATTGGCCGGAGCACTGCTGGGGATGTACAGCTTCGCCCTGCTCAAACCGCGCCTGCCTTTCCGGGGATGAAATTCCCCGCCTGGCTAACCGCCGCTTCGCCTCTCTTCCAGCGCCTGCAAACCTACGACCGGGATACCCTGTTCAGCGATCTGATCGGCGGCACTGTAGTCGCGGTGATGCTGGTTCCTCAGGCGATGGCCTACGCCATGCTGGCCGGTCTGCCGCCACAGGTAGGTTTGTATGCCAGTATCCTGCCCGTCCTACTCTATGCCCTGTTCGGTAGCAGCAATGCTCTGGCCGTAGGACCGGTGGCGATGGTTTCTCTGCTGGTTGCCAGCGGGGTCTCGGAACTGGCCGCCCCGGGCTCGCCGGAGTATATATCTCTCTGCCTGACTCTTGCTCTTATGGTAGGGCTGATCCAGGTGCTGATGGCGGTGTTCCGGTTTGGTTTCATCGTTAACTTTATCAGTCACCCGGTGTTGAAAGGGTTCACCAGCGCTGCGGCCATTGTTATAGCTTTCAGTCAGCTTAAACATCTTTTCGGTATAAAGATCGAGTCGGGCGACCGACCTTTTGAAACGATCCTCTCCAGTCTGTCCGCTATCCCCGAAGCCAACCCGGTCACCCTGGCAATTGGCCTGGCGAGTTGTGCCTTACTTTTCGGAGCCCGGTTGGGTTTCAGCCAGGTGCTCACCCGGATGGGAGCCTCAAAAAAACTCGCAGCAACCCTGCCCCGATTTGCCCCGCTGGTTGCTGTCGCAGTCACCGCCACTCTGCTGTTTGCGACGGGATGGGATCAGAAAAATAACGTCGCCATTGTCGGGGAAATTCCATCGGGCCTGCCGGGACTGGCTTTTCCTGCGCTAAGTCTGGAATCGCTGAAAAACCTGTTTCCTCTCGCTTTAGTGATAGCCCTCGTCGGGTTTCTGGAGAGCTATTCTGTCGCCAAGGCGCTGGCGAGCCGCAAACGGGAAAAAGTATCAGCAGATCGCGAACTGTTCGGGTTGGGCCTGGCAGACCTTGGAGCGGCTGTTTCGGGCGGTTTCCCGGTGACGGGCGGCTTCAGTCGATCTGTGGTCTCGCAATCTGCCGGAGTCACAACTCCGCTCGGGTCGGTGTTTACCGCCGGGCTCGTCGCGATCTCAGTTCTATTTCTCGCGGATCTTTTCTTCTATATCCCCAGGGCCGTCCTGGCCGCCATTATCCTCGTGGCCGTTGTTTCGCTGATCAATTTGAAGCGGCCTTTCCAACTCTGGAAATACAGTCGGCCGGACGCACTGGCCTGGATCATCACCTTCAGTGTCGTGTTACTTGCCGGAATTGAAACGGGCATTCTTGCCGGGGTTTGCTCAACGGCGGTGCTGCTTATGTGGGATATCAGTCGACCATTTGTTACCAAAGTCGGCCGGGTGGACGGGAGTGAGCACTTCCGCAATGTGGACCGCTTCAAAGTTGCAACCTATCCCGGAGTGATCGCCTTCCGAATCGACGCCAGCCTGATTTTCGCCAACTCTCCTTTTGTCGAGGACTACGTGTTGGGACTTGTTGCGGAAGACCCCACCGTTAATAAGCTCCTGCTCATTGCTACCGGCATCAATGAAATCGATGCCACCGGAATTGAACTGTTACACACCCTGCACGACGAACTGAAAAGCGGCGGAGTCGATTTTTACCTTTCCGATGTCAAAGGGCCTGTAACCGACCGGCTTCAGGAGGCAGGCTTCGACGAGGACTTTCTCAAAAACCACATATTTCTGAGCGCTGATGTTGCGATGAAACAACTGGCACCTCCCTTCGATCATCCCTCGATCTAAATCACCCATTCCGGAAACTATAAATTAACGTTCTATATATTTACATATCAGATATACCCGTTTCGCATAGTTACTACCAAACCGGCACGATATAAAAATAATGTAAAAAGTAATGAACAAATTCCCATGTTGATGCGTCTAGAGAATCAGGCAGCAGCAATTGCGAGCCTAACTAACCCATAAATAACCCAACATGAAAAAATCCTTAATTAAACTCTCCCTCCTTGCCGGCGTAGCTTTTATCGCAGCCGCAGGCACTTCGGCACAGGCTCAATGTTCTGTTCCCTACAGTTCCACCCGGGTGACCACAGACTATTACGCCCCGGCTGTGCAACACTATGTCACCCCGGCTCAATCCTCCTGCCAAACTTACGGTAGAACAAACGTATATACTTCACGTATCACCACGGCTCCAACCTGCAGCTCCCGTGCAGCCGTTCAGTATGTCAGACCGGTACCGGTAAGCGCCTGCTCCAGGCCCGTCTACTCCCGCCCGGTTTCCACCTGCGTCACACCGGCTCCCGTAGTGGTCAGGACCCGCCCTGTGTATTACCGGTAAGCTACATCGTTTCCATTCTTTTCGGTTCGACCTTCCAGCCTTCGGGTTGGGAGGTCTTTTTATTTCGCAATTCTGCTGCAATGACTCGTCGTATTCAGGACGTATTGCGGAGCGGGGGTGTGGAGAAATTCACCGTATATCAGATATTCAACCTTTGTATGACCAGAATAAATGACCTTCGCCAGGTGAGAGCCTTTGTCCAGGTTTGCGACTCCGGCAGTATTTCGGCAGCCGCCCGGGTTCTCGGTGTGCCCCAGCCCACCGTCAGTCGTCAGCTGCAGGCTTTGGAAAAGGTCTTCGGTCTGCCTCTGGTCCGCCGGGACACCCATAATTTAAGCCTCACCGAAGCCGGGCGCACTCTACTTCCGGATGCTAAAAAGATGCTGGAAATCTCCGACCGGGTTGGGCAGAGCCTCACTGACGAACAGAATAATCTTCAGGGTCATCTGCGCATTGTTTCCGTGGTGGATATCGGGCAATGGATCGCATCCCGGATTCTGGCGAAATTTTGTGCGCTTCATCCGGCGATCACCGCCGAGCTTCATCTTATCAATCGTCCCACGAATTTCATTGAAGAGGGATTTGACTGTGGATTATTGATCGGTGAACCAATCGATGAAAGTCTTGTTGCCCGGCACATCGCCAATATGCCGAGAAGTTTGGTTGCTTCTCCGGGACTTTTAAAAAAACACGGAATCCCCGCTCGCCCCGACGATTTACAATCCCTGCCCTGGCTGGGTATTCTGCAGCCCCGTTTTCTGGCCAAAAGCCGTTTGCTATTGCGGTCCGCCGAACAGGAAGTAGAGCTGGATCAAAAGCCGACTCTGCTACTCGACAGTATCACTGCACTGCGTGAAGCCGTCCGGGCCGACGCCGGTTTTGCTATTCTACCAAACTGGATAGCCGCAAAAGATCTGTCCGAAGGCACCCTGGTTTCTCTACTTCCATCCTGGAATGTGGCCAATATGAATATGTTTGTCAGCTATTCAACAGCCCGACAGATCCCCCGTCGTCTTCGCGCCTTCGTGGACTTTGTGCGCGAGGAAGTTCCTCTATGGCTTGATACAAGAGACAGTTTGTGAGGGGAAGTATAGTTTCAATTTTGATTCGCCTGCTTTCTACCCAGCAATTGCTGATAATACCGAAAAGAGGAGCCGAATGTTTCGTTGATAATGATAAAGAGAACCGGTAACAAAATCAGAGTGATCACGGTCGCGAAAATCACGCCGAACCCGACTGATACAGCCATCGGTTTGAGAAACTGCGCCTGTGCACTGCTTTCCAGAAGTAAAGGAATCAAACCGAGAAAGGTCGTTATCGTAGTCAGCAGGATCGCACGGAATCTTTGCGGCCCCGCCTCAACTACAGCTTCCTGAAGCGTCATGCCCTCCGCTTTTAAATCGTCGATCCGGGATACCAGAACCAGTGAATCATTTACGACAATTCCGGAGAGGGCCACAATACCGAACAACGAAAGTATCGAAACCGGGATCCCGATGATCGCATGCCCCAGCAATGCACCAATGATCCCAAAGGGAATGACCGACATGATGAAAAGCGGTTTGGTAAAAGACTTCAAAGGAATCGCCAACAAAATATAGATCAGAATGACCGAAAGCTTGAGCCCGTTGGTCAGCGATTGCATCGACCTGATTCGCTCTTCCGCATCCCCGCGTAACGCGATGTTTACTCCGGGGAAATGGGCCCGTAAATCGGGGAAGTAACTTTTCTCCAGCTCCGCGAGAATCTCATCGCCCGAGGTCACGGATTTGTCGACATCCGCCGTTACCGATACGATTCGATTGTAATCAGCGCGCTCAATAGCGGCGAGCGACTTGCCGAATTCCGTTTCCGCAACCAGAGAAAACGGCACGGCGGTTCCGTCGGAAGAGCGGACTCTCATTTCGCGCAGGGTGTTCAGCTCACCCCGGTCCGCTTCGGGATATCGCACCATCACTTTCACCTCATCCCTGCCCCGCTGAATCCTCTGACTTTCAATACCGAAAAAAGCGGATCGAATCGCGTTGGCGAGGTCGAGCCTGGTAAACCCGGAAGCCTGCCCGGTTTCTGTAATCGAGAGCTGTATCTCGGGCCGACCGGATTTGAAGCTGTCACTCACATCGTTGACTCCGGGATATTGGGAAATCACCTTTTTCAGCTCTTCCGCCGCCGCCTGCAAATCTTCGAGACTTTTGCTCTCCAGTTGTATTGACAGCGCCTGCCCCGGAGGCCCGGCGGTGCCGGCAAAACTGAGCGACTTCGAGCCCGCAATGGGACCGACCTCTTTTCTCCACCGTCGAACAATTTCCGCAGACGTGGTTTGCCGCGACTCCGAAGTAGTCAGATTAGCTGATACCGTGCCCGAAGTATTGGAACTCGCCCCGATCCGGATGTGCCGAACTGCAGATTCTCCGGATTGTTTTTCTACTCCTGCATCAACCGTTTGCAGAGCATTTGAAATGGTAAACAAACCTTCGTGAAGCACATCCACCGGCAGCCCTTCTTCCAACTCGAGAGTCACGGTGATGTCATCGGTAAATATATCGGGAAAAAGACGAAACGCAGAATCCCGGCCGGCAATAGAGATACCACAACGATGAGTCCACCTATAAAAATCGCGAGGGTGACATAGCGAAACTTCAGAGAGAATTTAAGAACCGGTCGATACCAGTTCTCGACGCTCCATTGCAATCCATTGGCGATGGTGCCCTGAAACTTTTTCCATCCCCGGCCTATGAAATTCCGGGGTCGCTGGTTGACCTTAATATGAGCCAGGTGGGACGGCAGAATAAACTTTGATTCCACGAGGGAAAATATCAGACAAAAGATCACCCCGGTCGCGATCTGCCCGAAGACATTCCCCAACATACCACTAACCTGCGTCAGCGGATAAAAAGCAGCAATAGTAGTTAACACTCCAAAAGTCGCCGGCGTGACCACCCGGGCCACCCCCTTCACCGTTTGGTCATCTTCACTGAGACCGCTGTTCTCCGGATCCTCTTTCTCGGAAAATACCGATTCGCCGATCACGATAGCGTCGTCCACGATCAATCCTAACACCACAATAAAAGAGAATGCGGTGATCATATTGATCGAAAGATCAATACTGGACACGGGAAACAAGATGAGCGCACCCGCAATCGATACCGGAATGCCTATTGCCACCCAGAAAGCCAGTCTCAAATTCAGAAACAGACTGAGACTGATCAAAACCAGAATCACTCCCTGGATTCCATTTCGAGTCAGCAACTGGAGACGGCTACGGATCGGCTCCGAGCCGTCTTTCCACGCAGTGAGCGTCACTCCTTCCGGAAGACCAAAGCGGCTTTCGTAATGCTCTATCAGTTCGACTGCCTGGGTCACCGCATTGATGATATCCTTTTTGCCATCCGTCGTGATTTGGAGACTTACAGACGGTTTACCATCGAATCGGTGGAGATATTTTTGATCGACAAAACCATCCCTCACATCTGCCACATCACCGAGAAAGATCCGGGCACCGGAATTGGATATCCGCAGTGGCAGTTTGCGAAAATCCGCTGCGTTGTAAGCCTGGGAACGGGCCCGCAGGGAAATGTCACCACGGGGTGAGCGAAGCAATCCTCCGGACAGATCGATCGAGTTGGCGCTTACGGCACTGGCTACTTCGTTAAACGTGAGATTAAAGGTTCGTAATTTTTCCTCGGATACCTCTACGGAAATTTCATAGTCGCGAGCGCCTTCGGTATCGACGGTATCGATATCGGGTTGTTTAAGAAGTTCATCGCGAACCGACCGGGCGGTTTCTTTTAGTACGGTCTCGGAAACATCGCCACTTACTTCGATCCACATCACCGACTGGCGCTGTTCATTTTCCGTAATCACCGGATTCTCGGCCTGCTCCGGAAAGGTGGAAATGGCATCGACCTGGATCTTTACATCGTCGAGCAATTTTGTGATCGGATAATCCTCCACCGCTTCTACTATCACATTGGCCGAACTGTCCGTCGATGTAGAGCGGATATGATCAACCCCGTCTACTCCCTGGAGCGCTTCCTCTATCTTGATGGAAACACCCCGCTCTACATCTTCGGGCACGCCTCCGTTGAAAGGCACAAATACAGAAACCGACTCCGGGGAAAAGGTGGGAAACGCTTCTTTCCTAAGTGAAAAGGCATTTTGGATTCCCCAGACGAGAATCACTATCATAAACAGGTTGGCGACAACCGGATTGCCGACAAACCAACGAATGAAGGAGTGATCCTTCGGATTATCCTCAGAGCCCCCGCTCATAGCTTCGACGGGGTCACAATTTCGACCTCCTGGCCCTCTTGAAAGGAGGCGAGGGGCCGCTGAATCATACGCGGAGCACCGGGAATCACCGGTTCATCGATCCGGGCAATCAGGCTGGACGCCTGACGGGCGATAATTCTTATCGGTTGTCGTTTGATTTTGCCTTTCGGATCGACGCACCAGATATAGGAATCCTCCACTACACTGCTCTCCGGAAGTTGGTAGACCTTTTCCAGCACCACACCGTCGATCCGGGCATTCACAAAAGCTCCAATCGGAAGGACCTGCCCTCCGGGATCAAACGGATTTTCGATTTCGGCAATCACCTGTACCGTTCGGTTTTGCGTGTCGATCACCGGGTCAATCCGTTTGATTAATCCTTTCCATTCCAGACCGGGCCGGGCCGGAGCGGTCAACACAACTTCGATCGGCTGATCTTTGACTCGCTTCAAATCCACGAGACTACTCTGTTCCGGCGTGAGCGGCAGGCGGACTTCAGCCCGCTCCCGTGCAATTAGGTTACCGAGAACGGCACCGACACTGACAACCTCACCCAAACTGGCCGTCCGCCCTCCGACGATAGCATCGAAAGGAGCCGAAATCGTTGTCCGCTGCACATCCAGTTCCGCCTTGGCCTGTGACGCGAGCGCAGCTTCGAGGGCCACCTTGGCCGCTTCCAGTTGAGGAATTCGAAGAGTGAAATCCGGTGCCCGGGAGATAGAGCGCTTCATCAGAGACTGCCAGTCTTCCCTAGCCTGCTTCGACTTGGCCTCTTCCTCCGCGAGAGTACGACGGGCGGCCGATACGGCAGATTTTTGTTCCGCCAGAATGGTGTTGTAATCCGCCGGATTGATTTTTACCAGCCAGTCTCCTTTGGAAACGAACTTTCCGACATCGAACTGAGGAGACAGCTCAATGATTTCGCCGCTCACCTGAGTGGAAAGCTCCGTTTCCAGATAGCTTGTCGTATTTCCGAAAGACTTCACCTCCGGAGTGATACTCCCCGGCGTAAGCGTCACCACCTCGACCCGCGCAACGGCTTTTGGGGGAGTGACCGTTTGAGGAGGTTTTTTACTCTTCACCAGCAAAACAGCCAGCCCGATCGCCCCGGCAAGAACTACTGGAGCGAGAAGGATATTGAGAATTAAGCGGGCAATCTTCATGTTTTGGGAGTGACAGTCACCAGCATTCCGACCCTGAAAGACGGCGGACTGAAATTTGGATTACAGTATTTCCAGACGGTTGAGTGAATTCAATCTCTTATTTGGAAAAACGCCTTGTTAAACCGGGATATTTCGGGCGACGGGATTGTCGCAACTCCTTGATTTATCTCAGAAAAAAATCGCGGATTACACGCAGTCTACACGCGATTTTCAATTTGCTTCACCATCCGTTAAACACCTAATTAGCAATGTGCCGGAAAAGAAAAAGAAAATAACTCGTGCAACCGGAAATTCTCAAGCTCGGGAAAGCGAAGGCAGATTGCGAGTATTTCTGAGCTATTCGCGAGTTGACGGTGAGGAGGCATTCAAAAAAGTCGCCAGTGCTTTCTCAAAACTAAATTACAGGGTTTTCAGTGATCAGGAAATCGGAGGGGGCACCGCTTTTACCGACGCTATAAAAACCTTTATCAGCCATTCTCATATCTTCGTAGCTCTCCTCACCAAAAGCGCGGGGGAACGTCCGTGGATTCATCAGGAAACCGGATTTGCTATGGCACGAGACATTCCCATCTATCTGATCAAAGTAGCAGGAGCCAATTATCCTACGGAGATGGCATCACAAATACAGGTAGTAGAAGTGGATGAAGACCTCTCTAATTTAGAAGATCAGTTGAAGAACAATCCCCTCGAAGCTCTGCTGAAATCGAAAAAAAATCAGGTCCCGGAGGTGATAAAAATAGCAGAATGGCCGGAACATCGAGCTGAGTGGCTGGCAGACTATGCAGAAAAAGTACAGTTAATGGGGCGCCCCGGTAAAGTTCGGCAAATTGGCGGTGTATCATCTTTTTCTATACCAAACGCACATATCAACGCAGACATATGGAATAAACGAGATCAGGAGAACACCCGCTCGGAATTAGGAAGGCACATGCTTCGAAGAGAACGGCAGGCCCTGGAATGGCACGCAAAACGAGCCGGATGCCGTCTCATGATAGGACCCAGAATTCTGCAGGATCAAGACGCGGAACGCGTGCGAACACGACTCGAAATCCTCAAAGAATTTGTAACTGATTTTGAAGATATCGAAAAACTGGAAATAGCGGTCGCGCCTCACGGGGTTGATAATTGGAATGTCACAATGGTAGGAGACTGGTTTGTTGCCGAATCAATGGCCCCGAGATCCACTGGCTATAGACATACCGTATTCAATTGGCACGCCCCCTCAGCAAAAGCATGGGTAAAGCGATTCGATGATGAGTTTTCCGAGTTAACAAATGGAATAGATCCCCACTCTGATGGCCATCGAGATCATTTGGTACGAATCATCGATGAGCAGATAGCGGCATTTGCCGGGAAATAAACATTCCACACCTGCCCATCGACGAGCTCCCATAAATCCGTGGAAACGGCTTCGGGAAACCCCGGCTTACAGGATGGTCGAATCGAACTGAATTGGCCTACACAGGCTCCAACCCGGTCATCGTCGTTTTCCCGGTGCCGAAACCATCCACTTCCAGGCCGAGACGCTGCAGCATGGAAACGTACAAATTAGGCAGCGGCGCGTTATTTGTCTGATCAAAAGCGAGGTGCTGCCCGTGGCGGAAACCACCTCCCGCGAGGAGTACCGGCAGGTTTTTGGTATCGTGACTGCTGGCATTCCCCAAATTGGAACCAAATAGGACCATAGTGTTATCGAGCAGGCTGCCACCCTCTTCCCGACTCGAAGCCAGTTTATCAAGAAAGGTTGCAAACTCCTGTATGATCGCGGATTCCACTATCGTTAGCTGACGAATCTTTTCCGGATCCCGCCCGTGGTGGGACAAATTGTGGTAGTCGATTTCTATACCCGGAATCACCGGCACAGAATTCATTCCCGTCTGGTTGTAGGTAATAAAGCGGGTCGAATCCGTTTCCAAAGCGAGATGCATGATTTCATACTTCAGCCGCATTTTCTCAACGATTTTATTGCGGTCTGTCTCATCACGGACCGCTTTCCGATCCACTTGAGGTTTCGGCTTTTTCTGCCAGTCCTCCGCTTTGACAAGACGCCGTTCCGCTTCACGCACCGCTTCGAAGTATTGATCCAGTTTGTCCCGGTCGCGACCGGTGAGACGTTTTGAGAGGCTTTTCGATTTTTCGAGAACCGCATCGAGAACGCTTTGTCCGTCCCGCACGCGGCGAAGCTGCTCAGCCTGTTCGGCGGGTTTCCCGGTGAGAAACAGCTTCTGAAAAACTTCAGAGGGTCGGGTGTAGGCCGGAACCTCTACTCCGCTTCTCGACCACGAAAGACCCGGCCCCGCGCTGCTCAACGCCAGCGAAGCATAGCGGGTTTCGCTGCCCAGCTCTTCGGCTGCATATTGATCCAGTGAAATCGAATTCCGGAAACCGGCACTGTTGGGATGCGGAGCCGTGGTGAGAAAAGATTTGTAGGAATCGTGCCCTCCCCCGACTTCCGGATTGGATACCCCGGAAAGAATCGTAAATTGTTCGCGCTGCTTCTCCAACAGCTTCAGATAAGGCGTCATGGCATAGTCCCGACCGGACGTTTCCGGAATCATATTGGGACCGTGCAACCCGAGAGCGATATTGATACATACCATGCGTCGGCGCGGAGTGACCGGAGCTGCATTGACGGCTTCCAGAAAGGGCAGGGCCAGAGTAACTCCGGCACCTCTTAATATAGTTCTTCGATTCATGATATATTACGGGGTTCGGAAAGTTTCGCTCTGAACGATTTCGTGAATAAGGGAACGAAAACCATAGTTCTTCTGTTCCATTTTTTTGACTATAGATTCAATGGCAGGCCGGTCGCAAAACTCCATTTTTCGACCCAGTGAATAAGTAAACAACCGCCGGGTCAGATTGCGGGTCAAATCATCGGGCCGTTTCAAAAGAAGCGTTTTAAAATCGCGAATCCCGGCAAACGATTCACCGCTGGCGATGCTTCCTTTCGAATCCACCGGAGAACCGAGGCGGTATTTCACCCAGGCAAACGTGATGGGGTGTTGCTGCATACCGGTATGCCTGCCCTCATTGGAAAGAGTGCGGTATTCGGTGCGAAATCCACCGATGGGGTCAAACTGTTCCAAAGCGAAACCGGGCGGATCAATCTTTTGGTGACAGCCGGCACATTCTTTGGCGGCACGATGCTTTTCCAGTTTTTCACGAAGTGTTGTCGTGCCGCGAATATCCGGCTCCACCGAACCGACATTATCCGGCGGCGGCAAGGTCGGTGTTCCCAAAATATTTTCCAGAACCCAGTGACCGCGAATCACGGGCGAAGTATTGGTTCCATTCGCGGTCACTTTCAGAATACTTGCCTGTGTCAACAAACCGCCGCGGGCACTTTCCGGAGGTAGAGAAACTTTTCGGAACTTCTGCCCGGTCACACCTTCAATTCCGTAGTGCTTCGCCAGTCGTTCATTCAACCAGGCGAAATCGCTGTCGATGAAATTCTGCATACTGAGATCGTTTTCGAGAACATCCGAAAAATACCGCTTTGTTTCCTCTACCATTGACAAACGCAGCAATTCATCAAATTCCGGAAACAAAGTCGGATCCGGCTCAGTAAAATTGATGTCCCGCAGATCCAACCACTGACCGGTGAAGTTATCTGTAAAAGCGACCGCCCCTGGATCATTGAGAAGCCGCTCGGTTTGCTTCCGCAAAACAGAGGACTCCTCCAGCGCGCCCGCCGCAGCGAGGGTGAGCAACTCCTGATCCGGCGGAGCACTCCACAGAAAATAGGAAAGCCGCGAAGCCAGCGCATAAGGACTCAGTTCCCCGCCACCCGGTTCTTCGAGAAACAAAAACTCCGGGGAACACAGCAACATGGTAAGGGCCGCCCGCAAGGACGATTCAAAGCTCCGCTTCGGATCATCCGCTTTGGTTGCCTCAAAAAGAGAAGTATAGAAATCAACCTCCCCTGGTTCTACCGGCCGGCGAAACGCAACGGGAAGCAATCGCTCGAAAATCACCTTTGCATCGGCAACCGTGGCGTTTGCGGGATCAATATCTCCCAGCAGTTTCAACCGCCCGGGAGGTGGCCATTTTTCGAGAGGACCTTCGATCACGATATCGCCGATTTCTATACCGGGCTCGGGATAGGTATCAGCATCTTTTCTCGTATCGCGGGTGCCGTAGCATTTCGGTAGAAAGGTGCCCCCCGGCTCGACCAGTTTGTCTTCAAATTCTATCGTTGTCCATTCACCAGGAGGTACATCAAAATAGCCGACGAGATGATTTTCCTTGCGACGCACAATGGTATCGCCTCCGTAAATACGCAGGGTCACCGGTTTATCACTTTGGATCGCCCGCACTTTGAACTTTCCCCGGTAGGTCCCAGCGGGAACTCTAAGCCTCGCAAAATTCACCAAATTCGTCGGACAATAGCCGGATTGAAAAATGACCAGCCCGTCATCGGTGCGACGGAACATTTTGCCGATTTGTTTCTCCAGTTGTGGATTACCCTTCCAGTCCACCTGGTCGAGAAGGTTGGTTTCATGGCGAATATATTCCGGCGCTTTCGGTGGACCGAACACCGCATCGATCACCTGGTCGGCCACCTCCAGATAGGCCTGAATTGCCTCCGCCGAAACAGCGAGCCCTTCACCTACCGTATCAAATCCGTCCGTAGAGGTATCATCGGGCAGTCCCTCCACTTCCAGATCGATAGAAAAAAGATCGCGCACCGTGTTTTCATACTCGTTTTGATTGAGCCGCCGCAGGACCGTTTCCGCGCGCGTCGATGTAGCAGTAGTCAGATCATTGGAAAGCCGCGCCAGCACATCGCGAGTCGACTCAGCATCGGGACGCTTTTTCTTTTTCGGCGGCATCTCGCCGCTCTGAATCTGGTCGTGAATCAACACCCAGCGCCGAGTCGTTTCCTCGTCGCGCAGATCAAAGTCGAGAGCAAACAAATCGATCTGCCCCTCCGCGTCATCGCCATCATGGCAGTCTACGCAATGGTTCTCCAGAAAGCTCCAGATTTTCTCCGGCGGCTCGTTTGCTGATGCTGTGGCGAAAAAGCACGATAATATACCGAGAGTACTAAGTATTTCCCATGACCTAACAGGGTACAATCCCGGATTGTACCCTGTTGAATCGCGCATTGTACCCTGTTGAATCTGCATATTTTCGCTCCTCAAACAAAAGACAGCCTACCTTGGGATCAACCGTTTTTCGATACTGAATCATTGCAACTATTGAGTGATCGTGGGGTTCGGAAAAAGAGATTATGAAAATTCGCTACCTTTCTCTAATCGCCGCCACCCTTTTACCCGCAACCAACCTCCGTGCCGAAGAAAACACAGCGGCAAACCGACCTACTCCCGACCTGCCGGCCCGCTGGCTGCAACAGATGGATGCAAACCAGGATGGTAAACTCGCCAAATCGGAGACCAGCGGGATCATGCTCCGCTTTTTCGATAGAAATGACACCGACAAAGACGGTTTCATCAGCGACGGTGAACTGCGGGATCTGGCCGGTCGTCTCGGCAAACGCATGGCGAACCGCACTCCGCGCCCCGGAAACTCCGGCACAGCGCTGCCATCCGTCCCCGATGATGTGGAGGTGGTTGCCGATATCGGCTACCGCGAAGGCGACAGCCAGGCATGGAAACTCGATCTCGTCACGCCGAAGGAGAAAGCAAAAGAGCCGCGCCCCGGCCTCGTATTTGTCCACGGCGGAGGGTGGCGCAACGGCGACAAGCGGGCCGGGACCTTCTTCAACGGTGCCGTCGAATACGCGCAGAAAGGCTACGTTTGCATCACTGTAAACTATCGTCTCACCGGCGAAGCGCCCTTCCCCGCCTGCATCGAAGACGTGAAATGCGCGGTCCGCTGGTTTCGCGCTCACGCCGGTGAATACGGCGTCGATCCGGAACGAATCGGCGGCTACGGGAACTCCGCCGGTGCCCATCTCGTCGCCATGTTGGGCCTGGCGAAAAAGGGGGCAGGGCTGGAAGGCGACGGCCCCTGGCAGGATCAATCCAGTCTCATCCAGTCCGTGTGCGCCTCTGCGACACCCACTGATTTCTCTCTCTTTCAAAACAGCAAAAACAACCGTGACCGCTTCAAAAACGAAAACTATGACGACGCGGAACTTTCCAAACTCAGCTCGCCGATCAACCACGTCAGTGCCGATGCGCCGCCGTTTCTGCTCATCCACGGAACAGCCGACACCACCGTCAACGTCAAGCACAGCGATAGCTTTGTCGAAGCCCTGAAAAAAGCCGGTAATGAGGACATCACCTACATCCGCGTCGATGGCGCCGGCCACGGAGTCTACAACCAAAACCGCGATGAAACCCACCCGGCGATGGAAAAATTCTTCGCCCGGACGCTGGGCAGGTAGAGAAAAAATCGGACACTGTTTCGTGTTTGAAGCAGTTGTTGCAACAGACTCTTCGTGTTACCGCTGTCGACGCCATGGGTTTCGACATCCTCCTGTCCACCGTCTCCGAAGAATTCGCCAAAGATCACCCCGTCTGGGGCCAGTCACGGCAGAAACTCACTCCCTATCTCCGCCGTGGTGGTGCCTCGGTTTGCGTCCAGGAAGACTTTGGTCAATCCCACCTCGACACCCTTCAGAAACTCGACGCGTATGTCCGCGATTGCACGGCCGTGGTCCACCTCGTCGGTGGGTTGACGGGAAAGTGTCCCGATCCTGACGATCTCATCGAGCTGATGGATCGATTTTCGCAGGAACAGAGCCCACTGCTCGGAAATGAATCCCACATTCGAATCACCGACCTCACCGCTGTCACCTATACCCAGTGGGAAGCCCTGCTCGCAATTCACTACGGAAAGCCACTCTTCGTCTACGCCACCCGGGAAGGCCAAACTACCCAGGCTGAACACCTCGCCCGTCTCAAACTCGCTAAAAACGCCCGCTTTCACGACGATATCGTCGATCGCGAGGATCTCATCGGCAAAGTCCTCGCCGACCTCCGCCAGATCATGCCCGATATTCCCGAACTGCGCGTCAACAACGTGCCCGCGTCCATCGGCGCCACCTTTGTCGGCCGCGACCCGTTGTTTGATCCGGTGTACCAACTGCTGCTGGAGAAACCGACCGTCATCCACGGGCTCGGCGGGCTCGGTAAAACCCGCTTTGCCATCGAGTTCGCGCATCACTTCGCCGCGCGCTTCAGCACCGCGCTGTTCACCCGAGCGGATGGCTTTGCCGACCTCACCGGTCCCGAAGCCCTCAACCTCCCCGAGCACAACGACGATCTCGAAACCCGCCGCCACGCCGTGGTCGCCAAATTGCAAACCGCCGAAAAACCGCTGCTTATTTTCGACAACATCGATACCGAAACGGACAAAACCACCGTCGAGGCGCTGGCCGCCCGGCTGCCCAACGTAGCGATCCTGATCACCAGCCGCATCGGCAAGTGGAACGCCAAATTCAACCGCCAAAACCTCGATTTTCTCAGCCCTGCGGCCGCCCGGGCTTTCCTGATCGATCGCAGTGGCACCAATCGCCCCGCAACCGACAGCGACCAGGCCGATCTCGACCGGTTGGTAGGGGCGCACCCGGAAGTAGAATGGAGTGGCACTCCGTTCTCAACAAGCCCGGCCAATGCCCCCGATCCAGCGGGGACGGAGTGCCACTCCATCCTACCGGTCGACGCTCCGGCCACATCCGCCACTGATTCCGGCCTGCTCGGAGGCCTGGCCCTCGCCATCGAACAGGCCGGCGCCTATATCGACGCGGAGGAAATCAGTTTCGGCCAATATTTGCAGCAGTTTGAGAAAAACCGCGAGCGCATCCTCGCCTGGAAAAGCGACGAATTCACCGAATACGAGGACAGTGTGCTGACCACCTGGCAAACCACCATCGATCACCTCAGCGACGGAGCCGTCGCCCTGCTCCGCGAGCTCTCCTTCTACGCCAGCGCCCCGATCCCCCGCGACATTTTTGAAGAAAACCGGGACGCCCTCAGTGAACTGCATCGATTTTCCATGGTCCGCTACCTCGCCGAGCCAGAGCACACCGTGACCATCCACCCCCTCGTCCAGGAAATCGTCCTGCTCCGCATGACCGACGAAGAAAAAGCCGAAACCTGGCAGAGCCACATCCAACACCTCACCGCCTGGGCGCCGGTGAATGGTCAAAAATTCGAAAACTGGGCCACCTGGGAACTCCTCGCCCCCCACGCAGATCGTTTTGTCGAGTGGGAGCCACAGTTTCCCGAAACGGCTGACTGTGGCAGAGTTCTCAATGCCTATGCCGGGTTTCAACAATATCGAAACGGAGCCTACGCCAAAGCGGAGCCATTAAAGCGCCGCGTCCTTGACCTGCGAGAACGCCACCTCGGCCCGGAACATACCGATGCCCTGACCAGCGTGAACAATCTGGCGGCATTGCTCTACCAATCCAGTAATTATGCCGAAGCGGAGCTGCTCTAGAGGCGAGCGAGCGTCTCCTCGGCCCGGAGCACCCCGATACGCTGACCAGCGTGAACAATCTGGCGGAATTGCTCCGCCAAACCGGAAACTATGCCGAAGCGGAGCCGCTCTATCGCCGCGCCCTTGAAGCGTGCGAACGAATTCTCGGCCCGGAGCATCCTTATACGCTTACCAGCGTAAATAATCTGGCGCTTTTGCACCACAATACCGGCAACTATGACGAAGCGGAGCCGCTCTATCGCCGCGCCCTTGAAGCGTGCGAACGAGTCCTCGGCCCGGAGCATCCCGATACGCTGATCAGCGTGAACAATCTCGGTGGCTTTTTATACGGGCGTGGCGATTACCAGCAGGCAATTGATCTTTTGCGACGTACTTATACTGGTTTACTCGCCATTCTTGGTCCGGAACATCCCAATTCCGTCACTTCGAAACAGTCTATCGCAATTTGCGAAGCCAAGCTCGCTGGACAAAACGGCAATCCCGACGATTCAATCAACTAAACTGAGGAACGACTCTTCTGTTTGCACCAAGCCCCCGACGAAATCACGCCTTCGTTTTCGGTGCTAAACTATGGTAGTCTTTTCCAGTGAAGGCGTTCTTTTCCATCCTGATTTTGGGTACCGGGACGGTACTGGCTGTGGATGCCCCGGCGGATTCCGTTTCCGCTGCGATTGAAAAAGCGATCCCCTACCTGGAAAAAGAGGGTGCGTGGTGGATTGAGAAAAAGGAATGCGTCTCCTGCCACCACACTTCGTTTCTCGTCTGGGCCGGGGATTTGGCTCTGGACGCGGGCTTTGCGGTAAATGCCACCGTGCTCGACCAACAACGCGAATGGATGCGGAATTCGTTTCTCGAAAAGATCAAACCAAACCCGAAAACACCGGAGGTCCTGCCGAAACCCGGAGAGGTCAAAGGCGACCGGAATGTCGAAGGCGTCTGCCAGTTCCTCATCTCGCCCTCCGCGAAAAAAGCGCCGCAACCGGTCCTCGAAACCCTGCGGGAAATTGTCCACCGGAATCAGAGCGAAGACGGTAACTGGAAACCGGGCGGCCAGCTGCCCCGCCAGGACCGCCCGGAATTGGAGACGCAATGGGCTTCGAATCAGTGGGCGGAACTGGCGCTGAAAACCAGCGGCAGAAAGCCCCGCCTGCCCACCGAAACCTGGAAAGCCGGTGTGCCCGCGGAAACCAGCGAATGGCACATGCTGAACCTGATGCTGCGACCGGAGAATCCCCACGCGCTGAAGAATCTGCTCGAAAAACAAAATGATGACGGCGGCTGGAGCTGGATCAGTGGGGAATCGAGCGATCCTTCCGGCACCGGCCAGGCATTGATCGCGTTGGGGCGTTCCGGCAAAGCCGCAGCTCACCCGGAAGCGATCCGCAAAGCCCGCGATTTTCTGGTCAAAACTCAGAGTGATGAAGGCCACTGGGAAACAAGAGGCACCAAAGATCGCGATGAAACCACCCGGGTCTCCAATTTTTGGGGCACTGCCTGGGCGGTTATCGGCTTGCTCGAATCGCGGTCTGAGGGAGAGTAAGCAGCGATGCCTTTTCTCACCAACGTCAGTCTGAGTTCTGATGCGCCGGAAGAATCCGATGAATATCCGCTCGGCATTCCTGCAATCCGGGATTTGCGCGAATCCATGCTCCGCTTCCATCCCAAATGCACTTTCCTCGTCGGCGAAAACGGCTCGGGGAAATCCACTTTACTGGAGGGAATCGCCGATCGCTGGGGATATTCGCGCGAAGGCGGCAGCCGGACCCGCAATCTCTACGCGCAGGAACTGTGGTCGGATCTGGGTCCGATGCTCTACCTCAACCGGAAACCGGGCTGCAACCCGATGGACGGCTTCTTTCTCCGGGCGGAGAGCTTTTTCAACTTCGCCACCATGCTCGATGAGTTCGAAGAGGATGCCTATACGGCGGACGGCTACTTCAGCTACGGAGGCAAATCGCTCCATGCCCAGTCGCACGGGGAATCGTTTCTCACTCTTTTCAAAATGAGATTTCATGGCGACGGAGTCTACATCCTCGACGAACCGGAGGCAGCGCTCTCTCCGCAGCGACAGCTCGCGTTTCTGGTGCGGATGAATGATCTGATCAAGGACAACAGCCAGTTCATTATCGCGACCCACTCCCCGATCTTGCTGGGCTATCCGGAAGCTACGATCTACGAGCTGGACGAATTCGGCATCAAAGAGATCGGTTATGAAGAATCGCAACCCTATCAGATTACCAGCCGGTTTTTAAAAGACCGGGAACGGATGCTCGACTACCTCCTGAACGACGATGACGAGGAAGATCTCTAAGCGCAAATTCGTGTTGCTATGCGCCCGGAAATCCCGATCATTCAAGCTTCAGAAACCGAACACAAATGAGCAAGACTTTGGGGAGAAATAAGCGTCCGATCGACGATTGGGGGAAAAAGCAGGTCCAGCCGGGTGAACAAGTCAGAGTCAGACTCGAAGCAGGAGAAAGTTTTACCGGAGTGAGCGTTCGACTCCCCGTAATGGTCTGGCGGGGAATGGAAGACGGACCGGTCCTCGGGGTTACCGCAGCAGTTCACGGGGATGAAATCAACGGCACCGGTGCGATTCGCCGACTGATCGAGGAACCCGATTTCGAATTAAAACGCGGCGCGCTCATTCTCGTGCCGGTCATCAACATCATGGGATTCGAGCGCCACAGTCGCTACACCCCCGACCGCCGGGACTTGAACCGAACCTTTCCCGGCAGCATCCGGGGCAGCCTGACCGGGCGACTCGCTCACCTGATCATGGAAGAAGTGGTGGCCCGCTGCGACTACATTGTCGATTTACACACCGCTGCGATCCGGCGAACCAATTTTCCCAACGTCCGGGCGGACATAAACAATACCGGCTGCGAGAGACTGGCCCGTGTGTTCGGCGCTGAGGTCATTGTCGATAACGAAGGCCCCGACGGCTCTCTGCGCCGGGAGGCCTGCCGGGCCGGTTGCCCGACGATCATCCTCGAAGCCGGGGAAATCTGGAAAGTCGAGCCATCCGTCCAGGATATGACCCTGCGCGGGATCACCCACATTCTCTCCGAGTTGGACATGATCGATATGACCGAAGAAACCAAACCGGAAACGTCCCCGCACCAGATGGTGGTTCACAGCTCCAGCTGGGTTCGGGCCGGCAACGGCGGATTTCTGAAATTTCATGTCGCTCCGGGCGATACCGTGGAAAAGGATCAACCCCTCGCCACCAACACCGGTCTGCTCGGCCTCGAAAATGAAACGATTCTCAGCCCGCACCATGGCTTTGTCCTCGGCATGACCACGATGCCGGCCGTTTCCCCGGGAGATCCCATCATTCACATCGCCCTGCCGGACACACGCAAGCAGTTCCGGTCGCTCGAAAAAAGTGTCGATAAAATGGAAGACGACGCTTTGGAAAATCAGGTACGGGACCACCTCGCAACCAACATAACCGTCGAAGAACCAACGATCGCGTTTGACGAAGACGAAGAATTTGAAGAAACCGACAACGATCAATGAGCACCGGGAATAAACCACTTACGATAGGCTGGAGAGAATGGGTCTCGCTTCCGGAATGGAATCTGAAAGTACGCGCCAAGGCCGACACCGGAGCCCGCAGCAGCGCAATCGACTGTTCCGACATTGTAGAGCTGCCCGGTGAACGGGTCCGCTTTACCATCCGTTTGTCCAGAAATACCGACAGCAATATGACCCTCGAAGCTCCCATCGCCCTTCGCAAGCATGTCAGGAGCAGCACCGGCCACGGTCATGACCGATTGTTCGTCGAAACCACTCTTTCGCTCGCCGGTAGAGAAAAAAAGATTCTGGTCAGCCTCACCTGCCGAAAGAAAATGATTCATCGCATGTTGCTCGGAAGAGAGGCACTGGCGAGCGATTTCCTGGTGGACAGCGGAGTGGATCACTGGGCGACACCTGCGAAAAAACCAGGAAGGAAGAAGAAGTGAACCCCGGCGTTCCCGGGATTCGTTTTTTGAACGGAGATTGTAGAGCCGATTGCCTGCGACACTACTTTGCTAAGTCGGCAGCCAGCTTACGGCTCTCGGCTGACAGCTTCGCGACCGGATAGTTGAATTCTGATCCGTCCTCTTTCCGCAGCGTCACCATGGTCGCAGTCGCGGCAACGAATGCTGCCTCCAGAGTCTTTCCATCGGTGTTTGACCAGGTGTGAACCTTATTGGAATCCGGCTCTGACGTTGGCGTTGTCGATGGTGCATCCTCCGGTTTCGATTCAAAACTGGCTCCTTCTTCGATCCATTTTCTGATCAATGCCTTCTCTGCCGAGTTGAGAGGTTCTCCGCGGCGTGGCGGAGGCATGGCATCGGTGGAAGTAGGAGGCAGCGACGAAAGTTTGTACATTTTGCTGCGCTCCGGATCCCCGGGGACAACGACTGCATCTTCGTGAGTTCCAATCACCTCTTTAAAATAACGAACATTATCGTAGCGGACTTTTCGTTTTGCCTTCGGACCGCTGTGGCACTTGAAACAATGATCTTTCAAGATGGGTTGAATGTCCCTTTCATAATCCACAGCAAGAACGGCAGTTGAGGAAAACGAAGTCACCACTGCGGCGAGGGTTGAAAAAGGGCGCATTTTTTTCATTGTTTAGGAGAGTATGTCGATTCGACGAATTAAGGTTCAATTGTTTCAAGGAAATGCCGGGACGTCAAGCCAACGACAGCCGATTAACCCGCCTGTTTGCGGGCTTGTCAGTAACTTTTCAAACAACATTATACAGGATGTTACGATGTTTCTCAATTCTGGCTTTCCTGGCAATCTCCGGCAGCGCGCTCCAGTCCGCCGAAAAGCAGCCGAATATCGTCTTCATTTTTACCGATGATCATTGTGAGCAGGCTCTCAGCGCATACGATGACAGCCGGATCACAACACCAAACATGGACCGCATCGCAAATGCCGGAATGCGATTCACCAAATGCTACGTCACCAATGCCATTTGCGGACCAAGCCGGGCCGTAATTCAGACCGGAAAACACAGCCACCTCAACGGATTCATCCGCAACGGAAACACGTTCGACGGTGACCAGCAGACATTTCCGAAATTGCTGCGTAAAGCAGGCTATCAAACAGCTGTAATTGGAAAATGGCACCTGAAGTCCACTCCGCAGGGTTTTGATTATTTCGATGTATTGAAAGGCCAGGGCCCGTATTACAACCCGCCGATGCTGTACGGAGGAATCAAATCAAAAGCGACTCTCCGCAAACATACCGGTTACACCACTGATATCATAAAAGACAAAGCTCTCGCATGGTTGAAGAATGAACGGGACAGGGAGAAACCGTTCATGCTGATGTTTCAACACAAAGCGCCCCACCGTAACTGGCAACCGGGACCGGAATATCTCACCTGGCTGGATGATACGACCATTCCGGAGCCCGACACTCTGTACGACGACTATTCAAACCGGGCCAGTCCAGCCTCGAATCAGGCGATGGAAATCAAAACCCACGTGAATCCATCGGACCTGAAACTGACCGCACCGAAAAATCTCACCACTGAACAAAAACAACTGTGGGACGCCGCCTACAAGCCGAAAAACGAAGCCTTCCTCGCAAAAAAGGATTCGATGTCGGAGAAAGAAATCATCCAGTGGAAATACCAGCGCTACGTGAAGGACTATTTGCGCTGCGTAAAATCTGTCGACGATGCTATCGGCGAAGTTCTCGACTACCTGAAAGCCGAAGGCCTCGCAGAAAACACTTTGGTGATGTATTCGAGCGATCAGGGCTGGTATCTCGGCGAACACGGCTGGTTCGACAAACGCTGGATGTATGAGGAATCCCTGAAAACACCTCTTCTCGCCAGCTGGCCGGGGGTAATCAAGCCGGGCAGCGTTAATCATGATATCGTCTCCAACCTTGATTTTGCCGAAACGTTCCTTGATGCAGCCGGGGTCGAAATCCCTTCAGATATGCAGGGCAAAAGCCTGGTCCCGATTTTTACAGGGAACACTCCCGATGACTGGCGGCAGTCCTTTTACTATCACTACTACGAATTTCCCGGCGGTCACAATGTGGCGCGCCACTATGGAGTCACCAACGGAAAGCAGAAGTTAATTCACTACTACCAGCTGGATGAATGGGAACTATTCGATCTGGAAAAGGATCCTGACGAATTGAATTCGGTGTATGGCAACGCTGAATATAGGAAGATCCAAACCGCCATGAAGGAGGAGTTACACAGACTGCGAAAACTCTACGAAGTCCCGGTCGATGATACGCCGCTGCCAAAACCGGGCGAACAGAAAAAGCGAAAGAACAAAGTATAGAAAGCCGAACTCCAACTAACATCCCCACAAGACGGTCTGATCAATCCATCCATGTAAATCCGGTAAAATCCATGTTCCATCCATGCCAAATCCGTCAGGCTTGGAACTTCACACGGACTACCTTCTGGCCGAGCGGCTTTTTTCATACAAATCCGCGATTTCCGCTTCGCTGAGCGCGGCATCGAAAATCGCGATTTCATCCATGCGACCGTTCAGGTTCCGGATCGCGAAGTTGGGATCAGAGCGGAAAGGTAAGCCCCAGTTGCCTACCTCGGCATTGCCTATGCGGAATTCCGTAACTTGATAGAGCGGCTCGATTTCCTGGCTGGAAACCTGTTCGCCGTTTACGTAGTGAGATACGGCTTTGCCTACCGGATCAAATACCGAAGCGAGATGCATCCATTCGCCGCTATTGGAGAGATCCCAGATCGGCGGGGAAAAATATACCCGGTGAAACCGGTCGCCGGATTTTGGCCACTCCGGGTTCGGTCGCGAATCGTCGATCATTACGGAAAGCATCATTTTTCCATCCTCCCGGATTTGCCAGTGCGGCTCGCCGTTTTCGTATCCGTCGCCCATGAACAGAGCATTGTATTGACGATCGAGACTGTCGACCCGCACCCAACAGACAAAGGAGAAGGCGGAAAATTCGCCGGGCAAATTCATACGCATCCGCGAACCGGGTCGACGGAATTCCAGTGCGCCTTTCAGTCCCGGCCAGCGACCCGCCACCGGCTCCGCGAGGATGAAGGTGCCATCGGTATCCGGCTTTCGGGGCATAGCGAGATTGGGAATCCGGGAGCCTGACCCGTTGCGATCAAATGTATAGTAGGCAATCAACCGCTGGTCTTTGGCGAGCGAATCGCGATGTGTTTTCCAACTGTCAAAATCAATTTTCCTCTGATCAATCGATCTCTCTTCAAAGCGTTCATCATTGGGAAAATTCACTTTTCCATCTGTGCCTTCCGGCGAAAGGGCAAGCGACGCGCCTTTCTTCATCGATTTTGCTTCCTGCCCGTCACGATGAAGAAGAATCTCCCCGTCGAAAACCTCGACATTTTCCACTCCGGCACGCACTTCGAGACCAAATTCTGTGCCCAAATCCACAATCTCCGCTGATGGAGCCTGCAGCTTGAAACCCCGCGCAGCGGGCGGAACCTGCATGCGGACAAGGCCTTCGCGACAGACCGCTTCCCAGGCGGATTTCACTTCGATCTCTGCCGGGCCCTCCACCGTCATCGTCGCTCCGGAAAAGAACTGTATTTCCGCTGTGCCGCTCTGGAGAACGAAGTTTTCCGCGCCGAGAAGATCGCCCTCCTGCCGCGATACCGATGCAGCTTCCCACACCGGATCAAAAATACGCTCAATCACGGCAAAACCGCTGGCTGACGGCTTTTCGCCTCCGGTTGTCGCCTGATTACCCGGGTCTACGGACCGGGTGACATACATCAAACCCAGCCCGAAGAAGAATGCCAAAGCCGCAACGGCAGCCATCGGAATAAAAACCGGAAAGGCCACAATTTTCTCTTTCCATGTAGAGTCAGGAGCTTCCTCCTCTTTGACAAGCCAGGGACCGGTTGCTGAATCCGCTTCGATATGGATCGATTGCAACGCGTGATTGATGCCCTGGTAGCGCCGCACTATCCGCCGCAGCGCCGGGCTTGCCATCATCCGGTCCTGCAGCAAATCGAATTCCTCCGGTTCGATTGTTTCGTCGATCCAGGCATCGATCCAGTCCCGCTCTTCCGCGGCAAGCTCGTTGAAATCCTCCTTTTTCATCCCTGATTTCCAACGGGTTGAATTTTACTCTCTACACAGGAGAGGAGCTTTCTCCGCAAACGCTTAAGTCGCATATAAAAAGCTGCCGCCGAGGAGCCCGCCTCCTCAGCCATATCTTTTACCTTCACTCCCGGCGTGTAGGCGAGCGTGAGAAACCGGCGACTTTTGCCCGGCATTTCCGCCAGACAAACTTCGAGAGCCTCCAGTTCTTTTCTTCGTTCGGAAACCTCATCCGCACCTTCATCGGCCATCAGCTCGAATAGCTCCTCCCGGAATACGAGGCGGTCGCGGGCCATTTTCCGGCGGTAGGAAAGAGCTTCAAACCGCGCAATCACACAGGCCCACTTCATAAAATGAGTGTCCGGGTCGTATTGATCGAATTTCCGCCAAATCACGAGAGCTGTTTGTTGCAGAACTTCGTCTGTATCCGACCAGTCCGGCAACAGCGATCCGATGAACCGGCGAAGATCCGGCTCATACCGGGTAAAACGCTGCACGAAAATTTCGTAGTGCTCGTCGGATGGATCAGAGAGATTTTCAGGCTCAGGCATAGCGATCTACTCTACCACTGCCGACCAATCAAAAAACTAACGGAAATACCGGAAATTCCTTCGATTCAATAGGGTACGATCCCGCATTGTACCCTGTTCAATGCGGGAAAATGAGCCCCGTTCATTTCAAAAATGAAAATATCGAATTCGGATCCGGTGATCGACGATGTAATATGGAACGCAAATCGCTCTAACGAGCCAGCGAATGACCGATATGAAATTGACCAAATTGCCTGTGTTTACGTGCGTTTTCGCACTTTCCGTTTTCACTTCCGGAATGGCTGCGGCCGGACCTCTCATCCTCCGGGATGATGCGTTTATCACGCCGACGGTAGACACCCGGTTCCGCTATGAATCCGGCAGTCTCGATACACTGGACGTTTCCCACAACGGCTCCATGCGCAGCCGACTCGGTTTGATGACGAAGAAAGTCCACGGCTTCCAGGTCTTCGGAGAATATGAGGGAACACGGGTTGTCGACCGCCAGAGTTACCGGGCGGCCTCCGTGCATGGCCCGGCGACAAAAACGGTTATTGCAGATCCGGAATCAAACGAAATCAATCAACTGTGGGTCAGCTACGAAAGTGTCGACAAAACCGTCGGTATCAAAGCGGGTCGGCAGGCCATCAATATCGACAACCAGAGATATGTCGGCGGAGTCGCATGGCGCCAGAATATGCAAACGTTTGATGCGGCGACTTTGAAATGGACGCCTACCAGTGATCTCGAAGTCAGCTATGGATACATCAGTCAGGTAAACCGGATTTTTGGTTCGGATGTATTTTTCGCTCCTCATACCGATTTCGAAGGGGATACTCATCTGGTAAATGTAAAGCTCAAATCCCTCCCACTCGGAACTCTTACCGGCTATGCCTACTCGATGGATCTGACAAACCGCGCCGGATCCGCAACCAGCAACACCAGTCTCGGCCTGTCGCTTGCGGGTGATGTATTTGATACTTCCGCCAGTTATTATCTGGAATACGCCCACCAGACGGATGCCCACAACAGTCCCCGCAACTATGCGGCGAACTATGGCCACGGCTACCTGAGCTATCCCATTTGCGAAAATCTGAAACTAACCGGAGGCCTCGAATACCTCGGCTCTGACAACAATGTCGGTTACCAGTTCCCTCTCGGAACCAACCACAAATTCAACGGTTTTGCCGATGTCTTTCTCGCGACGCCCCCTGTTGGTTTAATTAACCCCTACGTCTCGCTGGCCACTACATTGCCTTGCGATATCGGAGCGGCCCTTTTTTACCACCACTTCGAAAACGAGGATTGGGATCTCGAATTTGGTAACGAAATCGACCTTGTCCTGACCAAAAAGATCAACGATAGAATTTCTCTACTGGGCAAAGGCGCTTACTACATGGGCAGTGTCGATACCACTCCCGATCTGACCAGAATGTCTATCGAATTGAACTACAAGTACTAGGGCATTTCCACTTTCAGGCTGCCGCAGTAACACTGCATGTCTGCAGCTGCAGATTGGCAAACACACTCCGGCAAATGCCGGAGAAAACGTTTTCTACCAGAACCTTCCCGTGCCTCGAGTCGCTATAGATCCCCCAGGTCCGGTTCGCTTCACGTAGAGGAAGAGGTTTAAAAATCAGTGTTCCGGCTTTAATTTCCTCCCGAGCCACCCACGGAGCGAGCAGACCGATCCCGAGGCCGATTTTGGCCATTTCTTTGATCGCCGCCATACTTCCCACCTGCAGCGATGGCTGAAACCGGTCTTTACGATCCGCGAAGATATCATCTATCAAACGGTATGTTTCGCTCTCCCGATCGAAAATAATAAAATCTTCATCGACTATATCCTCGTAGGTAATTCTATCGGCGCCCGCCAGTGGATGAACCGGAGAAAGCGCCATTTCGATCTGATCGCTGAACACAGGATCGAAGCACAAACGAGGGGGCACCGCTGACTCCAGTGCTACAACTATGTCGAGTTGCCCTTTTTCCAACATGCCGACGAGATTTTTATTATTCTCGGTCGAAACCGCATATTCATAATTGGGAAAACACTCGCGCAACTCCCGCAGAATCGGCGGCAAAACATACTGACTGATCGTTACCGAAGCCCCGATTCGCAACCGCCCGTGACCCGGCTTGTTCACCGTTATCACATCGTTCAGCGCCTTTTCCATCCGCTGAACAATCGCATCAGCATGAGGCAGCAACGCATCACCCTCAGCCGTCAGGCGAACCTGCTTGCCCATCCGTTCAAACAAACTGACCTGCAAGTGGCTCTCCAGCGCTTTGATCGAATGACTCACCGCCGATTGGGTGAGATGCAAATGGCTGGCCGCCTCCGTAAAGCTCTCATGACGTGCCAGTTCCTGAAAGGCACGCAGTTGTCGGATATCAAGGAGCTCCATCTTCGATTATTGGGATATGAACAAAATTGATCGTCACAATGAATTTCCCTAAAGCAATTATCGGACCAAAGACACCGGCATGGCACAAAAGCGGCTCTTTACCGATCCGTGATTCAAAAATCAACATTTTCAAAAAGACCCGTCCGGATTGGTTTCGTAGCGCTCGTAGACTGCGCTCCTCTGGCCCTTGCCTATGAGAAAGGTTGGTTCGGAGACGTAGGCCTTGAAGTGGAACTGCACCGGGAACCCGGCTGGGCTTCGATACGCGACAAAGTGGTATATGGACGCCGCCCACGCACCGGTAGGATTTTGTTTTTCCATCTCCTGGGGTCTTGGAGTTCCCCGGTGCCCCTGCCAGACGGCGTTTTTATTCAATTCAAACGGGGATTCCATCACTATTTCCAATGAGTTGGTGAACTCGGGAAAATCGATCGCGAAAGCCGGCCGGATGTTGAAGTTCGCCGTTCCCCATATCTACAGTTCCCATCACTTTCTTCTCCGCCAGTGGTTGAATCCATTCGGCGTCAAAGCCGGGAAAGATTTCGAAATCGTTGTTTTGCCACCTTCATTAATGGCGCCTTCTCTGGCAGAAGGATTTATCGACGGCTTTTGTGTAGGTGAACCTTTCGGATCTATAGCAGTGAATCAAAAAGCAGGAGTGATCATGAAAGAATCTGCCGATCTGTCACCGCTTCACCCGGAAAAGGCGCTGCTGGTTACCGATGCCTTCGCTCAGGAAAGAGAGGAACAACACCTCAAAATGATAGCAGCTCTGAGTAAAGCAGGAAAAGTCTGCGATACAACAGAAGGACGAAAAGAAGCGGCTGAAATCCTCAGTCGTCCGGAATACCTGAATATGGATTCGTCCATAATCGGCCAGAGCCTCTTTCCGGGCATCGACTCAATGAAAAGTGAAGATTTCCACCTGTTTAACCGGGGCGTGAATGAACCGACCAAAGACAAAGCCAATTGGGTGGTCAATCACATGAAATCAGCCGGCCTTATTCCGGACAGCATTCCAAAAAATGATATGAAGCTGGGGAATTTCTTTCGCAATGACACCTACAAAAAAGCCACATCCCTGGCTGAAAACACAAAAAAAAAGACCCCTCGTGACCTCCCCGTCAACAGCGCCGCCATCTCCTGATTATCAAAACCAATTTCTGTAAAAACCAACTGACAACCCAACACCGATTATGAAACATCGTCTCACTATACTATTAGCAGCAGCCGTTTCGGTTCTGACTACTCTGGCACATGCCGATCTACTCGATGTCGAAAAAGACATTCTGAAATTCGGATTCATCAAACTCACCGACTGCGCCCCGATCGTGATCGCCAAAGAAAAAGGCTTCTTTGACGACGAAGGCCTCAGTGTCGAACTGGAGGCCCAGGGAAACTGGAAGGAACTGTTAAACCGGGTCATAACCGGCGATCTTGACGGTGCTCACATGCTCGCCGGCCAACCTATCGGTGCCACGGTGGGCTTTGGAACCAGTGCCCATGTATTGACCGCATACAGTCTCGATTACAACGGCAATGGCATCACTGTATCCAACGGTCTCTGGGAAGAAATGAAACCCGGGATTCCCAAAGATTCGGACGGCAAAGTGATTCACCCGGTCACGGCAGATTCGTTGAAGCCTATCGCCATGAAAGCCAAATCGGAAGGTAGTAAACTGAAAATGGGAATGGTATTCCCGGTCTCGACCCACAACTATGAAATCCGCTATTGGCTGGCCGCTGCCGGAATCTCCCCCGGATACTACTTCGACCCGGCCACGGATCAGCGGGATATCGCCGGATTCTTAAACAGCGATATCGAACTATCCGTAACCCCCCCGCCACAAATGCCCCAAACTCTGGAGGCAGGTACCATCAGCGGATATTGCGTGGGAGAACCCTGGAACCAGCAGGCGGTATTCAAAAAAATCGGAGTTCCGGTCACAACCAATTATGATATATGGAAAAACAATCCGGAAAAAGTTTTCGGAGTCTCTGCCGAGTGGGCAGAAAAAAATCCCAACACTTGGATCGCTGTCACCAAAGCTCTGATCCGCGCCGGGCACTGGCTGGATGCCAGTTGGGAAAACCGCGACGAAGCCGCGAAAATCCTGTCGCAGCCGAACTACGTAGGCGCTCCCTACGAAGTCATCAAAAACAGCATGACGGGAACGTTCGAATTCGAACCGGAAGTGGACGTTCGCAAAATGGAGGACTTCAACGTGTTTTTCCGCTACAACGCTTCCTACCCCTACTACTCCGATGCCGTTTGGTTCCTCACCCAAATGGTGCGATGGGGACAGCTTACCGAACAGCAATCGGATTCCTGGTATGATCAAGTGGCCAAAAAAATCTACCGCCCCGACATCTACATTAAAGCCGTGGCCGAGCTAATCGATGACGGTGAATTCGAAGAGGCGGACTTCAGCGCCGCCTACGAAGCCCAAACATCCGGAGGCTACAAGCCACCTAACTCCGACTTCATCGATGGCAACACATACGACGGAACTAAACCCAACGAATACATCAAGAGTTTCAATATAGGACTGAAATAGTTCCTGGATTACCAGAAAACATGTTATGAATGCAGTAGTCGATACCGACCCGATTGTTCAGGAAGAAAAACATCCCGCGCGGAAAACTTTTTCCTACAATCCCAACAAAGTGGCCCACAACCTGGACAAACTCGGGCTGGGGTACTTCAGTCCGATCGCCCGCCTCATAGGTAATGATGAGCCGGCCAAACAAATCCGGGAGATCCTCGAGAACACCTTTCTCCCCCTGATGGCATTTGCCGTATTTGTAGCAGTCTGGTGGATTTCGTCTTTCTACGTCGTTTCCGACAGCACCAAAATTCCCAGTCCCGATGAAACCTGGCGTGCCTGGGGCGGTATGGTTGAATTTGCGCAGGCGGAAAAGCTCAAGGAAGTCGAATACTACAAAGCGAACGAAGAGCGCGCCCTCTCCATGGAACAAAAAGCAGCTGATGCTGCTGCAGGAGGAGATGCGACAAAAGCAGAGCGATACACCGGACTGGCGGAGAAATTCCGGACCAAAATCTATCAGGGAGCAACTACATTTTTCGATCAAATCTGGATCAGTTTGATTACCATTGTAGTGGGTTTCAGTTGCTCAACACTGCTCGGCGTCCCCATCGGGATTCTTTGCGGCGTTTCGAAGAAAATCAACATTGCGCTGAACCCGCTTATCCAGCTTTTCAAGCCGGTATCCCCTTTGGCGTGGTTTCCCATCGTATTCGTATTCACCACCTGGGGAATCGAACAGCCGCCTTCCACAAGCATCTGGCAAAGGGCGCTCTGGACCTCCGCCGGTGTGGTAACACTGTGCTCTATATGGCCGACTCTTATCAATACCGCGGTAGCCGTAGCATCGATCGATAAAGACTTCCTCAACGTGGCAAAAGTATTGAAGATGGGCTGGTTTCAGAAGATCTGGAAAATCATACTTCCATCCGCTCTGCCACTGATCTTCACAGGTCTGCGACTTTCCATCGGCGTAGGCTGGATGGTTCTCGTCGCATCTGACATGATGGCACAGAACCAGGGACTCGGGAAATTCGTTTGGGACATGTATCAGAACGGGGACACTCAGAGTACCGCTCAAATCATTATTGCGGTGTTCTTTATTGGAGCAATCGGATTCCTTCTGGACCGGATTATGCTGGTTTGCCAGAGACTCGTCACCTTCGAGGAACAAAACATCTAACCGAAGTCGTTTTATGGCCTATATCGAATTAAACAGTGTTTCAAAAGGTTTTGGTTCCGGAACAGCCCGAACCGAAGTTTTAACTGACTTGAACCTGCATGTGGAAAAGGGCGAGTTCATAGCGATTCTCGGGTATTCCGGATGCGGAAAATCAACCCTGATGAATCTCATCGCCGGACTTCTGGAACCCGACTCGGGAGAGGTTTTAGTAGATGGCGAACCGGTAAACGGTCCCCATCCCGACCGCGGACTGGTGTTCCAAAACTACTCATTGCTACCGTGGTTGACGGTATATCAAAACGTCGGCATTGCCGTCGATCAAGTCTGTGGTGATCTCTCCAAAAACGAGCGGGACTTCGAGATAAAAAAGGCAATTGACCGGGTCAATCTGACACCCGCGCTACACAAACGCCCTGGAGAACTTTCCGGCGGCATGCGGCAACGCAATTCGGTAGCCAGGACTTTATCAATGAACCCGAAAGTTCTCCTCCTGGATGAACCTCTGAGTGCGCTAGATGCTTTGACCCGCAGCGTCATCCAGGATCAAATTCTGGAGATTAAAGAAGCGGAAGAACAAACCGTCATCCTTATCACCAACGATGTTGATGAAGGTCTCTATATGGCCGACCGCATCATCCCCCTCAGCATAGGGCCGGGAGCCAGCTTCGGTCCCGCAGTGGAGGTAACCGCTTCCCGCCCGAGAAATCGCCGGGAAATTACAGCTGCTCCTGAGTGGCAGAAACTACGGCATGAAGTGATCACATTCCTCCTCGCCGAAAAAGAAAGAGAACGAGCTGCCTCATATTCAAAACCGGTGGCTCTTCCCAATATCAAACCCATGGATATATCCAGGCACAGACCTTCCACATTTTCAGGACTGAGGCCGAAACCAAGAAAAGTGATTTAGTATGGATTCGTATTTTGAAACATATAATCTGACGAAAGTATATAAAACTCCGAACGGCGACGCCGTCATCGTCAAAGGCTTCGACCTGAAAATCAAAAAAGGCGAATTCGTCTGTGTAATCGGACACAGCGGTTGCGGCAAATCAACGGTCCTGTCGATGGTAGCCGGCCTGAGTGAAGTCTCAGACGGAGCCGTCATTCTCGACGGCAAAGAAATCGACGGAGCCGGTCCGGACCGGGGCGTGGTGTTCCAATCACCCTGTTTGCTGCCGTGGCTTACCACCTGGGATAATGTCATGATCGGCGTAAAGCAGGTCTACTATCATGCCACCAAAGAGGAACGCGAACAGATCGTGGAATACTATCTCGCGGCGGTAGGCCTTTCCGAGGCAAAAGATAAGCGCCCCGGTGAACTTTCCGGCGGTATGCGCCAAAGAGTGGGACTGGCCAGGGCCTTTGCTCTTTCTCCGAAAATGCTACTTCTCGATGAGCCTTTCGGGATGCTCGATAAATTAACCAAGTTCGAGCTCCAGCAGGTCCTCCTTGATCTATGGAACCGCGAACGACTGACCGCCATGATGATCACTCACGACGTCGATGAAGCCATCTACCTCGCAGACCGAATTGTGATGATGACCAGCGGACCTGCGGCAACGATCGGGTCCATTCTGGAAATCACTTTTCCCCGTCCCCGGGACCGTAAGGAAATCATGACTACAGATCAGTATTATGACTACCGGGAATTTCTCATGAATTTCCTCGAAGAAAAAGATTCTGAAATCAAGGAGGCAGCATGAGTATCGCAATTCCCAAGATCCCGGATTCGGCCCCGTTCAGCGAATCGCAACGCAACTGGCTGAATGGATACATCGCAGCCCTTCAGGGAAGTACCTCAGGTTTTCCTGTCCCTGCCGACACCCAAAAGGAACGCGTCGTGGTTATGTATGCCAGCCAGTCCGGCAACAGTGAAGCGCTGGCTGAGGAATTTGGCAGTCGGCTCGCAGAGTCAGGTTTTCAGGCTCCCGTGATTTGTGCGGAAGACTACCAGTCTATAGATCTCACCAAAGAGAAAAACCTCCTTATGATTTCCAGCACATGGGGAGAGGGAGATCCGCCCGATAACGCAGTCGATTTTTGGGGATACCTGACTACCGACGAGGCACCGAAACTGGAGAGTCTCCGGTTTTCCGTTCTGGGACTCGGCGATTCCAACTATATCGATTTTTGCGGTATGGGAAAAGCGCTTGATAAACGCTTTGAAGAGTTGGGCGGTTCCCGGCTCGCTCCGCGAGGAGACTGTGATACCGATTACGAGGAGACCGCCGCCGCCTGGTTCGATGCAGCGCTTTCGGTATTGGGCACCTCTTCCCCGCAAAACGAAACAAAAGCGATACAGGCTCCGGTGGGCTTTTCGAAAAAGAACCCGTTCCCGGCTAAGTTGAAAGCCAATCTTAAGCTGAACGAGGCTTCATCCAATCGGGATACCAGACACTTTGAGATTTGTCTGGCGGGGTCCGGACTGACTTACGAAGTCGGTGACGTCCTTGCCGTTTGCCCTGAAAACGACCCGGCTTTAGTTGAAGAAATTCTTCACCTCCTCAAACTGGAGGCCAATGAGGAACAAAGGAGTTCACTGATCAACGATTGTGACATCTGCGCGGTATCCGCAAAACTCTTTGAATCGTGGAAAAGCTATTGTTCCGGCGGGATCAACCTATCGGAGGAAGAAGTGAACACCTACATTTCGGAAAAGCAACTTGTCGACCTGGCAACCGACTTCCCGGCGACATTTGAAAGTGTCGACGTTTTCATTTCTCTACTACGAAAACTCGGCCCGCGTCTCTATTCAATATCCTCCAGCCCGAAAGCTCACCCCGACGAAGTTCACCTTACTGTGGCACGGGTCGAATATGAAGCGTTCGGCAGAACTCGAAAAGGGGTTTGCTCCACCTATCTCGCGGATCGCCTCAACGAGAGCGATTCTTTGAAAGTGTATTTGCAGCACGTAAAACACTTCAAACTGCCGACTGATACGACCGTCCCGGTTCTCATGGTAGGTCCCGGAACCGGAGTAGCTCCTTTCCGGGCCTTTTTAGAGGAAAGAGCGGCCACCGGGAGCGAAGGGCCTAACTGGTTGTTCTTCGGAAACCCACATGAGAAAACCGACTGGCTCTACAAAGATCAGTTCCGCCAAATGGAACGGGACGGAGTTCTTACCCACTATCACCGGGCATGGTCCCGTGACGGAGAGGAAAAAGTATATGTCCAGGATCACATTCGGCAAAACGGTGCCGAGTTGTGGGAATGGATCGGCAATCAGCGGGCTCACTTCTATGTCTGTGGAGATGCCAAAAGAATGGCAAAAGACGTGGATTCAGCTCTGCAAGAACTGATAGCCAATTTCGGAGGAATGAATGACGAGCAAGCGGCGGAGTATATCGCCAAAATGAAAAAGGACAAACGATACCAGAGAGATGTCTACTAATACGATACCAAAAGTAGTGGCCGGGGAAACCATCAACCTTTCGCAGGAGCAATGGCTCGACGGGTTCTTTTCCGGGCTGAAAAATAAAGGAGTTTCCTTCGGAGATATTCAACCGGAAGCGGGACCAACCCCTAAAGTGAAGAAAACTCTTGAGGAAAAAATGAAAGAGGAGCTGGATCCTATCGACGCCTACTCGGAGATTCTCAAGAAAGGGAAAAATAATACCGCGCCGGAAAAAGCCGATATATTCCGGTTTAAATGGAATGGACTATTCTGGCTCGCCCCGGTTCACGAAGGATATATGTGCCGACTTCGAATTCCCGGCGGCGAAGTCTCTGCCGACCAGCTCAGGGAGCTGTCCTCGATTACCGACGACATAGCCTGGGGTTACCTCCAAATCACTACCCGCAACAATTTTCAACTGCGGGTTATCCAACCGAAAGATACTCCCGAGCTGTTACGGAGAATCCAGGACTGCGGCCTACAATCCCGCGGCTCCGGGGCTGACAACCTACGCAACTTCACCGCGAATCCCACTTCCGGTTTTGATCCCTATGAATTGATCGATGTGATGCCGCTGATCAAAGATCTCGCTCACTATATAGAAAACCATCGCGAATTCTACGATCTGCCCAGAAAATTTAACATCTCTTATGACAGCGGCGGTTTGATTGGGGTTGCCGAAGATACCAATGATATCGGCCTCCGAGCCATAAAGCTGAAAGAGCCACCGGCAGGCCATCCTCTTGAAGGAAAAGTTACCAGCGGGGTATATTTCCAGATCATGCTCGGAGGCGTCACCGGTCACAAAGAATTTGCAGAGAACTGCCATGCGATCTGTCGACCGGAAGATGCAACCGAGGTGGCGGCGTCTCTCACCAGAGTATTTATCAAAAACGGCAACCGGGGCAACCGCGGCAAAGCCCGAATGATTTATCTGATCAAAGAATGGGGCTACGAAAAATACCTTGAGGAGACGGCCAAACTTCTGGATGACGAATTGATCTCTTTCAACTTCGACGATCAGTCGTTTACCGAACTGATCGAAGAACACAAAAAGCCTTCCGTAGCACATCCGCAAATAGGGGTTCAACCTCAGAAAGACAAAGGCAAAAGCTGGCTTGGTGTATATGTCCCGGTAGGTATTTTGCAATCGGGTGAAGCCCGGGCGATTGCGGAAGTCGCAGACGAATTTGGCAGCGGGCGAGTCCGGCTGACGATTTTTCAAAATTTGATCATTCCGGATATACCGAATGACCGTATCGACGCGGCGCAGGAAAAGCTCGCGGCAGCCGGTTTGCGCTGCATGGCTTCAGCGATCCGGGGTGGAGTATCAGCCTGCACCGGCAACCGCTATTGCAAGTTCGCCAGCTCGGATACCAAAGGTCATTCCCTGGAAATAGTGGAACATCTCGAATCGAAACTCACTCTCGATCAACCGATCAACATTCACGTCACCGGTTGCCCCCATTCCTGCGCCCAGCACTACATCGGTGATATAGGCCTTTTGGCATGCAAAGTGAAAAAAGAGGGCCTCGAAGAACCTGTGGAAGGCTATCATGTTTTCGTAGGCGGAGGGTTTGGCCTGGATAACAAGCGGCTCGGAAGACAATTGTTTAAAAGCGTCGCCGCCGGTCCTGAATTGAATGAAAAAATCGAAGCTCTACTTCGAGTCTACCTGGCAAACCGTTACCCGGATGAAACTTTTCAGGATTTCACCACCCGCCACGAGATCGAAAATCTTGAGGCAATGGTTCTGCAATTGTCAGGGGGAGTTCTTGCGTGATGAAAGAGGAATCGCTTCGGACCCTGATTGATGACCTGCTACTCGAACAACAACAGATTTCCGCAGTCGAAAAATTTTCCAGATATCAAAAACAAAATTATTTGCCGGATACCAATGTGTATCGCGACCTGATTCCTATAGGTAAACCCGGGCAGGATGAGCAATATGCATTTGAAGTAGACCTTGATGTCTGCAGCGGTTGCAAAGCCTGCGTCGTGGCATGCCATAGTTTGAATGGTCTCGACGATACCGAAACCTGGCGGGATGTCGGGAATTTGATAGGTACAAACACTTCCACGCAGCAAACCGTCACCACGGCCTGCCATCACTGCGCCGACCCGGCCTGCCTGAACGGGTGCCCCACAAGGGCTTACGATAAAGACAAAGATACCGGCATTGTAAAACATCTTGATGACCAATGCATCGGTTGCCGGTATTGCGAAATGAAGTGTCCCTACGAAGTGCCGAAATACAATGAACGTCTCGGAATCGTCAGGAAATGCGATATGTGCCACGGAAGAATCAGCGAGGGCGAAGCGCCGGCCTGTGTGCAGGCCTGCCCGAATGAAGCGATCAAAATTCGCATCGTTTCGAAGCAGGAAATCGATCAAAACACCGGGGACGACGAAACTCTGGTGCCCGGCACGTTTACTTCAACCTATACACAACCGTCGACCCGATACCTGAATGTAAAGTGGGATAGCGAACCTTCCGACAATGAAAACATCGAACCGGCCCACGCTCACTGGCCACTGGTGTGGATGCTGGTTTTGACCCAGGCAGCAACCGGAATTTTCGCTGCCGATTTTCTCTCCCGACTCCAAAACCCCGAAATTTCTATAGCCGGACCAGTCGCCGGTTGTGTTCTTTTCTTTTCCGGCCTGGTCTGCAGCGTCCTCCACCTCGGGCAACCTTTGAAAGCATGGAAAGCGTTTCTCGGTTGGAGAACCTCCTGGCTCAGCAGGGAAATCATCGTCTTCGGAGGAGTGGGAGGACTGGCACCATGCTATGTTCTGGCAGTGGCCCTGAATTTACCGGGCTGGATGACCGGCACGACAGGAGGCCTGCTGGCGATTGCCGGACTCACCGGTATTTGGACTTCGGTTAAAGTTTATTCAGATACGAAAAGACCATTTTGGAGTACCAGACTGAATCTCCTGCGTTTTTTCGGAACAGCGCTCAGTTTTGGATTGTTACTAACCTCTCCCGCAATGGCTGCACCGGTAATCATTTCGCTTTTGGGATTGGAATGGTTCTACGCATTAAGCAGTTCCTCGAAATACAGAAAGGTCGGCAAGAGACTGTTAGGGCCATTGAAACGATCTCTACTACTGCGTCAGATTCTCGGAGGTTTGGCTATACTGTTTCTCTTTTCGCCCTGGATAGCCGCAGCCCTGTTCCTCGGATCGGAAATTGCCGGACGATCCCTTTTCTTCCGGGCGGTTGATGAGCCCAAAATGCCAGGAGTATAGAAATGATCCACAACCTCGAAGAACGACTCAGGAGCCACTTTGGGCCCTTTACGGAAGAACTGAAGCGATGTCAGGGAAAACACCATCCCGGGCAGGTGCCGCTAAAAGACGCCCCCGATGCGGTTTCTTCCAGTGTCTGTGGGTTCTGCTCCACGGGCTGCTCCCTGAAAATTCACCTGAGAAACGGCAACGCGGTAAACCTCACCCCGGAAACGAACTATCCTGTTAATCTAGGCATGGCCTGCCCCAAGGGATGGGAATCACTGACACCCCTTGCCGCTTCGGACCGCGCCACGACCCCACTGTACCGAAAAACCCGAAACGAAAATCCTGCACCGCTCGACTGGAACGAGGCGGCTGAAGTATTTTGCGATCGAATGAAGCAGGTTCAAAAGGAACACGGCCCGGAGTCAGTCGCATTCCTCGGGACCGGTCAGATTTGCACCGAGGAACTCGCTCTTCTCGGCGCTTTCGCGAAGTTCGAAATGGGTGTGATCCATGGCGACGGCAACACCCGCCAGTGTATGGCAACCGCTGTGTCCGCCTACAAAGAATCCTTCGGGTTTGATGCACCTCCGTATACCTATGACGATTTCGAACAATCGGATGTCATCGTCTTGATCGGTTCAAACCTCTGCGTGGCCCACCCCATTATGTGGCAGCGCATACTCCTGAATCCGAACAACCCGGAACTCATCGTATTCGACCCCCGGACCACGGAGACAGCCATGCAGGCCACGCAGCATGTTCCGTTACAGCCGAAGTCAGATCTAACGCTGTTCTACGGAATCGCCAGAGAACTGATCCGGAAAGGATATATAGACAAAGACTATATTGATATCCATACCACAGGATTCGAAGATTTTTCCAGGCATGTCGATCCCTTCGACCTGGAAACTGTATCAAATACATCCGGCATTCCTATAGCGGAACTCGAACGCATCGTGGAAACGATTGGCCAGGGAAAACGAGTCTCTTTCTGGTGGACAATGGGCGTAAACCAGGGCCACGAAGCCACCCGAACCGCGCAGGCGATCATAAATCTGGCTTTAATGACAGGAAACATCGGGCGTCCCGGAACCGGTGCCAACTCCATCACCGGACAATGCAACGCCATGGGTTCGCGACTGTTTAGTAACACAAGCAGTCTTTTCGGAGGTAGAGATTTCTCCAGTTCAACCGACCGGAAGGAGATAGCAGAGATTGTCGGAATAGATGAGGAGAGAATACAAAAAAGGACAGGGATGGCTTACGACCAGATCATCGATGGTATCGAGTCCGGCGCGATCAAAGCTCTATGGGTAGTCGCTACAAACGGGGCACATTCCTGGTTTAACCAGTCCCGCTTCCGCAAACTTCTCGACAAACTGGATTTTCTCGTTGTTCAGGACATGTATTGTTCGACTGAGACAGCCGTGGAAGCGGATCTCATACTGCCTGCAGCCGGGTGGGGGGAAAAAGAAGGAACATTTATCAACTCGGAACGAAGAATCGGTAAAGTAAACAAAGTCAGCACCGCTCCCGGTTCGGCCCTGGCGGATTTCAATATTATCCGGCTACTCGGTTCGGCCTGGGGTGCCGGTGAATGGTTTGAAAAATGGAGTTCACCGGAGGCCGTTTTTCAGATTATGAAAAAGATGAGTCGCGCAACACCGTGTGACTTTTCCGGCATCAAAGATTACCACCATATAGAGGATAGCGGCGGGATTCAGTGGCCCTGCCCGGAGGAAGCAAAGGACAACATTCAGGTAGAGCGAAGATTGTTCGAAGACGGTAAATTCTATACAAAGGATCAGCGGGCGAAGTTTGTCTTCGACAATGTGCAGCCCGTGCCGGAACGGCCCGATTCAGAATACCCGTTTATTCTCCTTACCGGGCGGGGCAGCTCCGGCCAGTGGCACACCCAGACTCGTACCGGAAAATCCGGAATCCTACGGAAACTCAATCCAACGGAAAATTACATCGAAATCCATCCCGGAGATGCCGCCGACCTTGGACTCGATCACCACGGTATGGTGAACGTGGCATCACGGAGAGGATCCTGCACTGTGAAGTGCTTGATTACCCCGAATGTAGCTCCGGGCCAGGTGTTCATGCCCATGCATTTTACGGAAACCAACCGTCTGACCAACGGAATTGTCGACCCTCACTCGCGGCAGCCGTCATACAAGCACTGCGCGGTGCAAATTTCCGCATCCGGGCTGTAGGGGCCGAAACCGCGTGATTCAACAGGGTACAGTGTCGCATTGTACCCTGTTGAATCGCCGTTTTTCACCCGCATCCCATGATCGGGCACATTGATTTCAGGTCGGCCTTCGGCTATACCCTCTTTCTGAAATCCATGAATCGAATCATTCTCTTTTTCTCAACTATCCTCGCAACGCTACTTGTCGGGACCTCCTTTTCCACTGCCCAACAAACCGCAACTCCGCCGGAACGGATTCGGCTTCCTGAGGGTTTCAAAATCGAACTACTCTATTCCGTTCCCCGGGACAAACAGGGTTCCTGGGTGGCAATGTGCCTGGATGACAAAGGCCGCATCATCGTCAGCGATCAATACGGCGGACTCTATCGCTTTCCCGCTCCCGCACCGGGTAAAACGATCGATCCCGCCACGATTGAACAAATCGCCTACTCCGCTGAAAAACCCGGACAGGGCAAGCCGATAGCCGAACAGAAAAAGCTGCCCAATATCGGACATGCCCAGGGTCTCTGCTATGCATTTGACAGCCTGTATGTAGTAGTAAATTCCCGTAGCAGCGCCACCGGCTCCGGTGTGTTTCGCCTCCGCGATACCAACGGGGATGATAAATTTGATAAACTGGACACGATCAAAGCTCTCGCCGCCACCGGCGGGGAGCACGGTCCCCATGCCATCATCCCCGCCCCGGACGGGAAACACCTCTACGTCGTGATGGGCAACCAAACCCGCCTGCCGGAAGACTATACCCATTCCCGGGTACCCGAGGTATGGGCCGAAGACCAATTGTTCCCGTCACTTCAGCACTTTATGGTTGGAGCGGAAGCGCCCCTCGGCCACATCGCGCAGATCGATCCCGATGGTAAAACCTGGGACATCATCTCTACCGGTTTCCGCAATCAGTACGATGCGGCTTTTAACCGGGTAGGCGAACTTTTCACCTACGACGCAGATATGGAATGGGATCTTAACACTCCCTGGTATCGCCCCACTCGAATCAATCATGTAATCGATGGCGCGGAATTTGGCTGGCGTACCGGTTCCGGTAAATTCATGGAATACTGCAGCGATACTTTCGGTGCTGTAGTCAATATCGGCCCCGGTTCGCCGACTGGAGTTGTCTTCGGATACGGGGCAAAGTTTCCCGCTAAATACCAAAACGCACTTTTCGCCTGCGACTGGTCGTATGGAAAACTCTAGGCCGTGCACCTCGAACCCAAAGGCTCTACCTATACCGCAACATTTGAAGAATTTGCCACAGCCCAGCCCCTCCCTCTTACCGATCTGGTGATTCACCCCGGGGATGGTGCTATGTATTTTGCCGTCGGCGGGCGACGGGTTCAGTCGGGCCTATACCGCGTAACCTACACAGGAAAAGAATCCACCGAGCCTGCCAAACCAAATTTGACCGGTGAGGAGATGCGGGACAAGCGCCGCAGCCTCGAAGCCTTTACTCACGACTGGGCTGCCGAAGCTACAAAAACCCAGCTGGACGTCATTTGGGAATCTCTCGGATCCGATGACCGGGGCATCCGCCACGCGGCACGGGTCGCTCTGGAAAAACAACCGGTCGCCAACTGGAAAAAACGCCTTTCAACCGAATCCAACCCAACTATAGCAACAGCTGCCTTTATCGCGCTCGCCAGGACGGACGGGAAAAACTCCGCTGCGGACATTCTCACAATGGTGCAGAAGTTCGACTACAAATCATTCAAGTCTCAGCAGCTACGACTCGATGTTCTCCGCAGTATTACCCTTGCGCTGACTCGCGGTGGCCAGCCTTCGGATGATGTGAAAAAAACACTGATCCCGTGGCTCGATACCATTTACCCGGCCCGCACTCCGGAGGAAAACAGAGACCTGTCAGCCATCATGGCGATCCTCGAAGCTCCGTCCGCCGTTGAAAAAGGCATGGAACTGCTATCCTCCGCCTCCGGCCAGGAAGAACAAATCGGTTACGCCCTCAACCTCCGCCACCTCAAGCAGGGCTGGACTCCGGAGCTGCGAAAAACCTACTTCGAGTGGTTCGTCCTGGCAGGCAGTTACCAGGGGGGAGCCCGGTTTCGCAACTACCTGAATGATATCAAAAAACATGCTGTTGCCGCCATTCCCAAAAAGGACATGACACCCGCGCTGACTAAACTGATCAAAACGCCTCCGAAAGACAGCGGACCTCAGTTTACTTTGGAACCCCGCAACTTCGTTAAAATGTGGACCATGAAAGACCTTACTCCCCTGCTGGGAGCCGGGTTGGAAGGTAATAGAGATTTTCAAAACGGACGCAAAATGTTCGGCGCGGGAACCTGCTACGTCTGTCATCGCTTCAAAAACGAAGGTGGCGCCGTCGGTCCGGACCTCACTGCTGTAGGCGGGAAATTCAGTCCTCACGATCTACTCGAATCCATTATCGATCCCGGTAAAGAAATCAGCGATCAATACGGCGCCAGTATATTTACTTTGAAAGACGGCAAACAAATCACCGGTCGAATCATGAACATGCGCGATGACGAATATTGGGTCAATACCGACATGATGAAGCCCAGTGAGAATACCAAAGTGAACGCTGCTGACATCAAATCGATTGAGCCATCACCTATATCAATGATGCCACCCGCCCTTCTGTCTACCATGACCGATGATAATATTCTCGATCTCCTTGCCTACCTGATCTCCGCCGGTGATCCGGAGCATGAACTGTTTAAAAACTGAGGAAATGTTCTAGTACGCGCCCCCGGACGCACAGGAAAAATTGTGCAACCGGGAAGGGTAGAGCCCGCTCTCTTCGCTGTCATCGTCAGTAACCATTTGCTGCAAAACTTCGGGGTGCGCGACAGCGAACCTGGCGAGACGCGCCCCGACTAATCCTATGCTGTCATAGAACGAGCGGCTCAGGTGATCCGAGGCATATTCGTGAGCAAATTCATGGATCAACAACTCGTTTATCGTCTGCAAGCCCTCCCACGTCCGGGTATCGAAAAATTTGTGTCCGAGAGTTCCCAGATTGAAAGTTAGTTTACCTCCTCCGTACGTAGCAAAAACCGGCCACTGAGGCTTACAGACGATTCGAATATGAATCGCTTTATCAAGTACGCCAGCCGCCAGCTGTTCTGTATACCTGGTAACTTCTTTCATACCGGGAGTCCATTTGCTTTCATCAAGTTCCTCGTCCGGATTTTCCTCCTTGTGGCGGGATGGCATAACCTGCCCGGCCGGTTTAATCGCTTCGGACACTTTGGCATTTTTCCATTCCGTTTTCGACAGGGATCCGCCGGAAACTACGGTATAGCCTTCATTCAATGCTTTCTTGTTGGCTTCGCGGTCGCTCACATCGTAGGAAACCCGCTTTTCGCCAAATCGTAGATCGAGCATTTTGGTGGTCGCCTCGACGTTGCAGCGTTTGTCATTGGTAGCGGCCCGGGCCCAGTCCTGAGTAATATCCTCTTTTTCCAGCAGGGCATGAGTCTCGTTAATCACTGCTACCCGCAGTTCCTGAAGGTAGGCCGGAGTCACATTATCCCTTTGCATATTCAGAGGAACCCGCTGGTGCACATCGCAGTGCCAACGGTTGCCGCACTTCACTACCGGGATCCCCATTTCGTAAATCCAGCCGCCGGTCCGCTCGGCAGCCTCGTAAAGGCGGACTATGGTTTTCCGCCGGGTTCGCCGGATGGCTCCCGCTTCATCACCTATCGTAGTGGGAAGTGTAGTTTGAAACTCATGAACAAAAGCCGGAACTTCCAGTCGCGTCTCGTTGAAAGTAACCGTAACACCCTCCGGAGGAATCAGGCTTTTCATACTTCGACAGCAGTACGAAAACTCGTCTTCTGTCATCAGGATATCCCCTTCAAACTTTGTGCCCCGTGTTCTTCTGTCAGGAGAGTGAAATCGACGACCGTCTGTAAAAATAACCGTGCCCCTCGTGGAGGAAATCATCGCTTCGGTACAAAACGCGAGCACCAGTTTTTCCCCCATATTCCAGATACCGCGTTGCTCCGGGTTATCGAGCTTCGAGGAATCCGCAAAAATCGTATAGCTGTGAGTGAGATCCTTGAATCCCTCCGGGCTGTCATCCTCCACAACCAGGTGGCATTTTTCTCCACAAGGCAGCTGCTCCAGAGTCATCGCGACCGTAGAGACATCTTCATCCACCGCATTTTGATAGAGCTCAAAAAGCAGAAAGCTCTTTTTATTGTTGGCAAACTTCCGGCGCAACCCGCCCACATCGACCCGGAACATATCCTGCCCGTCGGGCCCGGAATCATTCGAAGAAGCAGTTGCATTTCGGGTTCCCATCAGCTTTTCAATCACTTTCATAAATACAATTTTCTGACCGTTGTACGGAAAAACCTTCACTTCAAAAAGGGGAGGACACTCAGTTCCTCAACCATCCTGCCAACAACCGAAGTCTCGCATAATCTATGAGTTACGCGAACTTTCAGACTGTTTTACTGTTTCACAACAACTAACCCCTGGCGTCTTTAATCTGATCCTTTCCGGGACCACCGGGGAAGATGGCGCATCTGCCCGATCCGCGCCCCCGGAGTTTCATCGGTCCAACGAAACCGGGGCACCATCATCCTTCGCCCGGGACCAAATCCGGGAAAAATCACCCTTGAAACGGACATTGGACCGTATGAATCAATCTTTTGGCTCAGCATTTCCCGATTTTTTAAAATAATCGCAAATAAACACTCCTGAGGAACCTCTTCTACCTGAGGGAGTTCCCTATTTACCTCAAAAAACATCAGGGTGATGCCCTTCGGAATCCGAAATAATTAATATTATTTATAATCTTTATGATATACATTATAAATTAATCTTAATGTTTTCCCTTCATTATGTCTCACTCCTTTTCCCAAAAATCTACAACTATTCATTTCGAGCCTCTTGAACCGAGAATCCTGTTCGATGCGGTGCCTGATGTCTCCGTGGCGACTGGTGGTCTCACCGTGGCAGGCGATCAACTCGTCAACGACGACATCGATTTTGCTGTCCAATTTGATAACACGGGTGATCAAATTGGTTATGCTCCGTATGTTGATCTCATTGCCCCGGCGGAGGTTCAGCTCAATTCGATAAAACTTTTCGGGGTCGACCAGACCAATCCTAACGGATTAGCTATCGTTCCGATCGGTGAGATCGGGGCGGATGGCCAATTGATCGAAGTGGGCTCATCGGCAAGCCCGGTTCCGGTGGATCACCCGATGTATAGCAACAGTATCGGAAATCCGCCCTCTGATTATTTCGGAGGAGCAGGGTCAGGGACAACTCCGGTTACTTTCAATCCGGCTCTGGCGGGTAGTTATGTCTATAATGTGGAACTTCCTTTTGGTAGCTATTCTGACAGCAATCCAGCCCTCGACCTCTCGGTTAATGCCAGCCTGAATACGGCGGATGGAGTCGTCCCCAATCATCCTGGCGGCTATGACTTGATCGCCCGGGGCGGTTTTGCTCTCGGCCACGACGCACTGGACAATCCCGGGACCACCGTCGCCCCCAATGACGAGCCACTGTTCGGAACCGAATCCAGCTCCAATGTTTACCCGTTGGTGATGCAGTTGACGAAAACTGCAGCCGTTCCCGAAGAAGACGGTACCTATACCGGTGAGCTGGCATCGGGCCCCAATCACCCGGTAACCTATACTTTGGCAGTCGATGTCGCGGATAACGAGACCATCACCGGCCTGAATCTGACGGATGTCCTCCCTGGAGACCTCGCGTACCTGGGTAATCTGGTGGTCGAAGATGTCGGAGGAAACGCTCTGGCCTATACCTTAAACAGTGAACCGTATATCAATACTGATGGTCTAACCGGAACTCCTGCTGGAGACAACTTACTCGATATCACCTTGGTAAATCCGGTGACTGGCGTGGCGGGGAGAGATATTGTTGTCACCTACGAAGCATTTATCCCTCATGTCGACGGCGACACCGCAGCATCCGTAATCAATCAGGTAAGCGGTGAACAGCTCGACATCGCGCCCTACAATGACGCTGCTATTTCCGGCACCTGGAACGGTAATCCGGTCTCCGACAATGAAGGTCCCGCAGGAATCAGTCAGGATGGAATTACCAGCGGACTGGAAACCGACTATGTGCTGGAGGAACATTCACTGGCCATTCAGAAGGGTGTCGCCAATATCGACGACAGAAATGCTCCAGTCAATTCACCGGGCGACATTCTGGAATACACGATGAACTTTCAGGTTTCAGACTATTTTGCCTTCGACGATCTTGTGGTCGATGACCTGCTCGGCGACGGCCTCGATTTTCTACCTGGTGATGCCAGAGGAGGTTTTGTGACCGATGGAATGGAAATCGTTCCTCAGCTCACTTTTACTCAACACGGCCAGACAATCACCGTCGATTTTGACTCCGCAAACTATACTTCCGTACTCAATGCGGATGGTACGACAGATCTGCACTTTGATGTCTACTCGCAGTTGCAGAGCGATCACCCTCTCCTGAACGGCGGCGATCCAGTTCTGGGTGGACTGGTTCCATCGGGAGGTCTAAGCGGAGCCTCTATTGATCCTGCAACCTTTAATGCCGGTGCAACGACGGGTACGATTACCTATCGGGCTCAGATTCGTAATGCCCATACGATTATTGCCGGAGACGAAGAAATCAGTCAGGGCGACGATCTGGTGAATAGCGCGACCATTAGTGGTAATAACCTCGATACGGATGATCTGACCAGTCACAACCAGACCGTCACTGACGGGAGTTCTGCATCTATTTCCATTCCGGTGGGAACGCTGGCAAAAGAAATCGTTGCGATTACCTCTCACGGCACAACGACTCACGATCCGGTAAATATAAATGTGGTGGCAGGAGATTTGATCACCTATAAAATTACCTACGACCTGCCAACTACCGAATTTGAGCAACTTCGCTTCGAGGATTTCCTGCCTCTGCCCGTTTTTAACGTCGCCGGAATTGACGATTCCATGGTGTATGATTTTGATGCAGTCGACTCCTATGCGACTGCAGGAAGAATCAGCGTCGGGCCGGGGGATACGTTCTACGGTCCCGGCGGAATCGATGATACAAGCGACGGCGGAATCGACGACATGGTATACCCCTCCCTCACGGGACTGGACCCGGTCATAGACAAAGCCACCCTGTCTGCATCAAACGGTTTCAGTATCACTGTAGGTGACTACAGTGTTGGTGCCAATCCTTCCACTTCACGGAGCATAGAATTTCTCGTTACAGTTGAAATTGTCGATGGAGAATATGCCGACGGATTGCAATTTACCAATCAGGTTGGAGCCTGGGAATCCAATTCCCAACTTCTGGCCGTCAGTGCGACGGCGATCGCCCAAATCGATTTGGTTGAACCGGAAATCGACATTCAAAAGGGAGTGGTGGCCACGACTCATCCAGATGGAACGTTCAGTGGTTCGACCGGTCCTGCCGGAGTAGTATTTAATTCACCCGGATCTGCTGACGCTTTTACCGGAGTAATCGAATCGAGCGGGATTGCCACAGAGCCAATCGATGCCAATCTGAACAGCAGTGATGCGGGTGATATTGTCACCTTTGTACTCACGATTGAAAATACCGGGAGCAGTCAATATGGCGCATTTGATGTAGGAATTTTGGATACGATTCCAACGGGCTTTGCTGCGCCGGGGGGAGATCTCAATTTGCGAGTCACAGATGGAGCTGGTAATGATATCAACTACACAGGTGACCTCTTTGCCGGGGGGCTTTTCCTTACCGACCCTTCCATCGACACCGGCAGCCTTTCTACCTACAGTGCGACCGGCGGTGCCAACCTAGCAATCATCGCATACGACTTGCAGGTTCAGAATTCGGTTTCTGCATCGGAATCGCTTGTCAATGTCGCGGAAATCATCAACTATAGTTCT
>JARGOZ010000003.1:122762-126645 GCA_029213025.1 Verrucomicrobiales bacterium
GGGGCAACGCATGCTGACCCTGGAGAACACACCGATTCCGCTGTCGTAACAACCGTTGCTCCTGTTGTCTCGAAAACAGTTTTCGACACGAGCCTCAATACAACAGCAAACGATAACTCAGAGGCTGTAATTGGGGAGCTCATCACCTATGAGCTGACTATTGAGATCCCGGAAGGGGAACTTGATAATGTGCGCATTGTTGACCGGATGGACGATGGCCTTGCATTTGTCAACGTCACTAGCGTCACCGCTTCACCATCACTGACGTCCAGCGCCGGGGATCTCGCGAATCTGGTTGGAATCGTTACCGATCCGGGATCGGGTCCCGATAACGGTAACGCTGTTTCTTTCGGGTTCGGCGCCACTCCGGGACTGGGAACTCTGACCAACAGCAATACCGATAACGCAGCTACCGAAACCATAACCATCCAATACACCGCAGTCGTTTTAAACGTCGCCGGCAATGACAACGGCGACACCCTGAACAACTCGGCTGACTTCGTCTGGAATGTAAACGGATCGGATCAAACGGTGTCGGATCAAGCATCGGATATCACCATCCTGGAAGCCGATCTGGATGTAACCAAGACGGTTTCCAATAGTGCCGCAGAAACCGACGAAACGATTACCTACACTTTTACCGTCGCTAACAACAGTTCGGTCGAAGCGTACGATATCGTCTTTACCGACGTACTTCCCGCCGAGATTAAAAACTCCGTAAATCTGCAAGTGACCGCCGGGGAAACGCCCACATCGTTGACGCTGGACGCCGGCGGACCGGAAGGAACGATCAACGGAAGCTGGGCATCACTCGGCGTCGGGGAGTCAACGACTTTTACGATCGACGTCACGGTAGACACCGGACTCAATGTGAACACCACGGTATCCAATGTCGGAGATATCTCCTGGACAAGTTTGCCGGGCGACCCCGGAGTAATTAGTTCCCACAACATCTACAGTGAAGAGAGAAGCGGTGATACCTCGGACCCGAATCTTAATCCACAGAACGACTACAGAGGAACGGACAATGCCGATTTCACTATTCCCACTCCGGTCGGAGGAAAATCTATTATCGACACCTCCGAAGGACATACCGACAACGACAACTCCGGCGCGGGCCAGGTCAATGCGGTCCCGGGCGAGGTTGTCAGGTATGAAATCACGATCGATTTACCCCAGGGGAATATGAATAACCTGAGTTTGATCGACACGCTGGAGGACGGGTTGTTATTTCTCGATCCGGCAGTAAACAATGTGACGATTCAAATCAACGGATTTGATCCCGGGGGAACCACCTATACCGCCGGTGATTTACCGGCCAACGTGCATACGGCCCCTCAGGCCCTTGATGCCGGACGCATCACTGTCGCGGGACAGGTTGTCACTTTCGATTTTGGTCAATTCACGAACAATGAAGCTGACTCGGCCGGAGAGAGTCTCACAATCGCCTACAATGTCATCGTTTCGAATGACGACGGGACGAATGTATTTCGGGGTAACGATCTCACCAACTCCGTACAGGTTCAGGTAAACGGAGTGGATTCCGGTCCTCCGGCTGCAATCGATACCAATGTGATTCAACCGCAGGTAACAATTAGTAAATCCGATAACGGAGTCACTGTGGCCGATGCCGGAGACATCATAAGCTACACCCTCACGATTACGGCGGACAGCAACATCAATGCCGCAACTGCTTTTGATCTGATCATCTCCGATACCGTTCCCGACGAGTTGGAACTTGATATCGCCTCTTTGACCTTCGCCAACGAACCCGCTTATATGACGGGTGTTACCGCCAGCGTTTCCTCTGCAGGCCAGATCATTACCGCAAATGTCGACAGATTGGACGTAGGTGACAGCTTTGAAATCACCTTTGACGCCACGCTGAGAGATTCCGGCGTAGACCAAATCGCATCAGGGGAAACTATCGAAAACACCGCCACACTAACCTATTCCAGCTTACCGGGCTCCGGTACGGCTGATGGAAGCGGTGATAATACGACGGGAAGTGCAGCAGACACTCCCGACACGGTAGATGGCGAACGCGTCTACACTGATTCTGATTCTGACGACTTTACTTCGCCTGACCCCGCTGTTAGCAAGGTTTTGGCAGACCCGGCGGATACCACCTACACAATAGGTGAAACACTCGAATATGTAATCACCCTGACACTTCCTGAGGGCCAGACAGACAACGTCGTTCTCGTCGACGTTCTCGAAGCGGGGATGAGTTATGTCGGCGGAACGCTAACGGTCACACCGGGAGCCGGCGTGACCAGTTCCACAGCCGCGCCCTATGACGATACAAACGCTGCTTTCTACACCAGAACGGCGGCAAGTGCCACAGTCGACGAAACCTTGCAATTTAATTTCGGAACCCTTCGTTTGGACGAGGGTGCGGCCGGTGATGGCCTGGGAACCCAGACCGTTGAAATCCGTTACTTTGCGATCGTAGATAATATTGTTGATAATCAGGATTCAACAGTCCGTTCAAACATTGTCGATTTGAACTGGACAGACGGCCACGGCGTCAATCAGATCACCAGCGATTCAACACCGGATTCCGACACCGATATCACCATTGTTGAGCCGGATCTTTCCGTAACAAAGACCATAACCAACGACGTCAGCGGACTGGATGCCGGCGACACCGTTCTCTATCAAATCGAGGTACTACATACTCCGGGAAGCACCGCTGATGCCTTTGATATCGATCTGAGTGACACCCTGCCTTCCGGCATCCTGAATAATCTTACTCTGGTCAGCGCCACAATCGACGCAGCCGATGTTTCCGCACAATTTGCCATCGTGGGAAACAACTTGTCAAATACCGGGAATATTGATCTCGCTCAGGACGAGGTCTTAACTATCACCATAAGCGGTCTGGTGGATAATGACGCCAGCCCCGGAGATCTGGTATCAAACACAGCGAACCTCACCTGGACAGGTCTTGATGGAATCGACTCCGGTGAAAGGGATGGAAGCGACGGCGAAGGAGGCATACCAAATGACTACGCCGATTCAGACACCGTTACTACCACGGTTCAAGGCGTTTTGGACATCACCAAGACGATCCCCTCGGGTGATACCGAAGTATTGATCGACGGAACAATCGGATACCAGTTGCAGGTTACGATTGCCGAAGGCACCCTTCCGAATCTTTCCATCATCGATACTTTGCCGGCCAACGTCACTCTTGTGCCTGGCAGTGTCATCATCTCCGATGCCAACGGCATGACGATTAATGATTTCACTGTATCACCGGTAGTGGCTCAGCAGTTTTCGATAACCGCCACCAGCGTGGTTAACCCGAGTGACTCCAATAATTCCAGCACGGTTAACGGGGATTCCTTCTTCATTACCTATAGCGTGACGGTTGACGATGTCCCCGCCAACAGCAATACCGACATCCTGACCAACAGTGCGAACGGATCTGCCGACGGTGTTCCCGACGATGATGACAACGAAGCCTCTATCACAGTCGCCGAACCGGTTCTGCAACTGCAAAAAGATCTTACGGGTGCAACGACCGGGGACGCCGGGGATGTGTTTGACTACACCTTTACCATCAATCACGATCCCACCAGCCTGGCAGATGCCCAGGATGTGATCTTGCAGGATGTAATCCCGACCGGATTCCAATTGGTCCCCGGATCGATCACCGCCGTAGGCGCAACCCCGGATCCAGACTCCACTGTCATTTCCGGTACTGGATCAGCTGGAGATACCATCACTCTCCGATGGGAAACGATTCCTGAAACGATCCTGGCAGGCAACGCCTACGAGGTAACTCTTCAGTTTACTCTCGTAGATACTATTACCGATCTGGATCCGAATATCATTAACAGTGCCACTCTCGATTACGATCAAGATCCTGATGACG
>JARGOZ010000155.1 GCA_029213025.1 Verrucomicrobiales bacterium
TTCTTGAGAGAGAAGAAGAGCGCGGAGCGTCAAGGAGCCGCGACAATCCTGTCGCTTGCGAAGCCCATCCGCCGCTGCCCCCCGGGAGGGCATTAGCGTAGTCGCTCCTTGACGAACTCTCCACGCGATCATCGTTCCTTTACTTCTTTGGTGGCTCCGATGTCAATTGCACCAGCGCTTCACGAACTTTTGCTGCTTTAATTTTGTTCATGACTAAATACCGGTCTCTACCTACTCCGGGTTTTCTGGATGGAGTAAATGTGGAAAATCCGTTTTCTTCAATCGTTACCCTTCCCCGGGGGGATAGAGTGAAATAACCGCGATCCGGATAAACCGCATGCAACACGGCCGTCAGGTCCCAGGTAGGCCGGTCGTGCGGCTTTCTCGGAGCGTAATCAAGGTAGGATTCTTTGATAATATGGGGTGTGATATAGTCGTAATCTTTCATTACGCTTTCCCACGGATAAGCGGCGGAAATACCTATTTCGAATCCACTCCAAATGATCGGCGAAGGCCATTTTTCGGTGAAATGCTGCGCCGAAGGTACGTCTTTAAATACGTTGTATTCGCAGTAGCCGTTATCATAGCGAATTGTCTGAAACGCTCCCGCCATAATGACCAGCTGTTTGACTTTTTTCTTCACTAACTCAACACCGTTCAATGGGGAAATATCATCTCCCTCTGTGTCCAGCAAGCGCGCCAGATTGGTGAAAAAACCTACCTGGGCGATACTCACGGAATTGTCGGGCTGGGATGCGAGTGTTTTGCGCAACAGAACCAGGGCGTCCTCCGCGTCAGCGCCGGATTTCAGATCGTGCGGGTAATTTTCCGCGAGCGGCAGGTACTTGCCATACTCCGGAGTCACGCCGTTACGAACCGCGCCGATCGGCACATCGCCGTTGCCGTAAAATGTATTTAACGCATCAATGTAGGCGGCGGATTTTTCGTGGTCTTTGGTAGAGGTAACGGCGAGGAGTTTGCAGGCTCCGCGACGCTCGAGAGCGTGGATCATCGCAAGCGCCATAGCGTCATCGACGTCATTTCCCATATCGGTATCGAAAATAAAGCTGACCGGTGCGTCTTTCGGGGTGGGGAATGTGGCAGGTGGCTTGGCGACAAATTGAACCAGCGCTTCCTGAACCCGCGAGGCCTGCTCGGCGGTCATGGTCAGGTAGCGGTCGCGCTTTTTCTCCGCCTGCATTTTATCGGTATTTTTCGGAAAATCCCGGGCTCCCTGGGCCGGCCTAAACCGGGTCGATCCATCATCTCTGACTTCCACCCGCCCCGGAGGGGATAAATCGAAATAGCCCCGGTCCGGAAATATGGAATAAAGCACACTGGTCAGGTCCCAGGTGGGGCGGTCATGCTCCGGACCGGTGTGTAGCAGGTAGGCTTCTTTGATGATGTGGTGATCTACCATTTCGAAATCGCCTTTGATACTTTTTCTCGGGTAGGGGGCCGCTATGCCTATTTCAAATCCGCTCCAGATTACCGGCACGGTGACGGGCCATTTTTCGGCGAGGGTTTGCATAGACGGGACATGGTTCCGGATATTGGCTTCGCAATACCGGTTGTTGCCGGCAATGGTCTCGAAAGCCCCGGCCATGACTGACAGGTGATCCACTTTCTGTTCGATCAGGGCCATGCCTTCCTTATCATTCAGGAGTTGGGCGATATTGGTAGCAAGACCCACCTGGATAATGACTACCGATTTGTCTTTCGCTGCGGCCAGTGTTTTCTTCAACAGATCGAGTGCCAGCTCCGGCTCTTTTGATACCCCGATGTCATGTGGGTAGCGAAATTTGTCACCCGATTTTTCAGTGACGACTTTCAGGTATTTGCTGTCCCGTTCAGGAGCTTCCGGATCGATACCGATTGGAATATCCGGTCGACCGTAGAATGTGTTTAGCGCATCAACAAATGGCGCAGCGAGTTCGTTCTTTTTCGAAATGGTGACAGCCTTGATCTCACACAATCCCCGGTCTGACAGGGTGTGAAGCATCGCGAGGGCCAGAGCATCGTCAACGTCGCCGGTGATATCGGTATCGAAGATAACCGGAATCGGTTCGGCGGACCCAGCGCGCGGCAGGAGCGATAGTGTTGCTGCTACGATATAGAATACGAGGTTTGCAGTAGTTTTTTTCATAACGTAAAATGGTTCATTTTTTGTAGTTCCGGATCCTGGCGGCAAGTCCCGGCAGAACTCCGCCGCGCAACACATCCAGAAGAACGGCGAGAATGATCACCGCGCCTGTAATTACATGCTTCACCCATTCATCCGCTCCCACCTGGGCGAGCCCGGCATCGAGGGTCAGAATGATAAGCACACCCAGAAAACTGTTTACAATCGAGCCGCGTCCTCCCATTAGACTGGTTCCTCCAATTACCACAGCGGCGATGGCGGACAGCTCAAATCCGTTCCCGGAGTCAGCGTTGGCTCCTCCGAGTCGGGCGGCAAAAAATATGGCGGCAACTCCGGTGAGAAGTCCGGTTACGACAAATACAGAAATCTTTTTCCAGGTGGTTTCCACCCCGGCGAGACGCACCGCACTTTCATTGGTCCCGATCGCGATGAGATGTCGGCCATAGATCGTTTTCGAAAGAACAAATTGCCCGGCGATGACGAACAGCACCGCTACGATAAAACTAACCGGAACACCTGGACCCGGCAGGGGAGAGATAAGTGGCTCCAGCTTCATCCCTACGGTGAGCGTTTCCGAGCGACTGATGAGCATCGCCATACCGAACGCGATTTTCAGCGTTCCCAGAGTCACGATGAATGAAGGGACACGCAGCAGCACTGTGAACAGCCCGTTGATCAGGCCGAAAAATCCGCCCGCCAAAATCGCGGCTATAGCAGCCACTCCCACCGCCCACTCTGCCCGGGCAATCAACAGGCAGAACAGCGTGGCGCAAAAGGCTAATACAGATCCAACTGACAAATCGATACCCGCGACGATGAGAATAAACGTCATTCCGCAGCAAACCAGAACCAGTGGCGGCACCTGGCCTGCTATAGTGGACAGGGTGCGTGAACTGAGAAAGTGATCACTTAAACTACCGAAAAGAAAAATCAGTATCAGCCAGATGACAAACATCGGCCCGTAGTCGGTAAGAAATCGTTTGGTATTCATGCAGCGCTCCTTTCTGTGGAGTCGTATCCGGCAAATGCCGCCGCGGTAATGTTTTCCCGGGTCCATTCATCGGGTCCGAATTCGCCGGTGATACGACCGTTGGACATAACAATAATCCGGTGGCTGATCGCCATCAGCTCGGTGAGATCGCTGGACACCACGACGATGGTTTTGCCTTCGTCAGCCAGTTGTTGCAGCAATGTATAGATCGCTCCTTTGGCCGCTACATCGACACCCCGGGTCGGTTCGTCGAAAAGAAAAATTTCACAGTCGCAAAGAAGCCAGCGCGCGATCACGATCTTCTGCTGGTTGCCGCCGCTCAGGTCACTTATCGCCTGGGAAAGAGAATCACATTTCACAGCGAGTTGTCTACATACTTTTTCCGTAGCCGCTTCGTCAGCCGTTTCATTTACAACAAATTTCCGGTTCGAGGCGATCACGGTATTGGCGGTAATGCTCAGCGGCAAAAGCAGGCCGTCCAGTTTGCGGTCCTCCGGAACCAGGGCCACGCCGGCGGCTACAGCCTCGCCCGGGTTGGCTGGCGAAAACGCGGTCTGTTGATTGCCCCTATACATCTCGCCGCTGCTGCGCGGGTCGGCTCCGAAGATGGCGCGTAGCGTTTCTGTACGACCCGAGCCAATCAAACCGGCGATACCGAGTATTTCGCCGCGGTTCGCCTGGAAAGAGACTCCTTTCACGGCTTCGCCTGCGTGCAGATCTTTCACCGTTAGGCCGGGCTCTACCGTCCGCTTGTTCTGTTTGGCGGAGGAGAATGCAGCGACTTCACTGCCAGCCATCTCGCGGATAAGTTGTGGTGTTTCCACTTCTGCTACCTTGTGGGTGGCAATCCGTCGACCGTCGCGGATTACGGTGACGCGATCGCAGATTTCGGCGATCTCATCCATCCGGTGGCTGATATATAGAATCGCGACGTCTTTTTTCCGGAGTGCGCGAATGTTATCGAACAGCAACTCGATCTCCGGCCCGGTCAGCGCCGCGGTCGGTTCGTCGAGGATCAATACCGAAGACTTCTTTTCCAGTGCGGCAGCAATCTCTATCAATTGCTGTTGCCCTACTCCGAGCTTTCCCGCAGCCATGGCCGGATCGATCCCTGCAAGGCCAACCTTATTGAGCGCTTTTTTGGCCCGGTTGAGCAATTCTGCCGACTTGATGATACCGAATTTACCCGGTAGAGAATTGATATAGAGATTTTCCGCCACCGTCAGAGTCGGGATGATATTTAATTCCTGTAATACCATCACGACATTTTCCGAAACGCCTTCGCGAAAAGAGATTTTTCCGGAGTTTGGAGAAATCAGTCCGGTTAGGATTTTTGCCAGAGTGCTTTTCCCTGCGCCGTTACTGCCGACCAGGGCGTGGACTTCGCCTTTAGCCAGTTCGAAATCAAGATCCTTCAGAACCGGGACGCCGGGCACATACGATTTATTCAGGCTGTGGATCGTTAAAGCGTTCATTGTACCCTGTTAGGTCCCGGACTGTACCCTGTTGAATGGTGGGCCTTTGTTGCAACGAGGTGCTTCAGTGTTCGGGGGCGCGCAGCTTCAAGGATCCGCGACAATCCTGTCGCTCTCTCAAGCCCGGCCATTGCCTTCGCAGCGGATAGGCTTCGCAGACGACAGGATTGTCGTCCCTCCTTGAGAAAAAGAGAGCGCGCAGCTTCAAGGAGCCGCGACAATCCTGTCGCTCTCACAAGCCCGGCCACTAGCTTCTCTCCCATGGTAAAGTTGAGAATATTCCTTTCAACCGCACACGCTGAAATCTATACCTATTTCTTTACGATCAAATCGACCCGGGTCTTCTGATTTTCCGCCGCTCCGCCTGACAAAATCTGTAGCGCGGCTTCAATACCGAAAATAGCCAGTTCATCGCCGTGTTGATCAGCGGTTGCAGCAATCTCACCCGACTGCACAAGCGGCCCGACAGCGGAAATATTATCAAAACCGGCGACTAACACTTTGCCCGTTTGTCCCGCTGCTTTCACGGCCTGAACCGCCCCGAGGGCCATGGAATCGTTCGCACAAAGCAGTGCTTTTACCTCCGGATGTTCGCTGAGTATCGCTGCCGCCACTGTGTTGGCTTTGGCCATTTCCCAGCTGCCGGACTGAGAGCTGACTACTTCGATACCGGCGGCTTTCATGGCGTCTTCAAAACCGAGCTTTCTTTGTATCGCATTGAATGCGGTGGGCACCCCTTCGATGATCGCCACCTTGTCACCTTTCGCCAGTTGGCCGGCTACGACTTCTCCCACCATCTTCGCTCCCTCCCGGTTGTCCGGTCCGACGAATGGAATTTGCAAACCGGCTTCGGCCAGAACTTTTTCATCGAGCTGGTTATCGATATTCACCACCGTCACACCCGCATCGATGGCGCGCTTCAAAGCCGGGGCGAGTGCTTTGGAATCCGCCGGGGCGATTACGATCGCGTCGACACCGCGCGATACCATCTGCTCGACGAGATTGACCTGGGCGGTGAGATCCGTTTCATTACGGATTCCGTTGACGATCAAATCAAACTGATCGGCATGCTCCTTTTGATAGGCCTCCGCTCCGTCCGCCATGGTTTTGAAAAACTCATTGGCGAGCGACTTCATAACCAATGCCACGACCGGTTTGTCCGGCCCGTCTTTGTCACTCTCCTGCTGCCCGCAAGAGCTTAGACCAAAGGCGCACGCCGCAGCGAGGAGAACAGATTTCAGGAAACCAGGCTTCTTCATAATGTCAGTGAATACCCTTGCACAAACGATTGTGCAAATCTATTTTGTGGCATATTCATGAATATCAGCGAACTCGCAGACGAACTGAATCTCTCCGTGACGACGGTGTCCCGGGCCCTCAGCGGCCAGGGCGAAAAATACCGCGTCAGCAAGGCGACGGTACAGCGGGTTCTCGACGCGGCGGAGAAACATCACGTCGCTCCCGACCCGCTCGGGGCGGGGTTGCAGCGGGGTAAACTCGGGATGGTTGGCCTGCTGGTTCCCGACATCACCAACTCCTTTTTTTCCGGTCTGGCCCGCTCGATCGAGCTGGTGCTGCGCAAGCGCGGCATGACCGTGCAACTCTGTGACACCGCCGAGGATGAGCATTGCGAGGTAGAAGTCCTCGAACATATATTGAAGCGCCGTCTCGACGGGCTGATTCTCGCTCCCGTCGGCAAATCCTCCGAGCGGCTCTTGCGTGCTCTGGAATCCGCGCCCTTTCCGGTCGTCATCGTCGACCGGATTTTTCCCGAGATCACTCTGCCCACTGTGTCGCTCGATAACGAAGCGGCCGGGCGTCTGGCGGCGGGTCATCTGCTGGCGCACGGTCACCGGCGCATCGCCTGCCTGCGTGGCGACCGCGAATCGCACACCGACCGGGCCCGCTTTCGCGGCGTCCAGGCCGCTATGCAACAGGCCGGGCTGCAGCTCGATCCCGCGCTCGTTCAGGGCGCCGGGTACACCCGCGCCGCCGGAGTCGAAGGCGCGCAAAACATCTTATCTCAGCCGCACCGGCCCGATGCTGTGATCAGTCTGAACGGGCAGGGGATCCTCGGGATTCTCGAAGTAGCAGCGGAGAAAAACCTGCAAATCCCGGCCGATCTGTCGGTAGTGGCCTTTGACGAGCAGCCCTGGTCAGCCCTCGTAAAGCCGCCCCTGACAACCATCGAGCAACCCGTGGAACTGATCGCCAAAAAAGCGGCGGAATTGATCTGCGAAAAGATTAGCGGAACAAAACCAAAGCAAAGACACATCGTCCTCCAGGCCGTGCTTCGGGAGAGAAAATCTGTGGCGTAGGCATATGCTTCCGTTCCGCGCCTAACGGCTATTCCGGGGGCAGGAAAATCAAGGCGCGACGACAATCCTGTCGTCCAGCAGTTGCCGCGAAAAAGTGGGATCTGTATTCGGTCTTTCAGACAGGGCTGAAACATTTGAATGTGGGCCTGCGGATTAGAAGTCCGTGGTTCCAAACCGCGTCGTGGAGAACCATGGGGACGTAGGGATTCGAACCCTAAACCTTCTGATCCGTAGGCTTCAATCCACGCCTCCGTTTCAATCCACGCCTCCGCGAAGGAGGCGACTATTCAGCAGGGTAGCAATATCCTGAAATTGGCTGTTTAAATCCACGCCTCCGCGAAGGAGGCGACTACCGCAAGTCCGTTTACGACTGCTGATGCGCTGGTTTCAATCCACGCCTCCGCGAAGGAGGCGACCTGCAGCAATCCGATCCAGCCATTATCGAGCGCCTGTTTCAATCCACGCCTCCGCGAAGGAGGCGACACTCCGAAGACGATTGAGGTGCGGTGGGAGAACGTTTCAATCCACGCCTCCGCGAAGGAGGCGACCGGGGATCTTTACCGGGGCGGCTGGATATATAGGGTTTCAATCCACGCCTCCGCGAAGGAGGCGACCGTTGCCAGGGTGGCGATTCATCACCAAAACGGTGTTTCAATCCACGCCTCCGCGAAGGAGGCGACGATGATGTTCGCGTTCCTCGTTCACCAAAGAGGTGTTTCAATCCACGCCTCCGCGAAGGAGGCGACCGTCCGCTCCGACCTCAATGCTTCGCACCGGATTGTTTCAATCCACGCCTCCGCGAAGGAGGCGACGATTTACCGGTTGCACCCTTCCTTGTTGCAGCCAGTTTCAATCCACGCCTCCGCGAAGGAGGCGACGGTCCATTTGTAGCAGCTGGCCTGCTTATCGATGGTTTCAATCCACGCCTCCGCGAAGGAGGCGACTCGATGCGCCGGAAGGTTTGCAGTCTGACGCGGTGTTTCAATCCACGCCTCCGCGAAGGAGGCGACGATCCGCCGGCTGGAATCGCTGCATTGCCCGAAGGTTTCAATCCACGCCTCCGCGAAGGAGGCGACTCCAAAGATTGTAGAGAGTTTATAGTCAGATGGCAAGGAGGGCGGTTCCGCGAATCGAGCTGAATTGCATTTACTTTGGTTTCAATTCAATGTTCAAAAAACTATCAAAGATCTGATTTTAAGCGGGTTACGCCCAGGTGCGAACCGCCGGGATCTTCTCCCTAGCTTAAGGTTCGCGCATCCCTTCGGTAAAACAACGGCTTTTATAATGGTCGACCTGTCATGACCTTACAAAAGAAAGAAACGCAAAAAAGTTGCAAATAGGCCTCCAAATGTCCCACCCCTGTGATTACTGTGGTGTATACAAAGTGGAAAAACTCTGAAGAATCTGTCTTCAACCCGTTTCTCAGAGTCCTCCGATGAACCGCAATATCCATGTCTGAAAATTCAAACCCCGGCCCCTACGCCCATAGTCTGGATGAGAAGTCTTCTGAAGATTGGGAGCCTTTGTTTTCTGAAGATTGCGCAGCGCTGGATGGATATGGAAACCATTGTAAACATTGCGAAAATCTCGATCCGAAGCACGGGCATCTTAACAAAGTAGCGTGGTGGACCGCTACATTCGCTGCGGAAATGTTTACTCCTGGATCGAAAGAATCAAAAGCAGCCTGGGAGTGGGGTTACCTCGCCGGGCTCTGGCATGATTTAGGGAAGTTCGCACCGGAGTGGCAGGAGGACTTGATCAAAGCAACAGATGGCGAGGCTGATCGTGGTCCTGCCTTTTCATTTGATTATGAGTCGCGTCACAACTCATTGTATTTTTTTACAACAGCTTCCAGAGATCAAAAGCATGGCGTGAAACCCCACAGAGTCCACGCCCATGCACTTAACTTAATGTTTCAATCCGCGCTCCGCAGTGGAACGAGCAACACTTCTCGAAATGTTCTGGACGATTTCAACCTAAATCGAATTGACATTTTCATGCTCTTAAATTAATGAATAATATGAAGCCGGGTTCATATATTGCTCACGTCCGAAAATCGGATGGAGAAATTCAACAAGTGGACGCGCATCTGATCGAAACAGCTGAGCTGACCAAGCAATTTACCTCGACTTTAGGATTAGGGCTCAGTGGGCGACTAATAGGCTTGTGTCATGACTTGGGTAAATATTCAGGAGATTTTCAGAGCTACATTCGGGCTGTCACTGGTCTTGACGGAGAAGATGCAAAGGATTTGGCGAAAAAGCTGAAAGGAACGATCGATCATGCAACTGCAGGATCACAATTAATTTGGAATTCGATGTGTAATGGTGGTCAACTCAGCAGAATTGTGGGTCAAATTCTCTCTGTGTCGGTAATGTCTCACCACAGTCGAAGTGGTATGAAGGATTTTCTCTCTTTGGAAGGGGATTCTCCTTTTTTGCTGCGACTCGCAAAACCGACCGACGTCACCCATCTTGAGGAGGTGTTGAAAAATGGGAGTCCAATAATTCTTTCCGAGATAAACGACATTTTGCGTTCGCCTGAATTAATTGATGAATTCAAAACTCTCGCTAAGGAATTTCAAAATGGATTTCGCGGGAAAACCACTCGATTCTTTGCTTATAATTTACTTGGCCGTTTTATATTCAGTTGCCTATTGGATGCGGATCGCATAAATACCTCCAACTTTGAAAATTCAATGGTCTCTAGTTTTCGTGCCACAGGAGTTGTTCCCAATTGGCAAAAATTATCTGACAGGCTTGAGACGCATTTATCGACTATTAAAACTACAGATGCGATTGATGTAATCCGAAACCAAATTTCGGATGAATGTTTCGAAGCCGCTTCCAAATCGCCGAAACTATTCACCCTGACTGTACCAACCGGTGGAGGTAAAACTCTTGCCAGTTTACGGTTTGCACTCCGACGAGCTGTCCAAAATTTAGGGACTCCAATTGAACGGATTATCTTTGTTATACCGTACACATCTATCATCGACCAGAACGCTAGAGAGGTAAGAAAAATCCTTGGTGGCGAAAACGTTCTTGAGCATCATTCAAATCTCGCTCCGGAACATGATACGTGGAGAGGTAAAGTTCTTTCTGAGAATTGGGATGCGCCCGTCGTTTTTACGACGTCGGTACAATTTCTAGATTCATTGTTTGCTAAGGGAACACGAACGGCAAGAAGAATGCACCAGCTTGCAAATTCGGTCATTATTTTCGACGAGATTCAAACCCTTCCGATTAAAACGATTCACGCATTTAATAATTCGATCAATTTTCTCACTACCTACACAAATACCACAGCGGTACTTTGTACCGCTACAATGCCTCTTTTGGACAAGGTCGATCCGAATCTGGGAGCTTTATCTCTTTCAAATGAAAATGAGATTATTTCAAACAAACTGGAACTTTTCAGAGCACTCAAGCGCACCGAAATTGTAGATAAAAGAAAGGATTCGGGTTGGAACAACGAAGAAGTTAAGGAGTTTGCTTTAGATTGTTTAGAAAATTATGAAAGTGTACTCCTGGTATGTAATACGAAAAAATCAGCCCAGTTACTTTTCGAAAGTCTAAAAAGAGATTCTCCGGTATCTGAAATTATTCACCTGAGTACAAATATGTGTCCGGCCCACCGGAAATCAAAAATCAATAAGTTGTTCGTAAATCTTTCGCCAGAGAAACGCACCCCGACGATTTGTGTAAGCACTCAACTCATCGAAGCCGGGATCGATTTGGATTTCGGGTGTGTGATTCGTTCTCTTGCTGGCTTAGATTCGATTATACAAGCTGGCGGAAGGTGTAACCGCCACAACCATCGGGATATTGGGAATGTCTATGTATTGAACCTTTCGGAAGAAAGCTTGGGGCCAGGGCTTGCCGAGATTTCAGAGGCCCAGAGTGTCTCTGATCGCGTTTTGGATGAATTTAGAGATAGTCCGGATTTGCTGGGAGGTGATCTATTGTCACAGGCCGCCCTGGACCGATACTATGAATACTTTTTTTTCAAAAGAGCACAGGAAATGGTCTATCAAATGAAGGCCGGGACTGGCACTCCAACTATTCCGTTGGACACGAGTCTACTTTCATTGCTGTCAGAAAATAAAGCTGCCACCGAACCAGCAAAACGTAAAAACTCAATTGAAACGCTAAACCTTCCTCTTCACCATGCATTCTCAACAGCTGCTCAAGCGTTTCAGGTGATTGATGCGCCCACACAGGGGATTATTGTTCCTTATGATAGTGATGAGCATGAAGGTGCTCATTTGATTGGGGATCTAACAGCGGCACTCACCAATCCTAATTGTCCGTTGAGTGCTCAAATTAAGCTTCTTAAGAAAGCTCAACAATACACAGTTAATTCATTTCCAAATCATATTAAGGCACTCGCAAATGAAAATGCGATCAGAGAGATCTACCCGAACGCAGGAATATATTGCCTCGACGAACGGCATTACGACGATGAATTGGGTGTGACTATTGAAGGGAAATCAGGACAAATCTTCTACGATTTAAATGGATGAATACTAACTCACCAAAAAATACCATCAACTACGAAGTTAGTGGGCGATACGCCCTTTTTACTGACCCGCTAACGCGAGCGGGAGGAGAAAAGTGTTCGTACCACTTTCCTACCTATGAAGCAATTAAAGGGATCACCGAGTCCATTTATTGGAAGCCCACGTTCACTTGGATTATAGATAAAATCAGGGTTATGGAGCCCATTAGGACAGAGGCGAAAAATATGAAGCCTATAAATTTGGGTGGAGGGAACTCGCTTGCCACTTACACCTATTTGTCAAACGTTAGGTATCAGGTATCCGCCCATTTCGAATGGAATCTTTTTCGGGATGATCTCATTCATGATAGAATTGATGGAAAGCACTGGGATGTTGCTAAACGAATGCTTAAAAAAGGTGGAAGAAGGGATATATTTCTTGGAACGCGAGAGTGTCAGGGATATGTTGAACCGGTTGAATTTGGAGATGGAACAAGTTACCACGATCAGGCTGGAGAACTTGCCTATGGTTTAATATTTCACGGCTTTGATTATCCTGACACGATTGGCAAACCCGAGCTTCACGGTCGATTTTGGAACGCTGTAATGAAAAACGGTGTGATCAAATTTCCGAGGCCGGATGACAACGGAATCGTTCGAAAGTTTATTCGAGAAATGACTGCAAATCCCCCTCAAACGGTGGGTTTAAACGAGAAAGGCTTGTTCGAATGAATTGGATAGAATCACTATACGAAACGTACCAAAATTGCGAATCGAGTGTCGGAGACATAAACGACACCATCCCCTTAGTTCCTACCGGACATATCGTTCAGCAAACCCACATTGAAATTACAATTAGTGGGGATGGAAAAATTCGAAATGCAAAAGTTGATCCCTTTGCGACAATTATACCTTGCACCGAATCTTCGGCCGGAAGGACGAATGCACCTGAAGCGCACCCCCTTTCGGACAAGTTAAAATATATTTGCTCAGACTACTACGAACTCACCGGAGAAAAGCCTTCGAAAAAAGCGAAAAAGATCCATCACGAAGAATTTATCAATCTACTAGGTTCATGGGTAAGTTCAGCCCATTCGCACCCTAAGTTAAAAGCGATTGCGAATTATTTGGAAGCTAATAATGGAGCCGTTTTAAAAGACCTTTGCCGTTTTGGAATTTATCCCATCTCTGATGAAGGACGGATTCAAAAAAAATGGTCAGGTGATAAAGATAATCCTCCACCTATCTATTCGGCCACAAAAAACTACCCAGCCCCGTGGGATATTTTTGTACGTTGGAGAGTAGAAGCGCCAGGCGAATTAGAAGATCGAACCTATTTCGACCGTGCTTTGTGGGACTGCTGGATCAAATTCTATAGGGAAACCGTTACAACCAACGGCTTTTGTCATGCCACAGGCGAGACCAGCTACTTAGCAAGCCAACACCCAAAGCGAATCAGAAGTATCGCAGATGGAGCCAAGCTCATCTCTTCAAATGACAGCAGCGGTTTTACGTTTCGAGGGCGATTCACTGACTCGAAAGGTGATCAAGTTTGTGGCGTAGGTTTTGATATCACCCAAAAGGCGCACGCTGCGTTGCGATGGCTAGTTGCGCGCCAGGGACATCGAGATGGGGATCAGGTGATCGTTGCTTGGGCAACTTCGGGAAAGGATATACCTCCGTTAATCGAAACAACAGACGGTATTGTCGATGAAGAAGACTTTCTTTCCGGAGAAAGCGACGGCGAATCAGATAGCATCCGGCATGTGGAAGTTGCTCAAGACTTCGCTCAGCGGCTCAACAGAAAAATCGCAGGATACCGAGCTGACCTTGGGGCTACGGCCAAAATAGTTGTTCTAGCCCTCGACTCAGCAACTCCCGGTCGCCTATCAATCACATTTTACAGGGAGCTTTTCGCTTCGGAGTTTCTTGCCCGAATTGAGCGTTGGCATCTCGATTGTGCCTGGCACCAAAATTATAGCAAAGATAAAAAGTTCATCGGGGCTCCGGCACCGAAAGACATAGCGGTTTGCGCCTACGGGAAAAGACTTGATTCGAAACTTCAGGCAAGCACTCAAAGAAGATTGATTCCATGCATTCTAGAGAATGCCCCTGTTCCCCGCGACCTGGTCGAAAGTTGTGTTAACAGAGCGACTGCCCGCTTGAGTCTCGAACATTGGGAGTGGGAAAAAGCATTGGGAATTGCTTGTGCCTTATACCGAAAACAACAAATTCAAACTAACCAACATAAATATTCCATGGCACTAGAACGAGATAGAAAAACTAGGGACTACCTGTACGGCAGGTTATTGGCGGTAGCCGATTTACTTGAAGGAGCAGCTTTGAGCGGTGATGAAAAACGGGCGACAAATGCGGCGCGATTCATGCAACGCTTTGCGGACTATCCATATTCAACATGGCGCTCTATCGAGTTATCTTTAGTTCCGTCAAGACGGATACTCCAAGCTAATTCACCAGGTTTACTTTTTATCTACGATAAAGAATTACAGGAAATAATGGACGGCTTCGCTGCCTCTGAATTCGAGTTGGACGAAAAATTAAAAGGAGAATTTCTTCTTGCTTACCATTGTCAACGAACTGCCCTTTGGACTAAGAAATCTGATGGGGCCGATAAAGAACCAACTACAACTTTGATTAACTAATATCGAAACCCATGAGTATCACAAAGAAGATCGACTTCGCAGTCGTACTAACCGTAAAAAACGCAAATCCAAACGGGGATCCATTAAACGGTAACCGGCCCCGTACCAACTACGACGGACGCGGAGAAATCTCAGACGTCTGCATAAAACGAAAAATTCGAAACCGGTTAATGCAAATGGGAGAATCAATACTCGTTCAATCAGACGATAACAAAAATGATGAGTATAAGAGTATAAAATCCCGAATCGACGGAACAGGGCTCAAAACGGATGACGCAGAATTTAAGGCCAAGGCGTGCGCACAATGGTATGACGTTCGTGGCTTTGGTCAAATATTTCCGTTCAAAGGAAAAAGCAAGGGGGATGGAGTTTCAATTCCGGTAAGAGGGCCAGTTTCTGTTCATCCCGCATTTAGTCTTGAACCTGTTTCAATCAGCAGCACTCAAATTACCAAAAGCACGAATCTTGAAGATACCAAAGACGGTAAAAGAGGGGCTGATACTATGGGTATGAAACACCGCGTGGATCACGGCACCTACGTTTTCTATGGAAGCATTAATGCTCAACTTGCGTGTGATGAAACTGGCACGGGGTTTTCGGATGAAGACGGTTTAAAATTAAAAGAAGCGCTACGAACTTTGTTTGAGAATGATGCATCGTCAGCAAGACCCGATGGAAGTATGAGTGTTGATAAACTGGTATGGTGGGAACATAGTTGCGCAAGTGGCGACGTTTCCTCAGCCCGCGTTCATCGAAGTTTAAATATTGGAGAATCTGTCACTGCTGATCCAATTTCGTTTTCGAAAAATGAAACCGAAGGGATATTGAAACCGGAAATTATTGACGGATTTTAAGAGGCAACCCTTTCGAAACCGTTTCAATCAAAACTGATAAAGTCCGCGGATATAGTGTTTCCTAATTCGTAGAACCAACTGATGGCAGCCAACCTGATCAAACCTATAAAACCTTCACTTCTAGGTACGGCTCGGGAAATGGTATTTCCAGAGCCGGAGCGAACGCTTTCGAAAGGGGCCTTCACACCGTGTTCGTGCGACGATTGCATGAGGGAAACCGCTGCTCAGACTATCTGCTGGCTGAAACATTTGGGTCCGGATTTGTCCCCGCCGCCTTTTGAGGAGCGGTTTTCTTTGGATTAATTACTCGTTGTACCCTGTACAGTCTGAAACGGTACAGGGTACAATCAGACCTCCGGCTCGAGCCGACCGATTTCTGGTTTTTGAAACTACCTCTTACCGTATTTTTTCGACTGTGTTATGGAACTCCTGCCGCTGTCCGGATTGCAGCACTATCTCTATTGCCCGAGGCAGTTCGCGCTGATCCATGTTGAGCAACAGTGGGCGGAGAATCAGTTCACGGCGGAGGGTAATGTGATGCATGAAAAGGCTCACTCGGGGGCGGATGAACATCGCGTCGGCGAGGGGGTGAAGATTACCCGGTCGATTCCGGTGAAATCGGAGGAAATGGGGCTGTCGGGGCAATGCGACATTGTGGAGTTCCACAAGTCGGGGGATGTCATCCCGGTGGAGTACAAACGGGGCAAACCCAAAGACCATTCGGCGGACGAAGTCCAGCTCTGTGCCCAGGCCATGTGCCTGGAGGAAATGCTGGGCTGCACGATACCCCTCGGCTATCTGTTTTACGGCAAACGGAAACGCCGCACGCCGATTGAATTGAATGAGCAGCTGCGACAATTGACGCGGCGAACCGCTGAGGCGTTTCACCATTTGTTTGCAAGTGGTGAAACACCGGAGGCTGTTTATGAATCGCGCAAGTGTGGAGCCTGTTCGCTGGTGGAGATCTGTCAGCCGAAATTGAGCAAACAATCCAACCGAAGTGCAGCGGCCTGGTTTGATAAAGCGGCCTATGATTAGATCGATGGAATGAAAAAGCATCTCAATACCCTGTTTGTCACCCTCGAAGGGGCTTTTCTAAAAAAGGACGGAGCAGCCGTGGATGTCCGCCACGAAGGCGAAAGTAAGCTGCGGGTGCCACTACACAATTTGGACAGTATCGTGACCTTCGGTTGGGATACCTGTGCGTCCGCCGCGTTGATGTCAGCCTGTGGCGATGCGGGAGTCGGGATGTCATTTCACTCACCCCACGGCAAATTTCTCGCTTCTACTACCGGTGGTGTCTCCGGTAACATTCTGTTGCGCCGGGCGCAGTACCGGGCCTCGGAAGACAGCGATCAGGCTCTGCGGATTGCGAAAAACTGTATCGCTGCCAAGATTGCCAATTCCCGGAATTTGCTACAAAGACAGCTTCGTGATCATGCGGATATGTCGCAGCGAACCGATGTGGAGCAGGCGGTGGTGATTCTGCGCAACCGTCTCGATCACGTGCGCACTGCCGGCGATCTGGCGACGCTTCGTGGCATAGAAGGGGAAGCGGCAAGGATCTGGTTCAGCGTATTAAATCATCTGATCCGGGTCGACGATCAGCGACTGCGGATGAAAGGCAGAGTCAAGCGGCCGCCTACCGATCCGGTAAATGCTCTGCTTTCTTTTATCTATGCTTTATTAACCCAGGACTGCCGGTCGGCCTGTGAATCGGTGGGGCTGGATTCGCAGTGCGGGTTTCTGCATCAGGACCGTCCCGGGCGGCATTCACTGGCGCTGGATTTGATCGAAGAGTTCCGCCCCGTGCTGGCAGATCGTCTTGCCTTGACTTTGTTGAACCGGCAGCAAATTACGTGGAAGGATTTTGATACCAAAGAGAACGGAGCGGTACTGTTAAAAGAAGATTCCATGAAGAAAGTATTAGTTGCGTGGCAGGAGCGGAAGCAGGATGAGATTTTGCATCCTTTTCTGGAGGAAAAGATGACCGTCGGGTTGCTGCCGTTTATCCAGTGCCGACTGTTGGCCCGGTATCTTCGGGGTGATCACGATGCCTATCCCGCGATGGTGTGGAAGGCTTGAATTTATTATTCGATTCGGCACAGGAAATATATTTTACGATGTATATGTTAGTAACCTACGATGTCGCGACCAGCACGGAAGGCGGTGCAAAGCGTCTGCGCCGGGTGGCGAAGGTGTGTAAAGATTACGGACAGCGGGTGCAAAATTCGGTTTTTGAGTGTGAAGTAGATCCGGCTCAACTGGTAAATATGAAAGCGAGGTTGTTTGCTATAATCGATGAAGATCACGACAGTCTGCGGTTTTATAATTTGGGTAACAATTGGAAGCGGCGGGTAGAGCATGTGGGTGCCAAAGAGAGTTATGATATCGACGGTCCTTTGATTCTGTAAAAGGGCGGGGGATAAGCGCGAAAAAAGCCGTGCGCGAACCGGAAGTGGTGGAAGAATCACCGGTAGGTTCGCGCCATTGGTAACTCTTTCGTTATCAGGTTCATTGACAAAATATTTTCCGGAAAGCGGAAATTGGCGGCCCCGGTTCAGGAACGTTCGCGGGATAAGAGCTTTTGCGCCCTAATCCTAAATCGGTTACACTTTACAGAGTCGCCCCCCTCGCGGGGGCGTGGATTGAAACAAAAAGCCCGACAACCAACCCTGATCATCCCTCGTCGCCCCCCTCGCGGGGGCGTGGATTGAAACACCGTGCCGGTGCCATTTCTTTACCGGTATTGGGTCGCCCCCCTCGCGGGGGCGTGGATTGAAACACTGATCAGGGATTGTGAGATTTTCCTAACGAGTGTCGCCCCCCTCGCGGGGGCGTGGATTGAAACTTCGAACAGGCCAGCATGGCCGCCAGAGCATAATGTCGCCCCCCGCGCGGGGGCGTGGATTGAAACACTTCCCCGGCCAGCTTTTCGTAGGTGCGCGCCAGTCGCCCCCCTCGCGGGGGCGTGGATTGAAACAGCGTCTCGCGGTGTTCATTGTAATGGAGCACCCGTCGCCCCCCTCGCGGGGGCGTGGATTGAAACGTCTTCGTTGACCTGCTCAGCCGGGGCCGGTGTGCGTCGCCCCCCTCGCGGGGGCGTGGATTGAAACAACGTGCAATCAGTGAGGCGATTGAGGCCAAAGGGTCGCCCCCCTCGCGGGGGCGTGGATTGAAACGACGACGACGATATTTAATCACACC
>JARGOZ010000156.1 GCA_029213025.1 Verrucomicrobiales bacterium
AGAAGAAAGTTTCCTACCTGAGAAATCTCGAAAACGAGCTGGAGAAGTCTGTTCTCCGGGCTCAGCGCAGTGCTCTGAGCCGCAAAGGTATCTACCGGGAGGACGAAGAAGAATTAACGACGATCTGGCCGGAAACGGAACAGCTAATCTGCCGTGAATTGATCGACCGTCTCGAAATGCTCGAAGATCTTTTGAAACGTTACCAGCAAAGCTGGTTTTTCCCAAAAGTGGCGGATCAGCTGAATTTGCTTCGCGACAGTTTCATGACTCTGTTAAAAAATCATTCTGTGGATCAATTTGATCTGGAGCCGGGGACAGAATTGTCAGTCGATTCAAGAAAGAAGATTCAGTTGATCAGTGTCGATGATTTGGAAGATCCAAAATTGAAGCGCCTTTCCAGTGTGAAGAAAGAAGGTTCGCGGACAAAAGTCATTCAGACTCTGCGCCCCGGCTACATTTACAGCAAGGGCGGCCAGGATGTGATTATTCGGAAGGCGGAAGTCGTAGTGGCCTGATTTTCTCTTTATGTCAGGATTGCTCCTGGCAATTTCGAAGTCTTGCAAGAGGTTTACCACAGCTCAGAGCTTGAGTTTATCTGTCAAAAATGGCTTCGTCTTCCGAATTTGTAGGCATCGACCTTGGGACCAGCACTTCCGCGCTGGCGCATGTCCGGGAGGATGGAAATCCCGAAATTGTGCCCAATTCCGACGGCGAAAGATTGACCCCTTCGGTGGTTTTTTTTGACGGGCATGAAGGAGTCAAACTGGTAGGTTCGGCCGCCAGGGATGGCGGTGACCCTGAGCGCACCGTCCACCACATCAAGCGGTTTATGGATGACCCGGAATATTTCGTCGAAATCGACGGGGAACAGTGGACTCCTACAGAGATATCTTCTTTGATTCTGGCGAAGCTCAAAAAAGACTGTGCGGAAATCATCGGGGAAATTGAAAATGTCGTGCTTACCGTTCCGGCGAATTTCAACGAATTAGCGCGTAAAGCTACCGTGGCTGCCGGGCAAATGGCAGGGTTAAATGTCAGCCGAATCGTCAATGAACCCACCGCTGCGGCACTCTATTATGCACACTCCAGGGCGGTGAGCGGCCGGGTTATGATCTATGATCTCGGCGGAGGGACCCTGGACATTACTATCCTCGAGATTTTTGGAAACAATGTGGATATTCTGCTTTCTGAAGGAGCCCGGCATCTGGGCGGCTATGATTTCGATCAGATCTTACTGGAGCTGTTCGCCCGGGAATACCGCAATCAAAACGGAAAAGAACTGGTCCTGAATCCCTACCAGAAAAGACGGTTGCTGACGCTTTCCGAGGATACGAAAAAGATGCTGTCCAAGCTGAATGTCGTCACAGAAACATTCGGGACTGATAACGAAGCCATCACCCGGTTAACGCTGACCCGGGAAGCATTTGAGTCCGCTGTCCGTCGTCTGTTAACGCGAACCGTTATGCTGGTTGAGCAGGCTTTGGATACCCTGAATTTCAAACCGGAAGACATCGATCACGTTGTTCTGGTCGGCGGTAGCACGAGGATACCGAAAGTGATTGAGCTTCTCGAGAAACAGTTTGGGAAAAAGCCTGTCTCCTGCGGCAACGTCGATGAATGTGTGGCGCTGGGTGCTGCTTTGGTAGCTAAACGCGCGCTGGATGTCTCGGAAGTGTGCAACCACAGTTATGGAACCCTGGCGATTATCGAAAACGTCGCCACGGGAGTTGCCAGCGTCCAGAATTCTGTGGTGATTCCCAAAAACACGCGCATTCCCTGCGCTATGTCTCAGGTGTATGTCACCACTGAGAATGACGAACGCTACATCGAGGTTGAGATCACCCAGGGAGAGGATCACGATCCCCGCTACGTCGATGTGATCGGAAAAATCGTGTTCGAAGTACCGCCGGACCGGCCTGCCGGGTCCGAGGTTACCGTGACTTACAGTTACGATGAAAGCCAGCGGGTACGAGCTGAAATTTTTGATGCGTTTTCCGGGGTCAGACACAACGTCGACATCGACTATTCCGGCAAAGGAGTTTTGACGGCTGACGAGATTCAGCGAAAATCTGCCTATCTGAAGCAGATAAAAATTGCGTAAAATCCGAGCTTCCCTATTTCTTTCCAGTGATGCTGAAACGATTTTTCAACCTTCTCGGATCGAAACCGAATAAACAGCCAAATGGTGCCCGTCCAGGAAAGTCGAGTGAGTGGACGCCCCGCGAACAGTCCGTTTCTCCTGAAGAACTTTGCGGGATCGATCCTCACACAATGTCACAGGAAATGATCCGCAAAACGCTGGCAAAGCTTTACAAGAGGCACAATGCCGCAGTCAGCAGTCTCAATCCGGAACTGCGCGAAGAGGCGGTTGTCATGCTCGATGCCATCGTTGATTGCCGGGAGCGGTACATCGACAATCCGTGAGTTTTTCCGAGTGACAATTTGGGTCATTAAATAACTTTATTTTCTTAACTGTCTTGCCAGGGTTGCTTCCACGAAAAAGACTGGATGCCGGACAAAGTTCACACCGTCTCGGAGATTAACCGGGACATTCGTTTCGCTCTTGAGGGGCGGTTTCGAAATGTTTGGGTCGAGGGGGAGGTAAGCAACCTCCGTTCCCCCGGCTCGGGACACCATTATTTCACGCTGAAAGATTCCGGTGCCCAGCTCAATTGTGTGATGTTTCGCACAGCAGCCCAGCGCAACCGGATCTCCCTGCAAAACGGACATAAAATTCAAATTTGCGGCGATGTAACCGTGTACGAAGCCCGCGGCCAATACCAGATCGTGGTGCAAATCGCCCAGACAACGGGGGACGGTGAATTGCAGGCGCAGTTCGAGGCTCTCAAGAAAAAACTGCATGCGGCAGGTCTCTTTGATCAGGAGAAAAAGAAGCCTATACCGTTCTTTCCGCGCACAGTTGCCGTGGTGACATCTCCCACAGGAGCGGCCATTCAGGATATACTCAAAGTAATGGCCCGCCGGGCCCCCTGGATTCATCTCATGATTGCTCCGGTTCGGGTTCAAGGGGATGAGGCGGCCGGTGAGATTGCGAGGGCGATCCGCTACCTTTCGTCGAAACCGGAGAGTTTGCCCGTGGTTGACACGTTAATCGTTGCGAGAGGCGGTGGCAGTATGGAGGATCTGTGGGCTTTCAATGAAGAAATCGTCGCTCAGGCGATTTTTGACTGCCCGGTTCCGGTGATCTCCGGTGTGGGGCATGAAATTGATTTTACCATCTCTGACTTTGTCGCTGATCGCAGGGAGCCGACTCCCAGCGCCGCTGCGGAATCCGCGGTGCCGGATGGAGCGACGTTGCTGCATCGGATCGAAGTCCTCGGCCAGAGACTTGAGGCTGCCTCCGATTCGCATATCCGCCAGAACCGGAGAATGCTGGGTAGTTTTAAGAGGGAGCTGGACGCCAGAGAGCCTGCCAGAAAACTGCAGTCCTGGGCCCAATCGATGGATTTTCTCTCTGAAAGAATGGAAGGAATTCTCGACCGGCGACTCGAAAACTGTGTTTCAAAGATGCACCGGTTCGATGCCATTATCTCTGGTTGGAATCCGGACCGGGAAGTCGAACAGGCCCGTGAAAAGCTGCATCGCTCCCGCGATCTCATTCACGAGTGGGTAGAGCGAAAGATAGTAAGCCGCCGGGAACAACTGGAACACTGTCTGAAGATTCTCCAGGCGATAGGCCCGGAGAAAACGCTGAAAAGAGGCTTTTCCATGACGCTGGATGAGTCAGGAAATCCGATATTATCCGGCACCGGTTTGAAAAAAGGGCAGAAAATCAAAACCCGGTTTTCAGACAGTGAGGTGGTTAGTGTCGTGGAAGAATCGAAGAAAGCTTAGACTGTACCCTGTTAAGTCCCGGACTGTACCCTGTTAAGTCCCGGACTGTACCCTGTTCAATCGTTTGAAAGTATTAAAAATCAGCCCGGGATCTTCGTCGTTCTCTGTGGATATTTTGAGAAACCGCTAATATTGGGTGATTGTGCGCTAAAATCAGGGCGCGTTTTTTAAAAAATGTACACATAATTCGAGACCTGTAGAGAATACCTGTGTTATATCACAGGTGCGCTAACGCCAACTCGAAGCATATGAACAATTTCCTGACGCGATTTCAATCGCGGAACAATTTTGCACACCTGATCGCTGTCTTCCTGTTGGTTTGCGGTGTTCAGACGTGGGAATCGCTTGGTCAGTTGCAGAACCCGGCCCCCCGTTTCGGAGGCGGTACCCGTCCCGGAGGACCGGAAAACGGTCAAGCTGTTAGCCTCCAGTTTCCGGATAATCAGATCGATGATATTCTCGCAATTTACGAAAAGTTGATCGGCAAACCTATCGTGAAAGACTCTTCGGTTCGGGAAGGGCCCAATGTCAGCCTTGTCACGCCTTCTGAAGTGCCACGGGATGAGGCGGTTCGTTTGATCGAGGCGACTCTCCTGGTCAACGGGTACGTTCTGGTTTCAGACCCGGCCGGAACCAAGGTTACTATCCTGCGAGGTGGCGACCGTGTGGGGGGAGAAAGCCCTTCTTTCAGCGAAGGAACTGTGATCTACACCGATCCCGCCCAAATTCCGACCGGCGATTCGCTGATCGGTTTTTTTATGACGCTCGACTACATTTCGCCGTTGGATGCAGCGACGATTTTTCAAAACCACATATCATTTAATGACTTTGGTAAGATGACACCGGTGTCCTCCCCGCAGGGGCTGTTAATCACCGAAACATCGCCGATTATCCGTTCTCTGATTCGGTTGCGCTCGATAATTGATCACCCGATTCATCAGGCTCCGTTGCTCACCGAATTTGTTCCTCTTCAACATGCTGAGGCAAATATTGTGGCGCAAATTATTCAGGCGGCGATGGATGCCCGGATGGCAGAACGCGAGCGACAGCAGGAACTGCAGGCTCAATCCGGGCAGTCACAACCTCAGCAACAGCAACAACAGCAGCAGCAACAAAGACAGTCTCAACAGGGAAGGGGGCAACAGCAAACCGACCGGCTTACCGGAATCGGTACGGCGGATCAGCCTGCGGCTCAATTGATTCCGGACGACAGGTTGAATCGCATTATGGTTGTCGCTTCGCCGTCTGACGCAGCCTATGTCCTCGAATTGATTCAGGAATTCGATCAGCCTTTGGAACCGCCAACTCCTGTCGAGCGGCCGCTTCAGTATGTGAAGGCAAATGACATTCTTCCAGTCATTGTAGACATATTGCAGGATACCGGCACCGGCGAAACACAACTCCCGGGCGGACGCCAAATTGATTCGCGCCCGACGCCGGTGACATCCTCCCAGCTATCGACTTTGACCGGAACTAATACCGCGCAGAACAACCAGAACCGAACCAATACGACTGACACTACCGTGGTGGGAGGCAGACAGGATCAGATCGCTTTTCCTATCGACGAAGTGGCGCCCATTTCTGTGTTGGTCGGAAAAACCCGGATTATCGCGGATCGACAGTCCAACACGATTATTATTGTCGGCGGAAAAGAGGCTCAGCAGGTGGTGCTTGATATGATTGACCGTCTCGACAGGCGTCCTATTCAGGTTTATCTCGCCACGGTAATTGGTGAGATGACACTGACCGATGATGTGGAATTCGGCATCGATTACATTCAGCGTTTTGATGGCCCCGGCTCATCGGGGATCTCGGGGGGGCTTTTTGGACGCAGAACGGATGTGGTGACCAACAACAATATCGCCGATTTATCGAGTATGATCACAACCACGCCATTCGGACCCGCTGCGGGCTTGAATTTATACGGGCACATAAACTCCTCGCTCGATTCGATTGTAACGGCGCTGGAGACAACAAACCGGTTTAAGGTGCTGTCGCGTCCGGTGGTCTACACTCAAAACGGAAAGCGGGCCGAAATCACAAGCGGGCAGGAGGTGCCGGTTCCGGTGCAAAGTTTAAGTGATACCAATAACCTTACGGCGGTCCAGACCACGATTGATTTTAAAGAGGTCGTTCTAAAACTGGAGGTACTTCCGACAATTAATGAAAATGATGAGGTTACTCTGGATATTGTTCAGATTAATGATCGGGTCGTTGGCTCCCAGCTGGTGGGCAACAACAATGTGCCCATTATCGGAAAGCAGGAGTTGAATACCACGGTGTCAGTGGCGAACCGCTCCACGATTATTCTGGGAGGGTTGATTTCCGAGTCGGATTCCAAAGATGAAGACGGGATCCCGGTGCTGAGCAGAATTCCGGTGATAGGACACGCTGCAAAAAATTCCCGAAAATTGAAAACCCGCTCGGAATTGATGATCTTCATCCAACCGGTTGTGGTCCACTGCGACGAAGAGGCGGTGAATATGAGTTACGACGAAGATGTTCGGTCCAGGGTAGGCCAGGAAGCCGTCCAGGTATTTCCCGAGCCCGGTGTTCCGACGGTGCAGCAGCGGGAAGCGGTGATTGAAGAGCAGGTTATGGAAAGCCGGCCTTTTCAGAAACTGGGCCAGAAGATTTTCGGAAAAAAGAAAAAACCGATTCGTCAGCCGTTGCCAATTCAGGCTGAACCGGTGTATGAAAACCGCTAAAGCGAGCGGCTGATTTCCGGCGCGGCGGAAACTGCTGTTTTCTTCAACAAATCGAAACCGCATTTCATCGATTCTTCGACAGATAAGTTGCCACGATCAATCTGCCAGATTTTGTCGAAGGTATCACTGAAATCGCCGTCGCCCAGTAATCCGCAGAATGCGTAAACCGGTTTACCATATTTTTTCGCCAATTGAGCGACACCGGTCGGAGCCTTCCCCTGCAGGGATTGCCCGTCTATTTTCCCCTCGCCGGTGATAATAAGATCGGCTTCCGAAATCGCTTTCTCGAGTTGTAAAAACCCGGCAATGATTTCGAAACCCGGTTGCAGGCTTGCGTGTAAAAAATACAAAGCACCAAATCCCAGTCCGCCGGCCGCTCCCGATCCCGGAAGTGTTCCCATCGCGGTTCCATCCGTGATTCGGACAAGGTGGCGAAGTCGGGATTCGTGTCGTGGCAAATCGTCGAAGTTGATCCCTTTTTGCGGGCCGTAGACCGTCGTAGCTCCTTCCGGACCGAGGAGTGGATTGGTGACATCACAAGCGACTGTGATTTCAGGAAAGTTACTGAAGTCGTCCGGGGGAGTGATGCGTTCCACTTTTTCGAGATTGGCAGGGAGATTGGACAGGGGGATTCCATCGATACCGAAGAACCTGAAGCCCAGAGCTTCGGCCATTCCCGTTCCACCATCGTTAGTGGCACTCCCGCCGATACCGAGAAGGATCTTCCGGACGCCCCGGTTGATCGCATCGCGTATTAATTCTCCGGTTCCGAAAGTAGTGGCTCGCCATGGATCCTTCGGCGAATCGCCAATTTTGTGAAGCCCGGATGCTTCCGCCATTTCAATAACGGCGGTTCTGCCGTTATCGATGAGACCGTATCCGGCTGTGACCGGAGTTCGGAGTGCATTGTTAACCTGAATCTCAATCCAACTCCCCTTGCGAGCCGATGTTAGAGTCGATGCCATTCCGTCGCCGCCATCGGCAACAGGAATTTGAGTGACTGCGATGTGATCCTCCATTCCCGCCGCAATCGCCATGCAGGCTTCGACGGCTGTCATCGATCCTTTAAATTTATCAGATGCGACGAGTATTTTCTTCACTGCGCAATCTTAGGCTGGTACAGGCAGTGCGCAACCTGTGTAGCGATAATCAGCGGATACGGGGCAGAGTGGGAGAAACCGTAGCGCTCTTGATCTGTGGCTGCGTGATAGGACGGGATTCTTTGCGGGGTGCATCGGGCGACGGGATCGGATAGACCGACGAGGTGAAGTTGACAGCAGGTTGATTCTTGGTTTTTACCTGAGCCGATTCCACCTTCGTTTTGATCTCCTTTTCGAGATATTCAACCAGCGAAACTTCCGGATTCACCGGGTCTTCGAAGGTCAAAGGAGCTGCTGAGGGTTCCGCAATATTTTCGTCGGTTCGATCAAGGTAATCTGAATCGTTGATCGTTGTGAGCACGATACTGTTGTCCGGGATGTTCAAGGTGAAGCTTTCCACGTTATTGTGAAGTGACGGAACATTTGAATCGCAGCTGTGGTCGTTGCACCCGTCCTGACCGGAATTGATTTTTAGTTTTGCGATCAATTCGTCAATGGCTTTGAGAGCCGCCAGGGCAACATCTTCGGGTTGTGGATTTTCCGGAACTGCAATTTGTTCCATGGGCTGTGCCTCTGTATGGGCAATCGGGGAAGTCGTCTCCGGCTGGTAATTTGATAGAAAACTTTCAATGGGAGAGTTCATCTCCGGTTCATCGAGTACCGGAGTTGCTATGATCGGTTTTTCAGGAGGGAGAAAAGCTGTGCGAATTACATCGACTTTTTCCGGAGCGGCCAGAACTGCTGCCTCGGCAATGGTGCCTGCTTCCAGTGGATATTCACTGACCGCCAGTTTGATGATCTCCGTCAGTGTCGCATCATCGGGTTGGGCCGTAGTAATGGCTGTCTCGATAAATTCCGCCATACAATGGGGATACAGGGCAATGGCATCGCCAAGTGCGTAAAGCACGGTGCCGGGATCTGTTTCAATCCTCACTTGTAAACCGATCGCCTCCAGCTTGCAGGACTGAGCCGTTGAAAATGAGGTGAAAGTAAAAAAGGCGATTAGAAAGTAGGACAAGAGTCTGCTCATAAGAATTGAGATGAAGATGGAGCGGGTAGTGGGAATCGAACCCACGTAGCCAGCTTGGAAGGCTGGAGCTTTACCACTAAGCTATACCCGCGACTCTTGTAATGTCGGCTAAAATTATTAAACTTTCAAATAATATTAACCAATATTAACTATTTTTTTATAATCTTCCTGTTCAACAGTCTCCCGTCTCGCAGGGCGAGAATCATAAACGAAAATCCAAATATGCCAAATCGAAAAATCGATTTTTGCTCTGAAAATTTGGTCTGTGGGTTCCACCTCTGAAAAGATTTCGCAGTCGCCAGTCCTAAGATCCGGAGATTGTTTGTCGTTTTACCAATGGGAAAGAGCGATTTGCCGTTTTGCCGGGTTTACCAGGTAAAAAAATGGCGATTCTGTTCTCTCCTCTCCTCCAAAATTTTGATTGTTCGGTCGGTTGTCATGTCCTTTGTTAAACCCGGTTTTTTTGTATTTTTATTTCTCCTTGCCGGGAGTTCTATTTTTTGTTGTTCCTGCAAATCACTGGCAAAAGCTAACTATGGGGTTAATCGGTCAGGCGGCAAAGAACCAGTGGTTGATCCGGCCCGGAGAAAGAGTTCGCCCCGGAAATCGACTTCCACTCCAAAGTCGAAAAAGCAACCGATCACCGCTTCGGTTGGCAAAGAGCAAAAAACTGATTCTCATACCCGCCAGGAGCTGGTTGAGAAGAAGATCGAGACAGAGGAGGAATTGCCCGCTCTGGATCCGGTTTCGGTCCCTGAGATTGATGATGAAGCCACTTTGATGGAGGATGTCCCGGACGTGCAGAAAGCGGGGGAAAAGGCAATACCCGGCGTGGATGAGTTAATTCCGCTGGAAGGTCCGATCAAAATCAGGGGCGACAATGTTAACAGGATTATCGATGCCGGCGGGCACGATGTACAAATCGCCGGTAACAACGGGGTTGTCGTTATTACCGGCGGGTGCGGCAGGCTGACTGTTGATGGTGCCGGGAATCAGATTCAGTGTGATTCGGTTGGGAGGATCGAGGTCGCGGGAAATGAAAATACTCTAATCCTGGGTTCTGTTGGCGGCGGTGCGATCAAAGGTGACAGGAACGTGCTGTCGTGGGGGAGTGGGATCGATGGATTGAGCCCGATTGTTGAGTCTTTCGGATCTGACAATTCGATGAAACGCCTCGAGTAGCGGTTACGCGAGGAGTTCCCGTGCCATTGTCGAGCAGCCTATGATCCCCGCCGTATTGCCAAACCGGGCGTGGCTGAGCACCAGTTCATCAAAACATTCTCTGGTAAGGGAGTTTTTCAGCTTCTCGCGCAGCGGAACAAATAGAATATCGCCGGCGTGCGCAACACCGCCCCCGATGACAATCGCATCCGGGTTGAGCAGGTAAATGGTGCTCATCAAACAGGCTCCGAGGTAGGTTGCTACTTTATCCCAAACTGCAACGGCGACCTGGTCGCCGTCATTGGCCAGTTTGCAAAGGTTTTCAGGAGACAGGTCGGCCGGAGCATCCTCCCCGGCGTCGTAGTATTTTTGTGCTGCCATTTCGCCAATTTGCCGGTTTCCGATATACCTTTCGAGAGCTCCTCGGTTTCCGTAAGGACCGTCGACACCGTACAGATCAACACTCATCTGGCCGATTTCCCCGGCAGCGTAGCGGCTGCCGCGATAAAGATTTCCGTTGAGAATCAGGCCTCCACCGACTCCGGTGCCTAACGTTACACAAATGATGTTTTGATACCCTTTTCCGGCCCCGTGTTTAAATTCTGCATAGGCCATACAGTTGGCATCATTTTCAAGTACAGTGGGCAACTGAACTTTTTCCTGAACGATGTCCCGGAGAGGAACATTGGTCCACCCTCTCACATTGGTAAGATTGTAGGTGATACCTTTTTCAAAATCGATAGCACCGGGAACGCCGATTCCAACGGCGGCAATTCCCGGAATTTTTGCACGCAGTTCTGCCACTTTTTTACTGATCTCTTCAATAAGAGGAGTGGGTCCGTCGTGTTCCTGTGTAGGAATCCGTACTAATTCACTGACGAGGTCGGCGCCTTCGACAGCAGCGATCTTTACGGATGTCCCGCCGAAGTCGATGCCCAGAGTTGGTATTTCGCTCATATTGGAAAATTCAAGTTCGCTATCTTTCGCAGCCCCTGCATGGTTAAAAACGGATCCACACTTTCGATGGCAGAAAGATTGCGCGATATCAAATCAGCATATCCGCCGGTGGCAACAACTTTCGCCCGCGAGCCGAGTTCCGCTCCAATTTGATTGATAATTTCTATGACCAGTCCGCGATAGCCGTGGAAAGCTCCGGATAACATAGCTTGTTCGGTTGATTTCCCGATCGCAGAATCAGGCTTTTTAATCTCAATCCGGGGAAGGAGGGCGGTTCTCTCGTGGAGATATCTTGTCATGGACTCGAGTCCCGGAGCGATCACTCCGCCCACGTACGCAGGTCTTGTATCGACAATATCAAAAGTCACTGCAGTGCCGAAATCGACCACGATTAGCGGTTTTTTGTCAACATCTCCGGCGACAGCCGCTGCATTGGCCAGTCGATCAGCCCCCACACTTTCAGGACTGGGAAAATCGATCATGATGCCCAGTTCAATTTCGTGATTCACTCTGATACAGGGGCGTCCGGCTTGTGATTTTACCAAAACAGGAATGTTCGATGGCACTACAGAGGCGAGGATTACCTTTTCGTACTGCCAGTTTTCCGTAATTCCGGCAACGGATTCCTCTGACACGTCTGTCGTTTCGATGGCCCGGTGTTCGAGAAGTTCCTGTCGAGTGGACAGAGCGAATTTCGTCCGGGTATTATTGTTATTAATCAGAAGGAACTCTGCCGACTGGATTGCCATGCGGGATCAAATAGTGGCTGATGGAAGCTCGACTTTTACAGTTTGATCCCGGTATGTCAGCCAGAGAACATCGACTGGATTCTTCAGCCAGTATTTCAGGGTGATGAGGGATTTTTCGTCAGGGGAAAGCATTGGATTCGGATCAAACGGCAGGAAAAAGCGATGAACACCTTCGCCGTCACTGGTGAGAAGTTCGAGATTATCCTCCCCGAGTGAAACCGGCTCGTCAGTTCCGGATCGTCCGAAAAGTGTAAGCTCTATGATGCTGCCTTCGTTGCCCGGGGTGACATAGACATTCCGAATTTCCAAGAGGCCGGCATCTTCCGGGGTTTCTCCCGTGTTAGTTGCGGTCGCCGCTGGATTATTTGCAGCTACATTTCCAGTTCGCGAGACGGGTTCCGCATCAAAAGCCCACCAGATACCTGCAACGACAATGAGCAACAGGAGCCAAATCTCAAAGCGTTTCAGGATGGTGGACATACGCGGAAAAATTAGTAGATCCTGACATTGGCGTCGCGCCGGAGCTTTTTCAACCAGCTGTCCATGCTTGCCTGCCTCTTTTTGATGGCAAGGCGCTTTTCGATCTCATCGGCGAGATCTTTCTGGCTGGGAACCGACTGACCGGTTCTGCCATCAACATACATGAGTCTCCACGACGGGCCGTCATCAATCACTTCGGACACTTTCCTGCTTGGCAGGCTGTAGGCAATTGAAGTGAGTCTTTCGTTCAATGTCGAACTTCCCACTACCCCGACATACCCGCCTTTGTCAGCGAAACTGTCTCCGGAATATTTTTTTGCCATACTGCTGAAACTGGCTCCATTCAAAATTTCGTTCCGGATTGATTTGATCAGTTTTTCCTGATCCGCCATGCTGCTGTTAGGCGTGATTTTCAGGACGGAAAGCATCCGTAATTTGAGTTTGCCCTCTGAAGCGTACTCATTTTTGATTTCGTCATACATCTTTTTCCTTTCGTGAGGAAAACTCAATTCGGAGCCGGGTCGGGCCGCATGTCGCGCCTGCAGTGCCTGAATGGCGATTTGGTCCTGCTGCACGTCCCGGAACTGATTGAGAGTGATTCCCTGACTGGAAAGCTGCTCCATAAATTTCTCGCGGTCGCCATTGAATCGACTCTTGACGAAGCGGTCCACAGCTTCGTCTACGAACTTGGGCTGGATCTTGCCGCCCATCGTTTTGAATTCGCTCAAAATCAATTTCCTGTCGATCAAATCATTCAACGCACTTTCTTCGATTTTGCGGATTTCACCCTCTGCCTCGGAGGCGGACACCATGCCCTTGGTTTTCATCAAATAGATCTGGACCTGGGTTCGGACGGCCTCGTTCAGGTCTACCTGTGTTATGGGTTCCCCGTTTACTACAGCTTTCAGACTGTTTAATTGAGTCGGTGCTGATTGAGCAAACAGCGACACGGAGAGTGCAGCAAAAATGACGGACAATATTTTCAATAAGAACCTGTTTTCCATAATCACGAAACCTTGATCAATAAGAAGACATAACTACCCCAATCTGCCCGGTGACTCAAGCGACACTTCGTCTTCATCACTTGAAACGTGAGAAAGTTCCAATTATTTGGCGAAACACTCGTTATCGAGTGTCTATTTAGTTGCTTCTCATTGTACCCTGTTTGGCCTCCCACTGTACCCTGTTTAATCGAAACAAATCGATTTCCTCTTGAGTTCCGTGGAATGTGTAAGAGATAACACCATGGCATTGGAAAAAATCACCGAAGTCGCTGGAACCGGAGTCTACGTACCGGGATCGGACATTGATACCGACCGCATTATACCGGCGCGGTTTATGAAGTGTGTCACTTTTGATGGACTGGGTGATTATCTCTTCTACGATGTGCGCCACGATGCAAATGACAACGTGGTTGACCATCCGCTGAACGACGAAAAGTTTGCCGGAGCCAGCATTCTTCTCTCAGGAATCAATTTTGGCTGTGGCAGCTCAAGGGAACACGCTCCTCAAGCCATTTATCGGGCCGGATTCCGGGCGGTAATCGCGCAAAGCTTCGCGGAGATATTCTTCGGGAACTGTTGTACTCTGGGTATCCCCTGCGTGGCTGCTACCGGTGGCGATATTGAGAAAATTGCGGCGGCTATCGCAGCCGATCCGTCCATTGAAATTAAGGTCGATGTGGAAAAGTGCCGGGTCTTCTACGGTAACGAAAATTGCACGGTCCACATCCCGGATTCGGCGCGCGATGCTTTGCTTTCCGCCAGGTGGGATCCGATTGGTGAGTTGATTGACGGTGAGGCGGAAATCGAAACCACAGCCAGTTCACTTTCCTACTTCTAGGGAAGAGCCGGGGAGGCGGTGGCATGGGTGGCCCTCTGGAGCGGCATCTGGGCAGGTTCGGGATTTTTACTCGAATCAGCGGATTCAGGTTTCGGTCCGAAAGGAAGTTTCTCCAGTAATACGGTTCCAGGGGCAAGCCACTCGGAAAGTTGGATTCTGATCTGTTTTTTCTTCGCCGGCGGTGTCCACACGAACATGGCGAAGCCAAAAAACAGCGAAATGGCGAACAGAATCGTGAATATTCCAATTGTGCCCCGCCTGCTTCTCGATGAGACCGAACTTTTCAGTTTGATGTCTGATAAAATGACCGGTTCCGGTTCATTGTCAGTCGCCGTGCCGGGTTCTTCAGAATCGCCGGGTGAATCTTCCGGCAAATCCTGATCCGGCTCAAACAGGATTTTCTCCAGAGATTTCGTTGCAACCGGTGTGTCATCTGTGAGGAAGTTTTTCAGAGTGTCGGTCGAAGTTTCTCCCTCGGATACATCGAAATCGAACGGCGTCTTCATCACTGGTTGTGGAGAAACTGCCGGGGACGGTTCAGGTGTAGGTTCAGCATCGGCGCTGAATTGATCGGGAGAAAAGGGCGATTGCGCTGTACTTTCAGACACTGCAGTGCCGACTGAGTTGTTTACCGGTATAAACGGGGGCTTGGCAGCACCGATTTCAGAAGGAGTTGCTGCCGAAGCCGTGTCCTCCCCGGTGCTGAAAGGTGATTCGGCCACGGGCAATGAATTTGATTGATCAGAATTGGTAAATGGTGAGGAAGCCTGTGATTCCGGCGGAGTTTTTTCACCCTGGAACGGGCTGGCCGGTTCCGGGGCTGCTTTGTTTAACTCGGTTTTTTCAGTGGATCCCCCCTCCGGGGAAGTAGGAGCCATGAAAGGCGTGGCCGGATGGGCAAACTGGTTGGGTTGATCCTGTTTTTGGTGGAAAGGTCCTTGAACATCTACAGCCGGGGCAGGCGAAGCTGGCGGTTCTTCGGTTTGCTGCGGCGGGGGTTTGGTGTCGTGTTCGGGATGTTCTTTTTTCGCTATAGCCTCACTAAATCCCCATGGAGAAGGGGCGGCTGCGGATTCCGAAGTCTTAACGTCCTGCGGGATTGGCGGGCTGTGTGGCGGATTCGGGCCAAAAGGCGATGGCGTTACTGATGTTGCGGTTGCCGAAGGATCGGGGAAGATTGGGTTTTCGTTTCCCGTGTTTGGCGGAATCGAGTGGGCGCTTCTCCCGGGTGTTTCTTCGTTTTTTGGAGAAACGACTTCGGCTTCCGGGGTAACGGGTTCGTTGCCCGGAGGTCGGGGGGGCGTGAAGACAGCTTCAAATTTCCCCGGCGAGGTTTCTGCGCCCATGATTCCGGCACCGCAGGAGATGCAGTTTCCTTTTAGTCCGAGATGCTGATAGGCGAGGCGTAGCGGATGCTTGCAGGACGGGCAAGGCAGAAGCATTTTCTGATCCGGGTCATGTGCCGCTGGGTTCATCGGAATTGGTTTAGCAGGTGAAGTGGAAAGGATTACTTAGTTGAATTCTGATTTGGCTGACTTTTTTCCGATGCGAAGACTTTCGCTTTTCCTACATAGTCATCAACCGGAACAAAGAACGCTGCAATACTTGCTCCGGACACCGTTCCGATCGCGATGAGGAGCAGAATGATAATGGTATTACTTAATTTTTTGTTCGACTTTGGGCTGGATGATCCGGACAGGTTCAATGATCCTGAGAATGTGTCGGAGTCGGCGATCTGCGGTGAAGATGATTTGGGGACGGATGCAGTATTTTTGTCGGGCGAACTGTCGGCGAACGGGTCGCTGATCGAGAACGAATCGTCTTCGGAGCGGGTAAAGGAGTTGGCCGCTGGAAACCTGGCAGTTGAGTGAAAAGGAGAGTCTGCGTCGAAGAGTGAGTGACTCTCGGAGTCAGTCGAACCCTCGCTCAGATCCAATTCATCTTTTTTATCTGAATCAGAATTTACAGGTTTGGACTCGTTCCGTGGCGCAGGGAAATCACCTAACGCTAATTCCTTTTTTTTTTCGTCGCTGCCGGGTTCGTCTTCCGGGTCATCCCAGGGTGACAGAGTCTGTCCAATCGGATCTTCCGGAAGGGGTGGAGGAGTTGTTTCGGATTTTTTTTCGGAAACGGTCCATGGAGAATCAAATTCACCGAAAGGTTGTTTGGATTCAGGTTCTTCGGTATTCTTTTCTTCGGAAGAATCTTTGTCCCATGGTGCAGTTATATCGCCGAAGGGAGCGGCGCTGGAATTATCGGGTTCCTCACCGACAGGTTCCGGCTCGATATCATCTGTCTCCGGAAATGGGATGTTGAGGGGCTTTTCCAGCGGTGTAAAAAGAGAATTTTGAACTGGAATGTTAGCGAAAAGGTTCGCACCGGTGCCTCCGGAAAAAGGCGACGGGTTGTCGTCGGATTCAGAGTCTTCATCACCGGTTCATCCAGTTTCCAGAGAGGCACGGAACTTTCTATGTCGTGCTCTTGCTCAACTGCCGCATCTGTTTCTTCAGCAGGAGCATCTTTTTCACCAAACAGGTTTTCGAATAAAGGTGGAGGTTCCTCCTGATTTTCGGATATCTCGTCTTCAAAGTCAGACTTTGAAGAAAAGGTTACCTCAGCGACCGGATCGATAAAGATTTCCTGCTTCTCTTCCTGAATTTCGGGCTCGTCGTCGAGCAGTAACTCGCATTCCACTTCTGAGTCGGGAACTTCGTCTTCCGTCTTGCCAACCCGGACCACAGCTACTTCACCGTTGTCAAACTTGTGGGCAATAATCGGGGTGTCACATTCCACGCAAGCTCCTTCAATTCCAATTTGAGAGTGATCAATCAGCAGGTCAGCATGGCAAGTTGGACAACTCAGAGCGAGTGATTCGCTTCTACTATCCTCTTCATTCTCCTCGCTACTAATCTCCGCAGTTTCGTTGTTATCTACAACAAATTCATCGGTGATTCCCTCGTCTTGAGATTCATCCGGTGTATCGTTGAATAGGCTTTCGATTCCTACGAAAGGGGTGTCTTCATCACTGCTTTCCAGAATAGCCTCCTCTGTTGATTTCGTTTCTACTGTTGAGGCAGTGTTCGGAGTTTGATCCGATGAGGAGAAAAGGCTTTCGATATTAATAGGAAGAGTATCTGACGAAACTTCATCTGAATCTGGTTCAGGGGGGGCTTCTGCGGGAACGTCATGTGCGATTTCTTCCTCGACGACTTGGATTTCTGAAACGGAGACTGCCAATTCCGCCTCCGGTTTCTCTTCCTTTCCGGCTGATTCGACAGCCCCGCTTTCAGCAGCGATTTCGACGATGACCACGTCTCTGTTAGCGAGTTCCGTAGCGACGATCGGTGTGCTGCAGTATACGCAGGCGCCTTCAATGCCTACGTGAGCTCTTTGAAAACAGAGGGCTTTTTCACAGGCGGGGCAGGATAAATCCAGTGGAGCGTCACTCTGCGCCAAAGTCTCCTTTTCCAATACCCTGGCCGGAGGAGTTATCGTTTTCCTCTCTATGGTGACTTTTTCTTTCTCTTCATCGACATGCTGAGTTTCCCTGGTGGAGTTGACAGGTTCATCAGGAACTATCGCCTTTTCTGCAACGATTTCAGGAGGTGTATCTTCAGCGATGACAGGAGTTTCCAACTCTGAGCTTGCCGTTGCTTCCCTTTCCCCGGCAACAGGCAATTCGTCCTTGGCGATGACGGGTCTTTCGTCTTCGGTGATAATTGGTGCCACATCCCTGACGATTGCGGAATCTTCATTTTCGACGATTACAGGAGCTTCATCCTTGACGATTACAGGAGCTTCATCCTCGACGGTAACCGGAGCTTCATCCTCGACGGTAACCGGAGCTTCATCTTCGACGGTAAACGGAGCTTCATCTTCGACGGTAACAGGAGCTTCATCCTCGACGATAACCGGAGCTTCATCTTCGACGATAACCGGAGCTTCATCTTCGACGGTAACAGGAGATTCATCTTCGACGGTAAACGGAGCTTCATCTTCGACGGTAACAGGAGCTTCATCCTTGACGATAACCGGAGCCTCATCCTTGACGATAACAGGAGCCTCATCCTTGACGATAACAGGAGCCTCATCCTTGACGATAACAGGAGCCTCATCCTTGACGATAACAGGAGCCT